>JBNMOF010000045.1:0-13491 GCA_051277175.1 Polaribacter sp.
TTTCTGAAAATTTAGAGGATATTTATAAAATGTTCGAATCGGAAGAAAAAGGAAGCGCAAAACATTTAAAGACTTTTTTAGATTCTGCAAAATCAAATTACGAAACAGCTATTTTAGACTTAGTTTATAAACCAGGAATTTCTCCTTTAGAATTAGTAACAACCACAACGATTACAAGAGTTACTCAATTCTTTTCTACGATTAGGAAACAAGTAAGAAAAAATATAAAAAGTAGTAAATTAATCAAAATTTTAGAATTTCCTGTATTATTTTTAGGTGCAAAACCTAGCAATACGCCCGCATTTTATAATTTTATGAATTATGCAGATTTTGGCTTAGGTACCTGGCATCCAAGAGGAGGAATGTATAAAGTTGTAGAGGGTATGGTTTCTTTGGCAACTTCTCTAGGTGTTCATTTTGAGGTGAATGCGAATGTTGAAAAAATTGTAACAGATGCAGATAAAAATGTATCCGCAATACTGGTTAATGGAAAAGAGATTAAAACGAGTTTGGTTTTAAGTGGTGCAGATTATCATCATACAGAAACTTTATTAGATGAGCATTTAAGACAGTATTCAGAAAAATATTGGGACAAAAAAATATTTGCCCCATCCTCTCTGCTGTTTTATGTAGGTTTTGATAAAAAAATTAAAAATGCAAGTCACCATACGCTGTTTTTTGACACAGACTTTGATTTACATGCAGAAGAAATTTATGACAATCCCAAATGGCCAACAGACCCATTATTCTATGCTAACTTTACTTCAATGACAGATGAAACTTCTGCGCCAGAAGGTAAAGAAGCTGGTTTTTTCTTGATTCCTTTAGCACCAGGGATAGAAGATACAGCCGAGCTAAGAGAAGCGTATTTTCATAAAATTTTAGATAGATTTGAGAAATTAACAAATCAAGATGTTAAAAAACATGTACTATTTAATAAGTCCTTTTGTGTAAATGATTTTAAAGAAGAGTACAACTCTTATAAAGGAAATGCATACGGAATGGCAAATACATTATTACAAACTGCCTTTTTAAGACCACAAATTAAGAGTAGTAAAGTAAATAATTTGTATTTTACAGGACAATTAACGGTTCCTGGTCCAGGAGTTCCGCCAGCACTAATTTCTGGGAAAATTGCATCAGAGTTAATTAAAAAAAATAAATAGTAATATGAAAGAGTTATTTGACACTGTTTCTAATGACTGTAGTAAATTGGTTACTGAAAAATACAGTACCTCTTTTTCTATGGCTGTAAATACATTGTCCCCAAAAATAAGGACAGATATTTATAACATCTATGGTTTTGTTCGCTTTGCAGATGAAATTGTAGATACTTTTCATGACTATGATAAGGAATTACTTTTAACGCATTTTGAGCGTGACTACTATTTTGCTAGAGAACATGGAATTAGTTTAAATCCTATTTTAAATTCGTTTCAACAGACTGTAAATAGATATAATATTCCTGATGAAATGGTACAAGCTTTCTTAAAAAGTATGAAAGCAGACTTACACAAGACAGAATACACTACAAAAGCCGAGTATGATGAATACATATATGGATCTGCAGATGTCGTTGGTTTGATGTGTCTAAAAGTATTTGTAAATGGCGATATTGAAATGTACAATCGTTTAAAAGATGCAGCTATGCGTTTGGGATCTGCTTTTCAAAAAGTGAATTTCTTAAGAGATTTAAAAGATGATTACGAGGTTTTAAATCGTTCTTATTTTCCGAATATAGATTTAGGGAAACTAGATACGGAGTCTAAACAATTAATTATTGATGAAATTGAGGCAGATTTTGATTATGCTTTTAAAAATGGAATTTTAAAACTGCCAGTTGAGGCTAAGTTTGGCGTTTATATGGCATATAGATATTACAGAAGATTACTTAAAAAACTAAATGATATTCCTTCAGAAAAAATAATGGATACAAGAATTCGAATTTCTGACCCAATGAAGATTAATTTGTATGCAAGAAGTTATGTGAAGTATAAATTAAAAATGATATAAGATGCTGTTTGCTATAATTACTTTGGTAGTTTTTTTTGCAATGGAAGGGGTTTCTTGGTGCACACATAAATACGTAATGCACGGTTTCGGCTGGTTTCTGCATGAAGATCATCATCAGCCAAAATATAAGGGATTCGAAAAGAATGATGCTTTTTTTGTAATATTTGCTATACCAAGCATGCTTTTGTTTTATTTCAGTTCATTTGCAGGATACGCTTATTTAGCATACATGGGTTTAGGTATTTTAGGGTATGGAATTGCGTATTTCTTGATACACGATGTGTTAATTCATCAGCGTTTTAAATGGTTTAAAAACACAAATAGTAGATATTTAAAAGGTTTGAGAAAAGCACACAAAATTCATCATAAAAATATGGGGAAAGAGGAAAGTCAATGCTTTGGTATGTTGTTTGTGCCTTTAAAGTATTTTAAAAAATCAAATTAGCTTAATTAAGCATTATAAAAAAAGCAGTTATTGAAAAATAACTGCTTTTTTATTGAATTGAGACAAGCTTAGTTCGATCGTTTGCAATTGAATAAGAGTCTGAGGCAACCAAATGTTGATTATTTTGGGTATTTCTGTCTAATTTTATCTAAACTCAAATTATGAATACTTCCTGTATGAGAGTGTTGTTTTCCTAAATCTGGTTTGTAAGTTCCCGCTTGTACTTGATCACCAATTTGTTTATATGCTTCTCTAAAAGGCGTTCCCTCAATTACGAGATTATTGATGCTATCTACTGTAAATAAATACTGATATTTTTCATCATTTAAATCAATCTCTTTTACAATAACTTGTTGAATGGAATAGTTGAAAATATCTAAAATATCTTTCACATCTTCAAAAGCATTGATAATATTTTCTTTCAATAATTGATAATCTCTGTGATAACCTGTTGGTAAATTGTTGGTAATCAAGAGCATTTCTGTGTGTAAGGCCTGAATTTTATTGCATTTTCCACGAATCAATTCAAATACATCAGGATTTTTCTTGTGCGGCATAATACTACTTCCTGTTGTTAATTCATCTGGAAAAGAAATGAAATTAAAATTCTGACTCATATACAGGCAAACATCCATGGCAAATCGAGACATGGTGTTACACAAGCCTCCTAAGGCAGAAGCGATAGCACGTTCGCTTTTTCCTCTACTTAATTGGGCAGCAACTACATTGTATTTTAAAGTAGCAAAGTGCAGTTCCTTTGTGGTTAATTCTCTGTCAATAGGGAAAGAGCTTCCGTATCCAGCCGCAGAACCTAAAGGATTTTGGTCTACAACTCTAGAAACTGCGTTTAACATATACACATCGTCAATTAATAATTCTGCGTAGGCAGAAAACCACAATCCGAATGACGAAGGCATGGCCACTTGTAAATGTGTATAACCAGGTAGTAAGCTTTCTTTGTGGGTTTCTGCCAGACTTAAAAGTGTATCAAAAAGTGTTCTTGTTTTATCGTTGATAAGCGCTAAATTTTCTTTGTAATACAATTGAAGCGCAACTAAAACTTGATCATTTCTGGAGCGAGCAGTGTGAATTTTCTTACCAACTTCACCTAATTTATTGGTCAATTCCCATTCAATTTTTGAATGCACATCTTCAAAGGATGCTTCAATAGTGAAGGTTCCATTTTCGATATCGTTGGCTAATTCTTGTAAACCTCTTTTTAAATCATTCAATTCAACCGCAGTAATAATACCGATAGATTTTAGCATTATTGCGTGTGCTAAAGAAGCTTGAACGTCATATTTTGCAATGTGCATGTCAATTTCTCTATCATTACCAACGGTAAATTTTTCTATTTGTTTGTCTATTGAAAATCCTTTGTCCCAAAGTTTCATATTTTATATTTTATTGTCATTGTGAGGAACGAAGCAATCCCTTTTATCTAAAGTGAGATAACTTCGTCATATCTTCCTCGTTATGACGTTTTGTTATTTTAATTTTTTAAACAATTACTCTATTCAACAATTCAATATAAATCTTAATTCCTTCTTCAATTTCTGCCAAATAAATAAATTCGTCAGCAGAATGTGAACGGGTACTATCTCCGGGGCCTAATTTTAAAGACGGACAGCTTAACACTGCTTGATCTGATAAGGTAGGAGAACCATAAGTTTCTCTTCCCATTGCAATTCCTGCTTTTACCAAATCGTGATTTGTAGGAATGGCAGAGGAATTTAATCGTAGACTTCTAGCAGTAATTTTCGTGCAGGGTGATTTTTCTTGTAAAATAGCTGCAATCTCTTGATTAGAGTAGGCATCATTTACACGAACATCTACTACCAAATCTACATGCGCAGGAACCACATTGTGCTGCGAACCTGCAGCAATTTGTGTAACCGTTATTTTTACGTCTCCTAAAGCTACAGAGGTTTTCTCAAACTTAAAATCTTTAAACCATTGTAGAACTTCAATCGTATTATAAATTGCATTGTTATTATTTGGATGAGCAGCATGACTTGGAGTTCCTTCAACAACTGCGTCAAAAACAACCAATCCTTTTTCTGCAACCGCTAAATTCATTAAAGTGGGTTCGCCTACAATCGCAACATCAATGTGCGGAATTATCGAAAGCATACTATTTAAACCATTGCAACCGCTATTTTCTTCTTCTGCGGAGGCTACAATTACCAAATTATAATTTAAATTTTTGTGTGCGTAAAAATTAGTAAAAGTTGCTATTAAAGACACCAAACATCCACCAGCATCATTACTTCCTAAACCATATAGTTTTCCATCTTCAACAATCGCTTTGAAGGGATTTTTTGTATAGGCAGAGTTTGGTTTAACGGTGTCGTGATGAGAGTTTAATAGCAGTGTTGGTTTGCTTTTATCAAAATATTTATTGGTTGCCCAAATATTATTTTCAGTTCTTTTAAACGGGATTTTGTTTTCAGTAAACCAACCTTCAATAAGTTTTGCAGTATTTTCTTCTTCTGAAGAAAATGATTGTGTTTCAATCAACTTTTTTAAAAGTGAAATTGCGTTTTCTGTTAATTTTTTCATCTTCATTTTATAAGGTGATTGTTGTGAACAACTCGTTTTCTTTTGTCAACATAGAAATATTACCCATTTTAACTTCGGATACTCCGTTTTTTAATGCTTCAAAACAATTTTCTAGTTTTGGTAACATCCCATTCGCAATAATTCCGTCTTCTAACAATACTTGATAGGTTTTAGAATTAATGTGTTTAATTACTGATTTTTTATTATTAATGTCGCTTAAAACACCATTCAGTTCAAAACAATAATAGATAGAGGTTTCATAAATTTCACTCATGCCAATCCCAACCTGACTCGCAATTGTATCTGCATTTGTGTTTAGCAATTGTCCATTTCCGTCATGTGTAATTCCACAAAAAACTGGAGTAAAACCTGCTTTAATCAGTTTATCAATAGCACTCGAAGCAACTTCATTTACATCACCAGCAAAACCATAATCAATTTCTATAACTGGTCTTTTAGTTGACTGAATACTGTTTGCGTCAGCACCACTTAAACCTATTGCATTGATATGAAGTGCCTGTAGTTTTGCAACTATATTTTTGTTGATTAAACCGCCATAAACCATCGTAATGACGTCTAAGGTTTCAGCATCTGTAATACGTCTGCCATCTATCATTTTAGAGATGATACCTAATCTTGATGCCATCTGTGTTGCGCGTTTTCCTCCACCATGTACTAAAATTTTATTTCCTTCTAACTTAGAAAATAATTTCAGAAAAGTATGTAAAGAAGTTTCGTCTTCAATAATATTTCCTCCAATTTTTATGATTGATAATTTTTCCATTTTTTTTAGTATCTCTCAGTGCAAGTAAGCCCTAAAATTTCTTAAGATGATTTCATCTCTTCGATAATAAGAGGATTGCGTTATTCCTAGTAAAGAATTTATATATTTTCTAATATTTTTTTCAAAACCAATTGTGCAGCATAAGTTCTGTTATTTGCTTGCGCTATTACTAAAGAATTGTCACTGTCTAAAACAGCATCTTCTACCACAACATTTCTTCTTACTGGAAGACAATGCATAAATTTAGCGTTTCCTAGTTTTTCTTTGGTAATCATCCAATCAGAATATATGTTTTCTGTTTTTCCGTAGTCTTCATACGAGCTCCAGTTTTTGGTGTATATAAAGTCAGCATTTTTAAAAGCTTCATCTTGATTGTGATAAATAGGGATATCTTTTGTTATTTCCGGATTTAAATTATATCCTTTTGGATTTGCAATTACAAATTCTACATCCATTTTTTGCATCGCTTGGACAAAACTATTTCCAACAGCATGAGGCAAAGCTTTTACATGTGGCGCCCAACTTAAAACTACTTTTGGTTTCTTTTTTGCGGTGTTCTCTGAAATGGTAATTGCATCTGTTAAGCCTTGTAAAGGATGTTCAGTCGCACTTTCCATATTTATTAATGGTACGGAAGAAAATGTTACAAAAGAGGTTAATACGTGTTCAGATTCGTCTTTTTCTTTGTCTGTCAATGTAGGAAAAGCTCTAACAGCAATAACATCGCAATACTGCGAAATTACTGCTGCTGCTTCTTTAATATGTTCTGCAGTGGTGCCATTCATTATGGTTCCATCTCCGAATTCAATACCCCAAGCATCTCCAGAAACATTCAGAACAATAGCATTCATTCCTAGATTTAAAGCTGCTTTTTGAGTGCTTAAACGCGTTCGTAAGCTTGCATTAAAAAACAACAATCCTAAAGTTTTATTTCTTCCTAATTCAATATTTTTTAGAGGATTTGCTTTCATTTCCTTGGCTTCTTCAATCCAAGAATTTATATTGTCAATATCCTTTATAGAGGTGTAATTCTTCATATACTTTTGTTTAGATCTTGAAACTATATTCGCAGCTTTTAGTCAAAATAGGTTTCAATATTATTCAATAAAACTTAGTTTAGTTCGCTTATTAAAGCACTAAAAAAAATGTCAATATGTTCTTTTTTAACAGTTAAAGAAGGAAGAATTCGAATTACATTCGGATTTTTAGCACTTCCGGTAAAAATCTTGTGGGTATAAATTAGCTTTTTTCTAATATCTGCAATTGGAAAATCAAATTCCAAGCCTAGCATTAATCCACGTCCTTTTACTTTTTTTAACTTGGGAACTGTTTTGGCTTTTTCCATAAAATAAGTTGAAATTTCTTTCACATTTTGCATTAAATTTTCTTCTTCAATTACATTTAAAACAGTTAAAGAAGCAACGCAAGCCAAATGATTTCCGCCAAAAGTTGTTCCTAGCAAACCAAAAGAAGCTTTAATTGAAGGATGAATTAAAATGCCACCAATTGGAAAACCATTTCCCATTCCTTTTGCAATTGGAATAATGTCTGGACGTACCTTATACTTCTGGAAAGCGAAAAAATCGCCAGTTCTTCCAAAACCAGACTGAACTTCATCTGCAATAAAACAAGTATTGTATTTTTTACACAAGGCATCTGCACCTTCGTAAAATTCGGCGGTACTTTCATCTAAGCCACCAACACCTTGAATAAATTCAATGATAACCCCACAAACATCATTTTTTTTCAACGCTTTCTCTAAACCTATTAAATCTCCTAATTCTAAAATTTCAACTTCTTGTTGTGAATTTATTGGAGCAATAATTTTAGAATTGTCGGTTGCAGCAACAGCCGCAGAAGTTCTTCCATGAAATCCGTTTTTAAAAGCCACTACTTTTTTCTTATTTGTATGAAAAGAGGCTAGCTTTAAAGCGTTTTCATTTGCTTCTGCACCAGAGTTGCATAAAAATAATTCGTATTCTTTACAACCAGAAAGAACTTCAATCTTATCCGCTAATTGCTTTTGAAGTGGGTTCTGAATAGCATTTGAATAAAAGCCTAATGTAGCAACTTGATGTGCAATCGCCGCTACATATTTAGGGTGTGAGTGTCCAATAGAAATTACAGCATGACCACCATACAAATCTAAATAGGGCACATTATTTTCATCATATATGTACAGTCCCTTTGCAGAAACTGGTGTAACATCGTATAAAGGGTAAACGTTAAATAATGGCATCTTTTTAGTTTTTTATTTGGTTGATTTTATTAAAAGATTTAGTGATCCCTTTGATTAAAGAGGAACTCAATCCTTGGTGCTCCATTTCGTTTAAACCTTCAATAGTGCAACCGCCAGGAGTGGTTACGCGGTCTATTTCGGCTTCTGGATGGTTTCCCGATTCCTTCAGCAAAGTGGCAGCCCCAAAACAAGTTTGCACCGCTAACTCGTGTGCTTCATGCGCTTCAAAACCTAATTGAATGGCACCTTGGGTTGTTGCCCTAATTAAGCGCATCCAGAAGGCAATTCCGCTAGCACAAATAACAGTTGCAGCCTGCAATTGTTCTTCGGGAATTTCCATAGAAACTCCTAAACTATTAAAAATAGTTTTCGCGAATACTATTTTATCTTTTCCTTTTGTATTGGGCGAAAGGCAGGTCATTGATTGCCCAACAGCTGCTGCTGTATTTGGCATTGCACGAATAATAAATGTATCGACCCCAACAATAGCCTCAATTTTTGCAATTGAAAATCCTGTTACTACAGAAATTAAAATATGCTTATTATGTAACAGTGATTTTACATCTTTTAAGATGTGTTCTAAATGTTTTGGTTGAACGGCAAAAATTAAAATATCAGAATTTTTAATAGCTTCCTTATTATCTGACGTTAGAATAACTGCACCATATTTGTTAAAACCTTGAATAGCATTTGTATTTCTTCTTGTTAAATACAAAGAACTAACCACCTTATTTTTCAATAAACCATTTCCGATAGATTGTCCTAAACTTCCGGCTCCAATAATTGCTACTTTCATAATTATACGTTGTTGTTATGGTCTCAAGTTCTTTTTGAATATTAAAAATAACTTGCTTTTAAATGCAATCCTAGCGTTTCTTCAAACCCGTACATTAAATTCATATTCTGAACGGCTTGACCAGAAGCACCTTTTAAAAGGTTATCAATGACACTCGTAATTAGTAATTTATTTCCGTGTTTTGCTAGGTGAAGCAAGCACTTATTGGTGTTTACTACTTGCTTTAAATGAATTTCTTCGTCAGAAACAAATGTAAAAGCTGCATCTTTATAATATGCTTTATACATTTTTATTGCTGCTGCAATACTACCGTCATATTTTGTGTAGGTGGTGGAAAATATCCCTCTAGAGAAATTCCCCCTATTGGGGACAAAATTGATTTCAGAATTAAAACTTGATTGCAACTGTTGTACGGTCTGGTTTATTTCTCCTAAATGTTGATGGTTAAATGCTTTATAGTGTGAAAAATTATTATCTCTATAGGTAAAATGTGTCGTTGCAGATAATGCTGTTCCTGCACCAGTTGCACCTGTAACTGCATTTATATGCACATCATTATGTAACAAACTGTTTGAAGCCAGAGGCAAAACGGCCAATTGCAAAGCAGTTGCAAAACAACCAGGATTTGCAATGTATTTTGCGCCTTTTATCGTTTCTTTTTGTAACTCTGGTAAGCCATATATAAATTCTTTTCCTCCAAAATTCTTATCATCAAGGAGTCTGAAATCATTGCTTAAATCGATGATTTTTGTATTCTTAGAAAAAATATTTTTATTTAAAAAAGTAGTTGAATTTCCATGACCCAAGCATAAAAATAACAGATCAATATCTGGGTTAACTTCATTGGTGAAATTCATTTCTGTACTACCAATTAAGTCTTGATGCACTTTATAAATTTTGTTTCCAGCATTTGATGTACTGTAGACAAAATTGATGTTTGTTTCGGGGTGATTTAATAATAATCGTATTAATTCTCCCGCTGTGAAACCTGCTCCACCAATGATTCCTATGTCTAACATATTTAAGAATTTACTTGTTGATATATTTTATTCTGATTTCCTAAAATTTTTATAAAACCTTTTGCGTCATCTGCGGTCCAAGCCTTATTTTCTTCACCATACGTGCTAAATTCACTAGACATTAAGTCATGTTTAGAAACAATTCCATCTAAAGAAAAGTGATAGGGTTTTAGACGAACCACAACATTACCAGAAACCATTTTTTGAGAACTTTGTAAAAAAGCTTCTGTATCTCTCATGACAGGATCTAAATATTGACCCTCATGTAAGTGCATTCCGTAGAAACTAGATAAATACTCTTTGTGTTGCAGTTGCCATTTAGTTAAGGTGTGTTTCTCTAATAAATGGTGCGCTTTTACCGTAATTAAAGCCGCAGCAGCTTCAAAGCCAACTCTTCCTTTAGTACCAACAATAGTATCACCAACATGAATATCTCTTCCAATTGCATACGCAGAAGCAATATTATTTAGTTTTTCAATATTTATTTCGGGTTTATTTTCTGAACCATTTAAAGCGATAAACTCTCCATTTTTAAATGTAAGTATTACCCTTTCCGCTCCCTCTTTTTTTAATTGAGAAGGATAGGCTTCGCTTGGTAAAGGTTGCTCTGATTTTAAAGTTTCGACTCCTCCAACGCTTGTTCCCCAGAGACCTTTATTTACAGAATATTTAGATTTTTCCCATGACATATCAACACCTTCAGCCTTTAAGTAATCTATTTCTTCTTGTCTTGTTAAACTTCCATCTCTAATTGGTGTAATTATTTTTATATGAGGAGCTAAGGTTTGAAAAATCATATCAAAACGAACTTGATCATTCCCTGCACCAGTGCTCCCATGCGCTATATACGCTGCATCAATACTTTTGGCATATTCAACAATTTCAATTGCTTGAATAATTCTTTCGGCACTTACAGAAAGTGGGTATGTGTTGTTTTTTAAGACATTACCAAAGATTAAATATTTTACCACTTTGTTGTAAAAAGTAGCAACTGCGTCAATATTTTTATAAGTAGAAACCCCCATTTTATAAGCGTTGCTTTCTATATGTTTGATGTCTTCTTCTGTGAATCCACCCGTATTTATACTAACTGCATGCACTTCATATTCTTTGGATAGACTTACGGCGCAATAAGAAGTATCTAAACCACCACTATAGGCAATTACTAATTTTTTCATATTTTCTCTTTTTTAAGAAACAACTGCTGTTTCATGTTTTTTAATTTTTTAAAAACACTTTCTTTTATTTCTTTAGAAGCGGTTTTATTATTGTTTTTTGGGTCAAACAACATGCCTGTGCACATGCACATTTTTCTTTCAGTTCGTGTTAAAATATCAAAGTTTTTACAGGTTTGGCAACCATCCCAAAAGCTTTGATCGTCCGTTAACTCAGAAAAAGTAACAGGTTTGTAGCCAAGATCACTATTCAGTTTCATGACTGCTAAACCAGTAGTAATACTAAATACTTTTGCGTCTGGAAACTTTGTTCTAGAGTGTTTAAAAATTACCTGTTTAATTTGTTTTGCAAGTCCAATATTTCTGTAATGTGGATGCACAATTAAACCAGAATTAGCTACAAATTTTCCATGTCCCCAAGCTTCTATGTAACAGAAGCCAGCAAATTTATTACCATCTAGTGCAATTACTGCATTGCCATTTTCCATTTTTTGAATAATATAGGCAGGTTTTCGTTTTGCAATTCCAGTTCCCCTTATTTCTGCAGCATCTTTTATGGTATTGCAGATAATTTCTGCATATATGCTGTGTGCTTTGTTTGCAATTACAATTTTCATTGTATTGAGTTTTTATATTTTAAAAGTAGTAGCTTGTCTTTGTTTGAGTGTAGAACCGGACACACCTAAATTCTTGAATTTTTATGCACCCAAAGGGCGCATCGGAAAACTGCGACGCAAATTTGTAGGGTTATCGTTTAAAATAACTAGCGTTGATAAGTATGTTTTGTAAGAAAGGTTCACGATAAAAAAATAAATGGTTAGATACTATAATAGTTTTATTTGTTACTAATAAAAGATTAGCGACGGCTGTTGCGCAAGCGCAAACTGGGAACTATTTTAGTACATAATTTATTTTTTATTGAAGTAATCATACTGCTAAAGTATATATTTTTTAAAAGGTATAATCAAAAGTATCTCTCTTTTTTATGATTTTTATCAAATTTAAACAAAATTGGATTTTGTGTTGTAATTAACTCAAAATAAACGGCAAATAATCCTTTTTTAACAATTTAGAAATATAAAAATAGATAATAAGATTGGTTGTTATCATCTCATTCTGTGCTAAAAACACCATTCATCCTAAAAAAAATACAGCTCAGTACCATTTAATTTAAAAACGGAAAGTGCTGTTGCATATTTGTACTATAATTAATCATTAAAACTAAAATCATGAAACTTATAGTAGCCCTTTTAATAGTAACAGCCTTATTTATTTCAAATTCAATACTCGCTCAAAATAAAAAAGTTACAGCAACAGTGGTAAATATAACGTCAGATGCTGGAAAGGTAGGATTCGCATTATATGACAAATCTAATTTTAGAAAGAAACCAATACAAGGCAAAGAATCTAAAATTATAGTTGGAAAAAGCATTGTTATTTTTGAAAACGTTGCAGCTGGAGAATATGCAATTATTTGTTATCATGATAAAAATAATAATGATAAAATGGACTTTCAATCCAATGGAATGCCTCTAGAGGCTTATGGTGCCTCTAATAATATTATGAACTTTGGTCCTCCAAAATTTGAGGATGCAAAGTTTATGGTTTCTGATAATGATGTATCTTTAAAAATAAAATTTTAGAAAAAAATAATATTGAATATGAATTCTAATAGCAGTGTGGCCATAAGACAGTTTAAAGAAGGAGTAATCGTTAGCTTAAAAATTACGCTCATCTTTGCGTTATTATTCACATTAATTAATCAAAATTTTTCTTTAAAAGCTATTGGTTATTCGCTCTTAATATCTGCAATGTATTCTTTTGGATTGGGGTTTACTCAGGGTATTATTAATGATTCTTTAAGTAATAAATGGGATTGGATCGAGCATACGAACACAAGGATTTGGGCAGGTATTGTCACTACAGTCTTGTATACAGTTCCCGTGGTTTTACTTATAGATTATGTGAATTTTATTCTAATTTCTGGTCATAATATAGATCGTTTTTTTACTGGAGCATATCTTTGGCAACACATTTTTTACATCATTCTCTCTTTTGGAGTCTCTGCATTTATACATGCAAGAGGATTTATGATTCAATGGAAAAATTCTGTAAAACAAGAAAGTACAAAACAAGAAATTGTAGCTAAAACAGAAACAGCAAAGTTTGAATCTTTAAAAAACCAATTAGATCCACACTTTTTGTTTAATAGTTTAAATGTATTAACGAGTTTAATTGGTGAAAACCCAAATTTAGCAGAAAAATTTACCACTAAATTATCTAAAGTATATCGCTATGTTTTAGAACAAAGAAATAAAGATTTAGTGCCCATTGAAGAAGAATTAAAGTTTGCAAAAACCTATATGGAGTTGTTGGGAATGCGTTTTGAAGATGCCGTTGAATTTAATATTCCAGATTCAATAAGTAATGATGCATTAAAAATAGTACCACTTTCTTT
>JBNMOF010000046.1:0-13331 GCA_051277175.1 Polaribacter sp.
TTTTAGTTTAGTACCGCTAAAACTACATTCTTTATTCGAAAAAAAAAGGATTTTAAAATTTAAATTTATAAAAGTGTACGCTTCGTGTTATTTTATTAGAAAATCTTTTAAATCCTGATAATTAGTTACTTTTATAGCCACTTTTTTATTGTTGATGACTTTTTGAATTTGTGCTGGAATTTCTACTTTAACAGGC
This sequence comes from Polaribacter sp., assembly GCA_051277175.1. Lineage (GTDB taxonomy): Bacteria > Bacteroidota > Bacteroidia > Flavobacteriales > Flavobacteriaceae > Polaribacter. The sequence goes on from JBNMOF010000046.1 coordinate 197, forward strand.
AATGTTTCTTCAACAACATCTAAAAACTTAACAGGATGCGCAGTTTCAAGAAAAACACCAAATTCATTTTTTTTTAAGCCATATTTTTTTAAGCCTAAGTATCCAACAGCTCCGTGTGGATCTGCAACATAACCAGAATTTTTATAAATTAATTGCATGGTTTCGCGGGTTTCATCATCTGAAAAGCTGTATGAAGAAAACGCGCTTTTAAGAGCTTTTAAATCGTTGTTGAATAATTCTTGAATCCTGATAAAATTACTGGGATTTCCAACATCCATGGCGTTAGAAATAGTTGCTTTAGAAGGTTTTGGATCATATTCACCAGCAACCAAATATTTAGGAACGGTATCATTTATATTGGTAGAAGCCACAAAGTGTTTAATTGGTAAACCCAATTTTTGAGCCATAATTCCTGCACATATATTTCCGAAATTTCCACTTGGTACAGAAAACACAAGGTCTTTATTTTTTTTGTGCAATGCTTTATAAGCAAAGAAAAAATAGAACATTTGTGGCAACCATCGTGCAATATTTATTGAGTTTGCAGAGGTTAGTTTTTTGGTGATTTCAGTATCTAAAAAAGCAGTTTTCACCATCTCTTGGCAATCATCAAAAACACCGTCAACTTCCAAGGCTGTAATGTTTTGTCCTAAAGTTGTCAATTGTTTTTCCTGAACATCGCTTACTTTTCCTGAAGGATATAAAATCACAACATTTACTCCTTTAGCTCCTAAAAATCCGTTGGCAACTGCGCCACCGGTATCTCCAGAAGTAGCAACTAAAACCGTAATTTCTTCTGTATTTCCTTGGTTGAAATACTCTAAACATTGCGACATAAATTTTGCGCCAACATCTTTAAAAGCCATCGTTGGGCCGTGAAACAGTTCTAAAGATGCAATATTATCATCAATTTCTACCAAAGGAAAATCGAAAGAAACCGTTTTTTTAATAATTTCTTTTAGTTTTTCAGTTGGAATCTCATCACCTACAAACTGCCGTATTGCTTCGTAAGCAATTTCGTGATTTGTATATTCAGAAATATTGGCAATAAATTCTTTAGAAAGCGGTGTAATGTTTTCTGGAAAATAGATTCCTCTGTCTTTTGCAAGACCTTGCACAACTGCATTTTTAAAAGTTGATATTGGCGATTTGTGATGTAAACTGTAATACTGCATTGTTATGATTTTTTGGCGTTCGATACTCTTTTTTTGTTCCTTAAAATGCACTTGAACTGCAGATGTGCGGTCACATCAAGTGCACTTAATGTTTTATTAAATTTGTAGCGATACGTGTTATATAATTTTTATTCCTTCTGGATTCACTTTTGAAATAAACATTTCAAAATCAATTCCTCTATTTTTATAATTTTCTTGAATACTATTATAGACTTTCTTAGCGACTTCGTCACCTTTACAGAGCGCAAAAATGGTGGGTCCAGAACCACTAATTCCAGCACCTAAAGCGCCTGCTTTTAGAGCACTATTTTTTACCTCGTCAAAAAATGGAATTAAAGTTTTACGAGCAGGCTCTGCAACAACATCTACTAATGAATTACTAATGAGTTTGTAATTGTCTGTGTACAAACCACTAATTAAACCACCTACATTTGCCCATTGCGTAACGGCATCTTTTAATGCTATTTTTGCTGGTAAAACAGCTCTAGCATCTTTTGTTTTTATAGCTATTTGTGGATGAATAGCCACAACCCTTAATTCACTAGGAACTGGTAATTTTATAATTTCTAAAGGTTCGTAACTTCTAACCAATACAAAACCACCATAAATTGCTGCAGCCACATTGTCTGCAATTTGGGTTCCACAGGCAACTTCTTCACCGAACATTGCAAATTTAGTAAGCTCTAAAGTAGAATAAATATTTCCTAATAATTGGTTTGCACCAAAAGCTGCACCTGCTGCACTTGCGGCAGAACTACCGAGTCCACTTCCTGGAGAAAAACCTTTGTGAATTGTGAGTTCAATTCCGAAATTAGCATTTGCGGTATGTAGCATTTTCTTAACAACTGCACTTGCTGCATTTTCATCAATATTATAACTTAATTCAGCACCTGTAATACTAGTTATGTAAACACCCTTTTTAGCTGTTTTAGTAAACGTCATATCGTCTCCAACAGCAGCTACAGCAAAACCCAAAGAATCAAATCCGCAGGATACGTTCGCAACAGTGGCAGGGGCAAATATTTTTAAATAATCCATTTTTTTAATTTTACACTATTTGGCTTTAGTAAGTAATTACTCGCTTACTAAAAAGGGAACCGTATTATTTATTTCCAATTCTAATTACATCTGCAAAAATACCAGAAGCAGTTACATCTGCACCAGCACCAGCACCTTTTATAATCAATGGATTTTCTGGATATCGGTCCGTGAAAAATAAGACAATATTATCACTTCCTTCTAAATTATAAAAAGGATGCTCTGGAGCAATGTGTTGCAACCCAACACTTGCTTTTCCATCCACAAATTCTGCCACATATTTTAAACGACAGTTTTTATCTTTTGCTGCTTTATATATGTTTTTAAAATGCCCTTCATTTTTTGTTAGGGAAGCATAGAAATCTTTATTATTCGTGGTTTTTAGACTTTCTTCAGTTAAGAAAGAATTGTTAGAAATAGCTTCTAATTCTAATTGATATCCACTTTCTCTAGCTAGAATTAAAATTTTTCTAGCAACATCAACACCGCTCAAATCAATTTTTGGATCGGGTTCTGTGTATCCTTCTTTTTGAGCTGCGGCAACCACATCACAAAATGATACATTTTCGTCAAAATTATTGAAAACAAAATTTAAACTTCCAGACAATACTGCCTGAATTTTTTGAATGCGATCTCCGGAGGTAATTAAATTTTTAAGAGTATCTATAATTGGTAAACCAGCACCAACATTTGTTTCGTACAAAAACGAAGCATTGTACTTTCTAGAAACTTCTTTTAATATCTTATAATTACTAAAGCTAGAAGCACATGCAATTTTATTACAAGTTACTACAGAAATACTTTCACGTAAGTAATTTTCATACACTTCAGAAACTTGCTGATTTGCCGTGTTGTCTATGAAAACACTGTTTCTGTTATTGCATTCTTTTACTTTTTCGCGAAAGAGTTCTAAGGTAGTGGGGTCTCCATTTTCTAAATTTTCTTCCCAGTTATCTAAGTTGATGCCATTGGCATCAAAAAACATTTTTCTAGAATTAGAAATTCCGATAACTCTAATATTTAACTTTAGGTTTTCCTTTAAAAACTTTTTTTGTTGCTGCACTTGTGCTAAAAAACGTTTGCCAACATTACCTACTCCAGTTACAAATAAGTTTAGTTGTTTGATTCTTTCTTCAAAAAATTGTTCATGTAAAATATTTAATGCTTTTTTTGCATCCTTTTTATTGATAACAGCAGAGATGTTTTTTTCGGATGAGCCTTGCGCAATAGCTCTAATATTTACGTTATTTTGTCCTAAAGCACTAAACATTTGTCCACTTAAACCTTGGTGATTTTTCATGCTTTCGCCTACGACAGCGATAATTGCCAAATTGTTTTCTACAATAATTGGTTTTATTTTCTTTCTTTCTATTTCGCTGCTAAAAGTTTCGTCTAGAAGTTCTTTTGCTTTTGAAGCATCATTTTCATAAACACCCACACAAATTGAATGTTCAGAAGAAGCTTGTGTTATGAAAACAACATTTATTTTTTGTTGTGAAAGTGTTTCAAACAACCGCTTAGAAAAGCCAGGAATACCAACCATTCCTCCACCTTCTAGAGTAATTAAGCTAATGTCTTCAATATGTGAAATCCCTTTGACCTCATTCCCGTTTTTAGGATTTTTACAGATTAAGGTTCCTAATTGCGCTGGATTAAATGTGTTTTTAATTCGAATTGGAATTCCTTTTCTTAAAGCAGGTTGAATGGTCGGTGGATATAAAACTTTTGCTCCAAAATGAGACAATTCCATTGCTTCTTCATACGAGATTTCCGAGATGGGATATGCTTGTTTAACAACACGAGGGTTTGCAGTAAACATGCCAGGAACATCCGTCCAAATTTGTAATTCTTCCGCGTTTAAAGCTGCTGCATAAATAGAAGCAGAAAAATCAGATCCACCTCTACCTAATGTAGTTACTTCTCCCGAAATATTAGAAGAAATAAAGCCGCCTAAAACGGTCACCTGATGTTTATTTTCTTTAAAAAAAGAGTTGATTTTTTCGTTGGTAATTTTAAAATTTACCTGCGCATTTAAATAGTAATCATTTGTAATTATTAATTCTCTACTTTCTTTGTGGGCCGCATCAAATATTTCTTTTGCAGCATTTGCAATAATGTAGGAAGATAATCTTTCGCCAAAACTACATACTTTTCCGAGTGTTTTATTTGATAATTCTTGTAATAAAAAAACACCTTCAAACATAGAAGATAGTCTGTCAAATAAATAAGTAACTTCATTTGAAACAGCTGTTTTATTGGTAACAATCAAAGCATCAATAATCTGATAATGCACTGCTTTAACGGTCTCTAAAATTTCTTTAGTAATCTGTATATCCACCAAAGCACTATTTGCAGCAGCTAAGAGTTTGTCTGTAGTTTTTCCAAATGCGGAGACCACCACTGCAATTTTATGGTTTTTAGATTCGCTAGCAACAATGGCTAAGACCTTTTGTATGTTTTCTGAGTTTGCGACAGACGAACCGCCAAATTTTAATACTTTCATTGGTGATGAATAGTTTGTGTAATTTATTCTTTTACTGATTGTATTCCGATATAATTCGAAATTATATATGACCTAAGTTGATATGAATATATAAAACCCTTAAAGGGTAATCGTATTTGAAGAGGTGCGCAGAATGCTATCCATAGAAATGCCAACCATAGAAATAGTTTGAATGCCTTTTATGTTTGAATTTAGAGTATGCACGCAGCAAAAGTATTCTTTATATTTAATTTGCACTTATAAAATATAAATTTTTTTATAAAATAGCATAATTAATGTGTTTTTGACAAAATGAGTGCGCTAAAATTAAGAATTGCAAACTACTTCGTGAATAAGATTGCTTTTTCTTTAATAATCTCAGCAATTGATTTATTTTCAATTTTACTTTCTAACCAAGATAAAATATCTAAATACAAGAATGCTCTTTTCTCATATGGATGGTTTTCAAACTTTTTTAATTTAAAGTGAATTTTTTTAAACTCGTTTTTAATTTCATGCGGAAAGACATCACTTAAATCTCTAATAGAACTCAGAAAAACTTTTTGAACCTCTTGCAGATTTTCCATTTTTAATAAGAACTTATAGGTATCTACAAATTGTCTTTCTAAATCGTAATCTAAACCGCATTCATAATGTGCTATTAAATTTAAAATACGTGCAAAACACTGTAAATCTCCTGCCGCATTTAAGTCTTTAGATCGAATAATTTTTTGCAAATATGCAATGCAAAGTTTATTCTTGCCCATTCCAAAGTACAAGCAAGCAATTTTGTAATACAGTAAAATAACGTAATGATTGTCTAATCTATTTTTATATTTTTCAATTTTCGAATTAATTATATCTACTAAATACTCTCCTTCCTTAAAAGAACCTTCTAAAAAGTGAAAGTGCAATTTGTTGGAATAAAAGTAGAGGAAAATTAGTAACTCTGTATTTGTATTTAAAGGAATTACTTTGTTTTCAATTTCTGTTTCAAAAGCTTTTAACTGTGCTTTAAAGGTGGAAGCTTTTTTTACTAAAAAGGAAGCTTCCAGTAAGTAGTTTTTAGATTTTAAATAAAAAACTGGATGTATATTAATTAATTTAGAACTGTTAAATAAATTGACACATTTGCTCGCATATTTATAGCTTAATAAAAAATCTTGAGTTAAAAAACTACGCCATAAATGCGCTTTGTATAACCACAATTTTTCTCTAAACCCCAGTGTATTAAAGTCATATTTTGGCATTTTATCATTAAAATAAGTCTCCACAAATTGCACCTCTTTCTCGTTTTTTACATAGCCTTTTTGCAATAAATGGCTATATAGCTGCAAAGACAAGTTAGAGAGTTTACTCGCAATTACATTTTGTTGACTTAGTTCTTTGGCTTGCACAGAAAGTTGATCTGCTCGGTTACTTAAACTTCTTGTAATATATTGTGTTTCGATCACTTTTTCAAGTTCTACAATCTCATAAGCAATATTCTTTTCTTCATTTTCTAAAGCCATATTTTTGGCTTTTTCTAAGAGTTTTAAACTTTGTTTGTACAATCCTTTTTGATACAAAACGGTTGCAAAATCTAATTGTTCTCTAATTTGAATACGCACATTTTTGTGTGCAGGGTTTAAACGAAGACTTATTAATATCTGTTTGTATAAATGTGCTTTTAGATTGGAGAGTTGCTGCTTAGAAACAATTCCACTTCCTATAATTATTTTCTCATCATATACTTTTAATTTTTCTAAAAACTTAAATAAAGAGAAAAATTTAGCATCAATATTTCCATCTAATCTTCCCACATAGAGATTAAATTGTCTCTTTTCAGACTTCGTTAAAGACTTAATTAGTACAAAAAGAGCATCATTTTGTTGATTGGCGGATGTAATAATTTTGCTCATAATATATTGATAATCAATTTTTTAATTATTATTGATTTGTTTTAGAAATCGTATGTAACTAGCTATTAATTACTGAATGGAGTATGCAAGATATATATTTGATTTATAAAATAGGCAATCTTTACATAAATTATGCAAGACAATCAAGTACAAATTTTTGATACAACTCTTAGAGATGGAGAGCAAGTTCCTGGGTGTAAATTAGATACAACTCAGAAATTAGTAATTGCTGAACGGCTAGATTTATTGGGTGTAAATGTAATAGAAGCTGGTTTTCCAGTATCGAGTCCTGGTGATTTTAAATCGGTTTCTGAAATATCAAAAATTATAAAAAATGCAACAGTCTGCGGCTTAACAAGAGCTGTAGAGAATGACATAAAAGTAGCTGCAGCAGCTTTGAAATATGCAAAATTTCCGAGAATTCATACGGGTATTGGAACAAGTGATTCGCACATAAAGTTTAAATTTAATTCTACGAGAGAAAAAGTAATAGAGCGCGCTATTAAAGCAGTTGCGTATTCGAAGACTTTTGTAGAAGATGTTGAATTTTATGCAGAAGATGCAGGTAGAACAGACAATGCTTTTTTAGCGAAAGTTTGTGAAGAAGTTATAAAAGCAGGTGCAACTGTATTAAATATACCAGATACAACAGGATATTGTTTGCCAGAAGAATACGGCGCAAAAATAAAATATTTACGTGAAAATGTGCGAGGCATAGAAAATGTAATTCTTTCGTGTCATTGTCATAATGATTTGGGCATGGCAACTGCCAACTCAATTGCGGGAGTTATTAATGGTGCACGTCAAATTGAATGTACAATTAACGGAATTGGAGAACGCGCAGGAAATACTGCGTTAGAAGAAGTGGTCATGATCTTAAAGCAACATCCGTATTTAAATTTAGAAACAAGCATCAATACAAAGTTGTTGTATGACACAAGTATTTTGGTTCGTGAAAGTATGGGAATGCCAGTGCAACCAAACAAAGCAATTGTGGGTGCAAATGCGTTTGCACACAGTTCTGGAATTCACCAAGATGGTGTGATAAAAAATAGAGAAACCTATGAAATTATGGATCCTGAAGATGTTGGTGTTGTAGAGAGTGCAATTATTTTAACAGCTAGAAGTGGTAGAGCAGCATTGGCTTACAGATCAAAAAAGATTGGTTATGAATTAACTAAAGTACAATTAGATATTGCGTATGATGCATTTTTAAGGAAAGCAGACAAGCAAAAAGAAGTAAAAGACGAAGACATTCACTATATTATGAAGGAAGTAAATAAAATATCTAAAATAGCAGTAGCATAATAATTTTATAGCAGTACAAACATGAAATATACAATCGCAGTAATCCCCGGAGATGGTATTGGACCAGAAGTAATTAACCAAGCAAAAAAAGCATTAGATGCGGTTGCTGAAGTGTACGATCATATTTTTTTATACAAGGAGGCTCAAATGGGTGCCTGTGCTATTGATGCATGTGGAACTCCTTTGCCAGAAGAAACGATTACTATTTGTAAAGAGGCAGATGCTATTTTATTTGGTGCTATTGGAGATCCTAAATATGACAATGATCCTACTGCTAAAGTAAGACCAGAACAAGGTCTTTTAAAGTTACGACAAGATTTAGGGCTGTTCTGTAATGTAAGACCTGTAAAAGCTTTTGACAGTTTGATAAAAAATTCTCCATTAAAAAGAGAGATTATCAAAGGAACTGATATTGTTATTTTTAGAGAGTTAACAGGTGGTATTTATTTTGGAAAAAAAGAATTGAGTGCAGATGGGCAGTCTGCCTTTGATGTTTGTTCTTACTCAGTTCAAGAAATTTCTAGAATTACCCATTTGGCTTTTAAAGCTGCACAAAATAGAAGTAAAAAAGTAACTTTAGTTGACAAAGCAAATGTTTTAGAAACTTCTCGTTTATGGAGGAAAACGGTTACAGAAATAGCAACACAATACAGCGATGTAAAATTAGAGTATTTGTTTGTAGATAATGCGGCGATGCAGTTAATTTTAAATCCGAAGCAATTTGATGTAATTCTCACTGAAAATCTGTTCGGAGATATTATTTCTGACGAAGCTAGCGTTATTGGTGGTTCAATTGGTTTATTAGCTTCCTCTTCAATTGGTAAAGAAAATGCTTTATTCGAACCAATTCATGGTTCTTTTCCACAAGCAAAAGGAAAAGACATCGCAAATCCTTTAGCGTCAATCTTATCCGCGGCAATGCTTTTAGAGCATTTAGGTTTAGATGAAGAGGCAAATGCGATAGAGAGAGCAGTAGAAAAATCTTTAATTTTAGGGATTACAACAGAAGATATAAAAGGTAAAAATAAATATTATGCTTCCACTTCTAAAGTAGGAGATTTTATTGCAGACTATATCACAAATCAAGAAGATAGTAACATGAATTTCATGAATATCCATGCAGGCCAAAGTACAATTATTTAAAAATAAAAATTTTATTAGAAGAATGAATGTATTCCTATTAAACAGTATTTCTATAAGTAGTGTCGTCGTATTTATTATAACATGACCATGTGGAATACTATTTATATTTTATAAATAAACCTTCCACAAAAATGGAAGGTTTTTTTTATTTTATTTCAAGGATTGAATGTCATTATTATTACGGGTTAAGTTATTGCAAATAAGATATTTAAGTATTTTTTTAAACATATGAATTTAAACGTTCTTATTGCGTTTTAAAGAGCGAAAATAGAGAAAGTTAGTAATTTCGTAAATAAATTGAAGAGCACCATAAATGGAATTAAATAAACATAGCAAAAGGTTAACTCAAGACGAATCTCAACCAGCTTCACAAGCAATGTTGTATGCCGTAGGTTTAACAGATGAAGATATGAGCAAAGCTCAAGTAGGTATTGCGAGCACAGGTTATGACGGGAATCCTTGTAATATGCATTTGAACAATTTGGCTGCTGAGGTGAAGGTTGAATCTAAAATAGCAGGTTTAGTTGGGTTAGGGTTTAACACAATTGGTGTATCAGACGGAATTTCGATGGGAACTTCTGGAATGAATTATTCGCTAGCTTCAAGAGATATTATTGCAGATTCTATAGAAACAGTGATGCATGCCCAAAGTTACGATGCATTAATTTCTGTGGTGGGTTGTGATAAAAATATGCCAGGCGCTGTAATTGCAATGTTGCGTTTAAATCGTCCGTCAATTATGATGTATGGTGGTACCATTGCATCCGGAAATTACAAAGGAAAAAAACTAAATATTGTATCTGCTTTTGAAGCTTTAGGGCAAAAAATGGCAGGGGAAATTGAAGAAGAAGAATATCGGGAAATTATTAAAAGAGCCATTCCTGGAGCTGGAGCTTGTGGCGGAATGTATACCGCAAATACAATGGCTTCGGCAATAGAATGTATGGGTTTTGCATTGCCTTACAATTCATCAATACCTGCAGAAAATCCCAATAAATTATCAGAAGCAGAAAGAACTGCTTTGGCAATAAAAAAGCTATTACAATTAGATTTAAAACCCTTAGATATAATTTCTAAAAAGTCTTTAGAAAATGCCATTACTATTGTAAATGCCTTAGGAGGCTCTACCAATGCAGTTTTACATTTTTTAGCGATTGCGCATGCTGCGGATATTGATTTTACATTAGAAGATTTTCAAAGAGTAAGTGATAGAACTCCTTTAATTGCAGATTTAAAACCCTCAGGAAAATACTTAATGGAAGATGTTCACAGTATTGGAGGCACGCCTGCAATCATGAAATATCTTTTAGATAATGGCTATTTACATGGCGATTGTTTAACGGTTACAGGGAAGACGTTGTCAGAAAACTTAGCAAGTGTAACCCCGATGGAATTTGATGAACAAGATGTAATTTATCCAAAAGATAAAGCATTAAAATCTTCAGGAAATATTCAAATAATCTATGGAAATCTCGCAACTGAAGGTGCAGTAGCAAAAATCTCTGGAAATGAAGGATTACTTTTTGAAGGGAAAGCAGTTGTTTATGACGGTGAGCAGGCTGCAAATACAGGTATTGTAGCTGGAGAAGTAGCAAAGGGAGATGTCGTTGTTATTAGATATGTTGGACCAAAAGGAGGTCCGGGAATGCCAGAAATGCTAAAACCGACATCATTAATAATGGGTGCTGGTTTAGGAAAATCGGTTGCGCTAATCACAGATGGTCGTTTTTCTGGAGGAACGCATGGTTTTGTTGTGGGACATATTACACCAGAAGCGCAATCTGGAGGTACCATCGGAATTTTAAAAACAGGCGATACAATTAAAATTAGTGCAGAAGACAATTCTATAAATGTTTTAATTTCTGAGGAGGAAATCGCAGAAAGAAAATCAAAGTGGGTTGTACCCCCATTAAAACACAGGAAAGGAATTTTGTATAAATACGCAAAAATGGTAGCGTCAGCATCTAAAGGATGTGTTACAGACTTGTAAATTAAAACAACAAACAAAAATAAGAAGTAAATAAAAAAGTCAATTAGGTCTTTCTTTTTACTTTCTATTCTTTGATATAAAAATAAAATAATATGGAAACACAAACCATAAATCAGATGAAAACAAGCACAAAAGCTACCGAAAGAATTTCGGGTAGCGAGGCAGTTGTGCGATGTTTAATTGCTGAAGATGTAAAAATAATTTATGGATATCCTGGTGGAGCAATTATGCCAGTGTATGATGAATTATACAAATATCAAGATCAAATTCACCACGTTTTAGCACGTCATGAGCAAGGTGCCACGCACGCAGCACAGGGTTTTGCAAGAATTTCTGGTAAAGTAGGTGTTGCCATCGCAACCTCGGGTCCAGGAGCAACCAATTTAATTACTGGAATTGCGGATGCACAAATAGACTCGACACCATTGGTGTGTATTACAGGGCAAGTTGCGTCGCATTTGTTAGGAAGTGATGCGTTTCAAGAAACAGATATTGTGGGTATTTCAACACCGGTAACCAAATGGAATTGTCAAGTAACCAAAGCAGCAGATATTCCAGCGGCATTGGCAAAAGCATTTTATATTGCAAGAAGCGGAAGACCCGGTCCTGTTTTAGTAGATATTACAAAAGACGCTCAGTTCGAAGAGTTCGATTTTGCGTACGAAAAATGCACTAAAATAAGGAGTTACATTCCAATTCCAAAAACGGTAGCAGGCACTTTAGAAGCCGCTGCAAAATTGATTAATGAAGCTAAAAAGCCATTAATTATTTGGGGGCAAGGAGTGGTTTTAAGTGAGGCGGAAATCCAATTTAAAGCAGTAGTGGAAAAAGCAGGAATTCCTGCAGCTTGGACAATTTTAGGTGCTTCAGCGCTTCCAACTGCACATGCATTAAATGTTGGAATGTTAGGTATGCATGGTAATTATGCACCAAATAAGTTAACCAACGAATGTGATGTTTTAATTGCAATCGGTATGCGTTTCGATGATCGAGTTACTGGGAAGTTAGACGAGTACGCGACCCAAGCAAAGGTGATTCATTTCGAAATAGATCCAGCAGAAGTAGATAAGAATATAAAGACAGATGTGGCTGTTCTAGGGGATGCAAAAGCAACCTTAGCTGCTATTTTACCGCTTATTAATGAAAACACGCATCAAGCATGGCATCAGCAATTTAAGGATTTATATGAAATTGAATATGAGAAAGTAATCAAAGGAGACATCCATCCAACGAAAGAAGGATTAACGATGGGTGAGGTAATTAAAGAAATCAATATTCAAAGCAAAGGTGAAGCTGCAATTGTTACCGATGTTGGCCAACATCAAATGATTGCTTGTAGATATGCAGAATTTAATAAAACGAAGAGCAATATTACCTCTGGCGGATTAGGAACCATGGGTTTTGGTTTACCAGCAGCAATTGGTGCTAAAATGGCAGCTCCAGAGCGAGAAGTGGTTTCAATTTCTGGTGACGGTGGTTTTCAAATGACTATTCAAGAATTGGGAACTATTTTTCAGCAAAAAGTGGCCTTAAAAATGGTGGTTTTAAATAATGAATTTTTAGGAATGGTACGCCAATGGCAGCAGTTGTTTTTTGACAAACGCTATGCCTCCACAGAGATGATAAATCCGAATTTTGTTGCCATTGTAGAGGGGTATTATATAAAGGCCCGAAAAGTAGTAAAAAGAGAAGATTTAAAAGAAGCAGTTGCCGAAATGATGGCTAGTAAAGAAGCTTATTTTTTAGAGGTGCTGGTGGAGAAAGAGGGAAATGTATTTCCAATGGTTCCTTCAGGTGCTAGTGTTTCAGATATAAGACTGGAATAAAGTAGAGAGCGAAAAGCGAAGCATACGAGGAGTAAAAAACAAAGAGTGAGGGTTTTAGTAAATTAAAGACAACACATGTCTATTTGCAAATCTCTTTCTTTTATTATCTTTTAAAAACATGAGTACAGAAAAACAATTATATACAATATCAGTATATACTGAAAATAACATTGGATTACTGAATCGTATTTCAGCAATTTTCCAAAGAAGACACATTAATATAGAGAGTTTAAATACGTCTCCGTCAGAGATTGATAGTGTTTCTAAATTTA
>JBNMOF010000047.1:0-13279 GCA_051277175.1 Polaribacter sp.
TAGATACGTATGACAAGAAATACTTTGCAACCAAAGGGTATTTTGCAGATTTAAATTTTAAATGGTTGGCAGCCTCGTCAGATTACAATGATAATTTTAAAATGTTTTCTCAAGCAAAAGGTACTTTGGGTTTTGCAACTAGTTTTGCAGAGCGATTTACGTTTCAAAACACCAATGAAGCAGGCTTTACGATTGGGAATCCGTCCTCCAATTTATTTGATTTTTATCTAGGGGGTTACAATCAAAACTACATTAACAACTTTGTTTCTTTTTATGGCTATGAATTTACAGATTTATCTAATAATTCTTTTATAAAATCTCAGTTTGATATTAGGTACAGCGTTGGCGATACACATTATTTTTCGGTGATCGCAAATTATGCAAGACTAGAAGACAATGTTTTTGAGAACCTTCAGTTATTTGACGACATAAAATCTGGGTATGCAGTTGGGTATAGTTATGCATCTTTTTTAGGGCCCATAGAATTAAAATATAGTTGGACACCAGATAATAAGAAAGGGTATTGGTTGTTTAATTTGGGCTTCTGGTTTTAAGTTTTACACAAAAAAAAACCATGAAATGTATCATGGTTTTTTAAAATTATGTAATTTTTAAATGTTAATTGTTCTGCTTTGTACTTAGATAGAATTCTTCATACGTATTTAAAAGATTTGTCAATGCAGAAATTAAGTCTTTCGTTTCTAATAACAAACTAAAATAAAGCGTTGTGTTTTTAGGACTTGTTTCATCTGTTCTAATTCTTGCAACTTGCTTTTCTATGGATAGAGAAACATTTTCAAACAATGTTTGCTTTTCAACTAAAATTTCACTTAAACTCTCAAAGGTTCTTTGTTCAAAAACGTCTGAAACTTTTAATAATAAAGCAGAAAACTCTTCATCTATATGCTTTAGATCTTTTAATTGTCCTTTCTTTAAATTCTTATGATTGTTGTTTACGTGTTTGTAACTCGCTCTAGAGATATAACTAATAGATTGTGCCACGTCTTGTAAATATCCTAAAACCATAATATAGAATCTACTTGCTTGTACAGAAGTTTCATCTAAAGATTTAATAAAGTAGAAGACACCATCTTTTAGCGCGTCAATTTCATCATTTAATTTACCAACGTGTTTGTCTGTTTTACGTAATTTATTTAAATCATGATTTGCCAAATCGTTTACAACATTTGTGTATAGTTTATTTACTCTGTCGGCCACACTAGAAATATGATCTGCACTTTCTTCAATGACACCGTTTATGGTAATTAATTCTGCTCTTTCGATATATACTTGCTTTTTTTCTTCTTTAGTTTTTCTTCTATGAAGTATGGTGTTTCTTCCAATTAAAAAAGTAACAACGGCTAATAAAATAGGAATCATCACCATGTCCCAGCTAATTAAATAAGCAACTAAAGCTGCGGCTAAAAAGGCTGTAATTGCAGTTAAAAACCAACCACCAATAACATTTAAAACACCAGCGACTCTGTACACAGCACTTTCTCTTCCCCAAGCTCTATCTGCTAATGAAGTTCCCATTGCTACCATAAATGTTACATAGGTTGTAGATAATGGTAATTTCATCGAGGTTGCAATAGATATTAAAATACCAGCAACAATTAAATTTACAGCAGCTCTTACTAAATCGAAAGCAGGCAACTCGTATGTTTTATCTTTTGGCAATGCTATTACGGGTTTGGTAAATTTAGAATCTATAAAATCGATTGCAGGTTTTGGTATTACATATCTAATTCCAGTATTTATAACCATAGCAGCTCTTACGGTAACTCTAGACAATGGGTTGGGTTTAAACTTTTCATGCCCTTCTCCTTGTCTCGATAAATCGATACCCGTTTTAATTACGTTTTTCGCTTTACTAGAAGTCCATAAAGTTACTACCATAATTCCACCAGCAAATAATAATAACCAAATATTTGACGGTACTTTTTTAGCTAAAACACCCATAGAAAAGGCGTCTGCAGAAACACCAGAAACACTCCATGCTTCATAAGAATTCCAAGCAGCAATTGGCACACCAACAAAGTTTACTAAGTCATTTCCAGAAAAAGCCATTGCTAAAGAAAAGGTTCCAATACCAATAATTAATTTTAAGATGTTTATTTTAAAAGCTTGTATTAAAATTTGAGAAATAATTGCCCAAATAACAAAACTTCCCGCAATAATTGTAAGGGTGCTTCCTTCAATTAAAAATTTTATATCTTTATAAAAGGGGGTTCCTTTCATTCCTTTTATAATGATAAAATACGTAATTGCTGTAATTGCAAAACCACCAAATAATGCGCTAATATAGCTCGGTCTTTTTTCGAAATTAAATGAATAAATAATTCTAGAAACAAACTGAACAATTGCACCCACAGAAAAGGCTACAATAACAGATAGTAGAATTCCGAAAATAATTTTTGTTGCTGTTTCGTGATTTATATAGCTCCAAAGATCTGAAAAAGATTGTGCATCATTTGCAGATATTTTTATTAAAGAAACACAAACTGCAGCTCCCAGTAATTCAAATACAATAGAAACAGTGGTAGAGGTTGGCATTCCTAACGAATTAAAGATATCTAATAAAAGGATGTCTGTAATCATTACTGCCATAAAAATAAACATGATGTCTTGAAACATGAACATGCTAGGATTAAAAATCCCTTTACGTGCAACTTCCATCATACCACTAGAAGTTATTGCTCCTACGAACACTCCTAAACTAGCAATAATCATAATATTTCTTACAGATATTGCTTTCGAGCCAATTGCTGAATTTAAAAAGTTAACAGCATCATTACTAACTCCTACTACTAAATCTACAATAGCTAATACAGCTAAAGCAACTAACATTAAAATATATGGATCTCCCATCTTGTTGTATTAAATTAATTTTTGCAAATCTACAAACACAAAAAGATGTGAATGTTACGTTTATGTTATGTTACTAGTTATTAAAAATGAATATCAACTTGTAAACGATACAATAGCTGATTTGTTTTAAAACCAATGTCTGTATAGCTTACGTCTGTCTGAACCTTTAATTTATGTCCTGCAATATACTTAGATACACCCAAAGTATATTGGTTTTCTGCAGCTTTTCCTGTAATATTTCTATCTAAAGTTATGTTTGTGTAACGTGCAGAAACTTCGACAGTTTTAGAAACTAAATATCCTGTTTGTAAATTCAAACCAGCACCAACTTGTACTTCATCTCCTGTTAAAGAGCCATCAGAATTTCTAGCCAAAGCGTCTGCTGCATTTCTATTTGCATATTCTGCCATAAAAGAAAACCCTTGATGCTTATACATTGCATCCATAAAAAGTGTAGAAATATTTGTGGAATAAAAACCAGTATCATTTAACATGTAAGATCCTTGGTTACTTCTTGTTTTAGAGGCATTGTTATTAAAGTCATAAGCAAATCCAAGAGATAATTTTGGATTGGGTTCAAACTTTAAATCACTCCCTTTATAGTCTCCTTTGCTTGTAAAGTTTCCAAAAGGAAATAATTCTACTCTTGTGGTGTATTGATATCCACCAATATTTCCGGTGGTAATATTTCTTCCTTCACCTTGGGCAATAGAAAATATTTCTTTCACTAAAAAAGTATCGGAAAGCTTAAAATGATGTCTTAGTTGTATCCCGATATCTCTGTCTATATTAAATCTGCTATTTAATAAAGAACGATCTACTTGCTGCAAGTTTGCAGAAGATATTACACGTTCTCTATTTCCTGGTAGCTTTGTTTGTCCGGCCCAAAGAATAAAGTTTCCTGAAAAATTCCATTTTAAAACAGCGTCTAATATTTGTCTTGGAGCGTTACTCGTATACTCTGAAGCACCAGATTGATCTCTATTCGATAAACCTAATTCTACTTTATATTTTAATTTTGGAGAGTACGCAAAGCCATCAAATTTTAAACGAGAGCGTCTAATAAGCATTGAAGATTGTGGGTTTGTTAAGCCATTGTTTACCTTCCATTTACTAGTTGCAAGTGTTTGAAAACGCAAACCTATTTTCATAGACCAGGTGCTGTCTTTCCCGACTAAATTAAAAAGCCCTTTTCCAAATTTTGGAGCATTGGTTTCTTGAGATTTCGTGTTTAAAAAAGTGCAAATACAAAGTAAAGTAACTACTTTGGGTAGTACAGTTAATTTCATTATTATTAGTTTTTGTCGCTGCAAAGAACTGATAATAATGTAAAGCTAATGTTAAATTAACATTAAAAAAATAAAAAAACTGCCTTGGCCTAAGGCAGTTAGTCATATAAAATAGTTGACAAAAACTAATACATTTATATTGACAATTTATCTTTAAAGATTACACAAATATCTTACTAAAACTTTAATTTCTTGTTTAATAAAAATTAATTAAAGGTTAACAATTTACACCACTTAACCTTTAATTAATACTTCTATAATATAAACATAATTTAAAACTAACATAGACTTTACAAAACAAACGGACTTTTGCCGAAGTAAATAACTAACAATAATGAAGAAAATATTATTAATTGCATTAATTGCATTTAGCCAAGTAGTAATCGCTCAAGACAAGGGAACTGTAAAAGGTTTATTAACCGATAAGGAGATGAATAATGAGTCTTTACCTTTTGCAAATGTATTTATAAAAGGAACTAATATTGGTGCAACCACAGATTTTGACGGAAACTACTCTTTTAAGGTTCCTATGGGGACACATGTTGTATCCTTTAGTTTTTTAGGATATAAAACAGTAGAAAAAACGTTCACAATAAAAGCAGATCAAATTTTAGTGATAAATCAAATTATGTCTGCAGAAGAAGGCGTTGGTTTAGACGAAATTATTATAAAGGCCTCTACAGGCAAAGAATCTGTCAGTGCACTTTTGTTAGAGCAAAAGAAAGCATCTATTATAAAAGAAAGTATCGGTGCGCAAACGCTCGCAAAAACAGGAGTGTCTAATGCAGCAAATGCAACTACTAAAATTTCTGGAGTAACCAAAAGTGAAGGTTCTGGAAGTATCTATATTAGAGGTTTAGGAGATCGTTACTTATCTACTACAATGAATGGATTGTCAATTCCTTCGGATGATGTGGAAAATAAAAATATTAATTTAAATTTATTTTCTACGAACATCATAAAAAATGTTGGGATTAGTAAAACATATAGTACTTCTAACTACGCAGACCAAGGTTCTGGTAATGTAGATGTAAACTCTAAAGAGTATTCTAAAAAAGGTTATTCTATTTCTTTATCAAGTGGCACGAATACAAATGTTACAGGGTTATCGGATGATTTTAGAACCACAATTACGAATAAGGATGTTACTTTAGGTTTTCATCAAAAAGAATTTGCATTACAAAATCTAATCACGCTTCAAGGTTGGGATACTGAGACCGTCGCTACACCAATAAATTTTAATGGCTCTTTTTCTGCGGCAAACAAATTTGAAATATTCGGCAAAGAGCTAGCCGTTTTTCTAACAGGATCTCATTCTAAAACGTTCGATTATCAAAAAGGAATCTTTAGAGCGTACAGATCTAATGTTTTAGACAGAGAGTTTACAGATGTAGAACAATATGCATCTAACTCTAATACTACGGGGTATGTAAATGTTCGCCTAAAATTAAATAATAATAATAAAATTAAATACAATACCCTATTTGTAAATACGGGTGTAGACAATTTATATGAACAAGGAAGAAATGGTGTAGGGTATGTTTTTGATCAAGATCCGCAAGAAACAGGCGCGTTTGTAAGAGACCAGAACTTTAGACAAACCACATTATTTATCAATCAATTATTAGGGGAACATAAATGGAGTGAAAACAATACTTTAAATTGGGCTGGAGGGTATAATTTTGTTTTAGCAGAAGAACCTAATAGAATTAGAAATGAAGTAAATATTTTAGATGTTACTACTTCACCTGAAATTCAATATGCACATGTTGGCGATTTTCAGCAAAGAAAATCGAGTCAAAAAATCCAAGATACAGAATACAATGCTTTGGTAGAAAATAAGTGGGCTTTAGGAATTAAAGATGAAGATGAGAGCAAGCCATATTCTTTAAACTATGGATTTAATTACAGACATAAAGAGCGAACTTTTAAATCTTTATTTGTAGGAGTAAGGGCGAAGGACTTTAGAGCAGCTTCTGTAGACGACTTATCATCAACATTCACAGCGGCTAATTTTAATAAGGGTTTAACTTTAAGAGTTCGAGACGCAGACAGATACCAGGCAGAATTAGATATTATGGCGGGTTTTGTGAATTTTGATTTTCAATTAGATTCTAAAGTATCAGGTAATTTAGGAATGCGTTTTGAAAGAGATGAAATCAATGTAGTTTGGGATGTTGCAAATTTTGTAGGAAGAATAGGAACTCTAAACAGAACCTATCAAAGTGTATATCCAAGTGTAAACTTAAAATACGAATTAGCAGAAAATAAATACCTACGTTTTGCTTCTAGTATTACTCAAACATTACCGGAATTTAAAGAACTATCTCCATTTGAATATGTGTCTCCAACAGGTCGTGTAACAAAAGGAAATCCAGATTTAGAAAAATCAGAAATTTATAATTTTGACTTAAAATATGAAATGTTTCCGCAAAGGGGACAGCTATTTTCTGCAGCTGTTTTTTACAAACAGATTAATGATCCTATAAACTTATCGCAAACAAGGGGTTCTTCAGGGTATTTTATATACTCAAATACAGGAGAAAAAGCCAATGTGTATGGTGCGGAATTAGAAGCAAAAACAGATTTAATAAAAAACGATGACGATGAAGGTATTTTAAATCTAACAGGGAATGTTACTAAAATGTGGTTAACCCAAGATTTATTGAAAGACTTTCAATATAAAGATGTGACTACATCTAGCTTACAAGGAGCGTCAGATTTTATTGCAAATGGTTCTTTAAGTTTTAGCAACAACAAAGAGAAAGAATTTATTGCAACGTTAACCGGGAACTATTCATCAGATAAAATTTTCGCATTGGGCTCTCCAGAAGATTTTGCAAATAGCGACATTTATTATAATGACGAAATTATAGAAAAAGGATTTGTGTCTTTAGACCTCGTAATGAGTAAAGAGTTAACAAAAAACTTAGTGGTTAAATTAGTGGGAAGAAATTTATTGAACCCAGAAATTAAACAAACTCAATTCGTAAAAAGCTTTATTACAAATATAGAAACAAATGAGACTGTACTGTCTTACAAGAAAGGAAGCCAGTTAACAGTAAGTATGAAGTACACATTTTAAGCAATTAATAATTTCTTAACAAAACAGTTAAATTATTACAGAAGCCTAACACACTATTAATATTTAGGTAAACAAAGAAAGGAAATAAGAGAATAACTTTGTATAAAATTAACAATCATACTAAACTAAAATGAAAAAATCAGTTTTTAAAATTTTAAGCATCGTAACATTTTGTTTTGTTACTTTAACATTAAGTAATTGTGGTAGTGAAGAACCAGATATTATAATTATCGAACCAACAGATTCAGAAGTAATAGGAAACTTAAACTCTGGAGTTATGAATGGGAACTTGGATGAAGATTATACTTTAGACGCAGCCAAAATATATAGCTTAAGTGCCTCTTTTATTATCGAATCAGGCGTAACATTAACAATTCCTGCAGGTACAAGTATACAAGCCGTAAACGGTGGAACAAGTGTTTATATTGCTGTTTTAAAAGGAGGTAAAATAGATATTCAAGGAACTGAAAGTAGCCCAGTATTTATGTCTTCTGCAGCTGGAAATGCTGGAGATTGGGGAGGATTAACAATTTGTGGAGATGCTACTACAACTGCGGGTATAGATGCGGAAGCGGAAGTTGGCGGTTTTATTTATGGTGGAACAAATGATGCTGATAACTCAGGTTCAATTAACTACTTAATAATAAAAGGTACAGGAGCTCAAATTAATGCAGATTCTCAATACAATGGTATTTCTTTTTATGCAGTTGGTTCTGGAACATCGATTAGTAATGTAGCTGTAATTGATGGATCGGACGATGGTGTAGAGTTTTTTGGAGGAACAGTTTCTGCAACTAATTTATTTTTGGAAAATAATGAAGATGATTCTATAGACTGGACAGAAGGATGGAATGGAACCGTGGACAACGCTTACATCTCCCATACAATTGAAGGTTTTTCTACTGTTTTTGAAGGAGATAAAGATAATGGAAATCCAAAATTTAATAATATTACAGCAGTCTCTACTGTTGGTGGAACAGCTTTGCAATTTAAAAAAGAATCAGGAGCAACAATTACAGGCTTATCTTTAACAGGATACGATGTATCGATAGATATGAAAGATGACGGAGCATTGGCAAATGTTCTTATCGACGGAGCGGTTGCAGACCCTTCATTATCTTATACAAACACAGCGAAAGTTACCGCATCAGACTTTGCTTGGGTAAATTCTAGTGTTTCTATAACAACCTTGCCTTTACAAGGAACTGTTGCAGGTAAAGTTACTCTAGATGCTTCTATATTATATGTTTTAAGCTCTTCTTATATTGTGAATGCTGGTGGAGAATTAGTAATCCCTGCAGGAACAAAAATTCAAGCCGAATCGGGTGGAACAGGGGTGTATATTGCGATATTAAAAGGTGGTAAGATAGACATTCAAGGAACTGCAGACAATCCTGTTGTAATTTCTTCTACTGCAGCTTTAGGTGGAGACTGGGGAGGATTAACTATTTGTGGAGATGCTACAACAAGTGCTGGTGTAGATGCAGAAGCAGAAGTTGGTGGTTTTATCTACGGAGGCACAAATGATGCGGATAGCTCAGGATCGATTACTTATTTAGTAATTAAAGGTACAGGAGCACAAATTAATTCAGAATCTCAATACAATGGAGTTTCTCTATATGCTGTTGGTTCTGGAACTAAGATAGAAAATGTATCTGTAATTAATGGTTCTGATGATGGTGTTGAGTTTTTTGGAGGTACCGTTTCTGTATCTAATATATATTTAGAAAATAACGAAGATGATGCTGTAGACTGGACAGAAGGATGGAACGGTACAGTAACAAATACATACATTTCTCACACTGTTAGCGGTTTTTCTACTGCTTTTGAAGGAGATAAAGATAATGGGAATCCTAAATTTATAAACCTAACAGCGATTTCTACAGTTGGTGGAACGGGCTTACAGTTTAAAAAGAATTCAGGTGCAACAATTACGAATATCTGGTTAGAGGGGTATGCTCCAAATATCGATATGAAAGATGACGGTGCATTATCTAATGTTCAAATTGATGGCGCGGATGCTTCTACAACTGCAGATTACAAAACAGGAACTAAAGTAGATTTTGCTGCTTGGACTTGGAGGAATGCAGGTTTATAAGGAACTAATTATTGATTAAGAAAAAGAAGAAGAAGAAGAAAGCAGGCGTTAAGCCTGCTTTTTTGCGTTGTATAAAATAAGATTTTTATTTCCTTTTCTTGGGAGTATAGTACGTTTTGCTTTTTTCATATGCCCTAACATATGCTTATTTTTTAGACTAAACCATTTTATGGATGCTCCGAAGCTTTGTATAAGGTTCCTCCAGCAATACCATTGATAAAGGCAATTAAATCTTTTGTAGAGGTTGCATTCGCATCAAATTCGATATTTGCAATACTGTCTATAAAAATTACTTTTGCATTTAGGACGCCTTCTTTCTTAAATAATTTTGATTGAATTATTTTTGCGCAACCAATTTCACAAGTCATACCAGAAATTGCAAGCGATATTTTTTCTTTTTTCACTTCTTGATTACAGCCTATAAAAAGAAAACAAGCAATTGTTATTGAGAAAAATATTTTTTTAGCGGTCATAATATTTAATGATTAAATTATATTACAAATTTATTAATAATCAGGTTGATATTTCAATAATTGTAAGACTTTTGCAACTTGAATGAATAGCGTATGAATAATCAACAACAAAAGTGGTTGTATTTTAGTTTACTTTCTTTGGTTTGGGGAAGTTCATTTATTTTAATGAAGAAGGCATTAATTGGAGTAACACCTATTCAGGTGGGCGCTTTAAGAATGATTTTTACCGCAATTTTTTTATTGGTAGTAGCGGCTCCATCCTTAAAAAAAATACAAAAGAAGCATTATAAATACATTGGGTATACTGCCATTGCAGGTACTTTTATTCCAGGATTTTTATTTGCGTTTGCAATTACAACAATAGACAGCTCTGTGGTTGCTATCTTAAACTCCTTATCGCCCTTTAATACCTTAATTTTTGGTGCAATTGTATTTGGTTTTGGTTTTAAGAAAAGGCAGTTATATGGCGTTCTAATTGGCTTAGTAGGAACTTTAATTCTTATTTTAAAAGGTGCTGCTCTTAATCCGAATCAAAATTATTGGTATGCTTTATTAATAATTATTGCCTCTATTGGTTATGCGTTTAATGCAAACATAGTAAAGAAGTATTTGAGTGATTTAAGCGCACTTTCTATTGTAACTGGTAATTTCTTATTGTTGCTAGTTCCTGCGATCGTCGTTTTAAGTTGCACAGATTTCTTTGCAACGTTTGACGTTAAAAATGAAGTGCTTATGGAATCTCTGGGATATTTAGCAATTTTATCAATTGTAGGCACAGGAATTGCAAAAACGATCTATAACAAATTAGTGCATATTTCAGATCCTGTCTTTTCGTCTTCTGTAACTTATATTATCCCTTTGGTGGCCATATTTTGGGGTGTTTTAGATGGTGAAAAATTGAGTCCACTCCAAATTTTTGGAGGCGTTATTATTTTTCTAGGTGTGTATTTGGTGAATAAGAAGAAGTAGCTCTTTGTGAATACTGTATTTAAAAAGGGTGCACAAAAAAAAGAGTCAAAACATACTGTTTTGACTCTTGATTCTTGCATCTTGTTTTTTTGCCAGTTCTAATTATTCAAAATCGGCATCAGAAACACCTTCATTTACTTTAATTTCTTTGACAACGAAATCTAAATTCATCGGTCCCGATTTTAATCCGATTGCATGTGGAAATTTAATTCCGCTTACTTCTTTGTAATCAGCAAATACAGTAGGTATTTTCATTTCTTTTCCATCGGGAGTTTGTGCTGTTTTTACTTCTTTTACTTTTAAACCAGAAGTCATATCATAATATACTTCAGTATCATTATACTTTAATACAATGGCGTTCTCTCCTTCTAAAGGTTCTATTCTCACCAATTCTCCAGACGCATACTCCAAATCTTTAAAAAGAGCACTTTCAGCTTTTGCTTTAGAAATTTCTTCTGCAGTCATCTCTTTTTTCTGCCCTTGTGCTTCTTGATACCCTTTTTCTCCGTTAAAAACAGCTTTCTGCATGGTGTTTCCCATTACCGATATTTCTTGTGAAGTTTTATTGGGTGCAGCCGCTTTCATTGTCATTACTAAAGGCGTTCCTTGAATTGTTGCATTTGCAATGGTCATTGTAGTTTTAACAGCCATTACTTTGTCTTTTCCTCCAATGGCTTCAAAGTAATTGTTCACTACATTTTCTGCGGTCATTCCTTCTGGAATTGGCAAGGTCATTGCTGGCTTCTCTGTTGGATTTCCATCTACATCAAAATAATTAATGATATAATCTGTTTTCTCTAGATTGGCAAGTACATCAATTCCTTTTCCAGTAATAATAATTCTCGCTTTATCACCTGTAAAATATTTGATTGCCGCATTTTGAACTTCTTCGAGCGTTACTGATTTTATCTTTTGAATATAGCCTTCATAAAAATTTACTGGTAAATTATAGCGCTCAATGTTTAAAGCGAAATTTGCTACTGTTCTTGGTTTTTGAACATCCATTACAAAACTACCAATATAAGATTCTTTGGCATTTCTAAGCTCTTCTGCACTTACGGTTTGATATCTAATTTTATTAATCTCTTTCTGTAATTCTACAACAGAACTATCTGTTACCATGTTTCTAACGCTTGCAGTCGCTTTAAAAGTTCCTACATACCTGCTTTGGCTTAGATTAGAATAAGAACCATACGTATAGCCTTTGTCTTCTCTTAGGTTCATAAACAAACGCGCAGTTCCGCCTCCACCAAGAATTTTGTTGGCTAATAACGCAGCATAATAGTCTGTATCTCCTAAAGTTAAATCTATTGTGTTGATAATCGCAATTTCAGATTGTACTGCATTATCCATGTTGATAAAGTCAATTTCTGTGGTCGCTAAAGTGACAACTTCGGGCATGGTATATGCAGGTATTTCTCCCGGCATCCAGTCTTTAAACAAACGTTTAACAAGTTTTTCAGTTTCCTTAATGTTAATATCTCCTTCGATTACTAAAATCGCATTATTTGGTTTTAGATAGGTGTTATAATTGCTTTTTACATCTGCTAAGGTGATTCTTTTTACACTCTCTTTTGACGTAAATTCACCATAAGGATGGTTTCTTCCATAAGTTAAAACATTTTCTACACGTCTTGCTACACTGGTTACGCTCTTTTCATTAGATTTTAATCCATCTAAAGTAAGTTGCACTTCTTTGTCAAACTCTTCTTGTGTAAATGTTGCATTTTTAATTCCATCTGCCATAAGCGCAAGTATTTCAGGAAAGTACTTTTCTAAAGAAGAGGCAAAACCTCCAGCGCTATAAAAGTTAATATTTGCTCCTAAAAAGTCTACCTTTTCATTGAATGCATCTTTAGTTATGCTTGGGGTTCCACGGCCAAGTAAGCTTCCCATCATTCCAGAAACACCTGCAATTTCTCCCTCAAAATAAGGCTTATTGTCGATGGATAAGTTTGCGGAAACTCTTGGTAATTTATGGTTTTCTACCATAATTACTTTTAAGCCATTAGGCATATTGAATTTTACAGGGACTCCTAGTTTTACAACCGGGTCTGGTCCTGCCTTTGGTATTGTGCTTCTATCTATTTGTGCATTTGCACTAATTGTTGCTACAAAAAGTACAAGGATTGCTAAAATTTTTGTTTTCATAATTGGTGTTATATTTTAAGAAATCAATCAACGGTTTAATTATATTATTTTGTTTTCGGTAAATATTCTAGAATTAATCGTTGATTAGGATTTAGATATTTTTTTGCTACCGTTTGAATTTCTTCCCTCGTGATTGATCTGTAGATGTCAATCTCAGAATTAATCAAATTGGTATCTCCGTATAATACATGGTAGCGCGCTAAAGAATTTGCTACCCCTTCTACACTTGAATTTGAGTTTACGTAATTATTTTCAAATTGATTTTGTAGCTTCTGATAAGACCTGTCTGAAATTAATTCTGTCTGCATTAAAGCGATTTCTTCATCAATTTCTTTAATTAAAT
>JBNMOF010000048.1:0-12967 GCA_051277175.1 Polaribacter sp.
ACAAGATCTAATGATGACTACTGCGGATATCGCTTTAAAAGTAGATCCTAAATATTTAGAAATTTCTAAACGTTTTCATAAAGATCACAAAGCTTTTGAAGATGCTTTTGCAAGAGCATGGTATAAATTAACCCACAGAGATATGGGACCAATTTCTCGGTATTTAGGTCCAGAAGTTCCTAAAGAAGAATTGCTTTGGCAAGATCCAATTCCTGAAGGAACCGTGCTTTCTGACGCAGAAATTGCAACATTAAAAGAAGCTATTTCAAACACCAACTTATCAATTTCTCAATTAGCAATTACTGCTTGGGCGTCAGCTTCAACCTATAGAGGTTCAGACATGAGAGGTGGCGCAAATGGAGGAAGAATTCGTTTAGAACCTCAAAAAAGTTGGGCGGCAAATAACCCGTATGAACTCAATAAAGTGCTTGCTATTTTAGAAGCAATTCAAAAAGAGTTTAAAGGCAGCGTTTCTATGGCAGATTTAATTGTTCTGGGAGGAAATGTAGCCGTTGAAAAAGGAATAAAAAATGCAGGGTATGCTATTGCTGTTCCTTTTACTTCTGGAAGAGGAGATGCTTCTCAAGAACAAACAGATGTTGTTTCTTTTGGTTATTTAGAACCGAAAGCAGATGGATTTAGAAATTTTATTAAGAAAAATTTAAATCTAGCAGCGGAAGAATTATTAATTGACAAAGCACAACTATTAACACTTAGCATTCCAGAAATGACCGTTTTAATTGCTGGTATGAGAACTTTAGGAACCAATTATGATGCTTCTAAATACGGTGTATTCACAGATGCTGTTGGCACACTATCGAATGATTTCTTAGTAAATATTTTAGATTTTAGCACTACATGGAAAGCAACTTCTGAAGATGACACTTTATTTGAAGGAACAGATAGAAAAACAGGTATTATTAAATATAGAGGAACAAGAGCCGATTTAATTTTCGGATCAAACACAGAACTAAGAGCTATTGCAGAAGTCTATGCTGCAGACGATGCAAAAGAGCGCTTTGTGCAGGATTTTGTGGCTGCTTGGACAAAAGTGATGCAACTCGGTTTATTTGATATTAAAAAATAATAGATACTAAATTTTACAAAAAAAAGGGAATCAAAATATTTTGATTCCCTTTTTTACTGTTCTTTGTTTGCCTTTTGCCTTTTGTCTCTAAAAACAAAAAACGTATACAAGCTCAGCTTGACATCTTAATTTTTAAATTTCTACTTTATATTCGTTACAACACTATTTACTAGCAAATAATTTTATATCATTTGCAGACACTTCTTTTTCTCCAAGAATTATTAAACGCTCTACAACATTTCTTAACTCCCGTATATTACCTGTCCAATCATATTCTTGCAACAATTTAATTGCTGCTACTGAAAATATTTTTTTTGGAGTTCCTTGTTCTTCTGATATTTTACTAGCGAAGAAATCTACTAATAGCGGAACATCTTCTCTTCGATCGTTTAATGAAGGAACTTTAATTAAAATAACGGCTAATCTGTGGTATAAATCTTCTCGAAACCTACCCGCCGAAATCTCTTCTTTTAAATTTTTATTCGTGGCTGCAACAATTCTAACATTTACCTTTATATCTTTATCAGAACCCACTCTAGAAATACTACTTTCTTGCAACACACGCAACACTTTTGCCTGCGCAGGCAAACTCATGTCACCAATTTCATCTAAAAAGATAGTTCCACCGTTTGCAGCTTCAAACTTACCAGCTCTGTCCTTATTTGCTCCTGTAAAAGAACCTTTTACATGTCCGAATAATTCACTTTCTATTAATTCTGACGGAATTGCGGCACAATTTACCTCAACCATTGGCGCTTTTACGCGATCCGATTTTTCGTGCAACCAATGCGCAACTAACTCTTTTCCTGTTCCATTCGGACCCGTAATTAAAACTCTTGCATCCGTAGCCGCTACCTTTTCTATAATGTTTTTTATAGTAGCAATCGCTTTACTTTCACCAATCATTTGGTAACTTTTACTCACTTTTTTCTTTAATCGTTTATTTTCTACAATTAACACCTTGGTATCTAAGGCATTCCGTACTGTGTTTAAAAGTCTATTTAAGTCTGGTGGCTTGGAAATATAATCGAAAGCACCTAAACGCATTGTATTTACTGCAGTATCTAGATCTCCGTGACCAGAAATCATAACAATTGGTATTTCGGGTTTTATTTTCTTTGCTTTTTCTAACACCTCTACACCGTCCATTTTTGGCATTTTAATATCACATAAAACCAAATCATAATCGTTATTTTTGATCATTTCGATTCCTAACAATCCGTCCTCTGCCTCTTCTACTTGATAAGATTCGTTTTCTTCGGAAATAATTTTTGATAAAACTCTTCTAATCGCGGCTTCGTCTTCTATTATTAATATTTTACTCATTTTATCTGTTTCAAAGCTTCAAGGTTTTAGTCTTTCAAAGTTTATTGTCAAAATCCTTTTTAACAGCAACCTTCTCACTAAAAACTTTACAACTATTTGTAAATATTTTTTCCTTTATCGTCTATAGTTTATTCTGAAAAACATGCACATCTCTTTGTGGAAAAGGAATGGTAACTCCGTTTTCTCTAAACTTTTTATCTATTTCAAAACGTAAATCGCTTTGTACAAATCTTGCTTGAAAACTATCGTTTAACGTGAAAATAAGTCTGAAATTTAGGGAGCTATCTGCAAAATCGGTAAATAAGACTTTGGGTTCGGGAAACTTTAAAATTGTTTTATGATTTTCTGCGGCATCCATTAAAAGTTGTTTTACAAGTGCTACGTCACTTCCATAAGAAACACCAACAGCCACCGATTCTCTTGTTTCATTTCCATTTTCTGTCCAATTGAATAAAATATTGGTTAAATAAAGATGGTTCGGAATTATTAAGACTTTATTGTCTATGGTTACAGCCCTCGTAGTTCTTAATCGGATATCTAACACTCTGCCCACTTTTCCTTCTAACTCTATAATATCACCAACATGTACGGATTGATCTACAAGAATAAAAATACCAGATAGAATGTCTTGAAATAAAGTTTGCAAAGCCAAACCAACACCTATTAAAAGTACAGCTGAAGCTGTAAACACTGCGGTTACATTTACACCAGAAGCATCTAAAGTAATTAGAAAAATAGCTAAAAACACCACCCACCTAATGTAGCTAAAAACACTTACAAATTTAACTTTGTCAAATGCTGGCATGTTTCGAGTGATAAATCTTCTTAGTATTTTTAGCACAAAAGCCGTTACAAAAAGGGCAAATGCAACAAATAATAATGCTTTAAAAGAAATACTTATTTCTTTACTAAATGTAAAAGTATAATCTAATATAGAATTTGCTTCTTCTACAATTGTCACTGCAACTTGTCCTAATTTATCTTGCATTTATCCTTTATATTTTAACCATTTATATAAATCTTTATACGTTGGTTTTTTACCATACATTAAAATACCAACTCTGTAAATTTTTGCAGACAACCAAACCATAAAAACAAAAGTAACTAATAATAAGGTCATAGAAATTGCCAACTCAGCCCAAGATACACCAAATGGCACTCTCATTAACATTACTATCGGACTTGTGAATGGAATTTGCGAAAATAACACAGCCATGGATCCATGCGGATCATTAATAACAGTTGTAAAACCAACATAAAACCCTAAAATTAAAGGAAGCATAATGGGCAACATAAATTGCTGTGTATCCGTTTCATTATCTACAGCTGCACCAATAGCAGCAAACAAAGAACTGTACAACATAAAGCCTCCTAAAAAGTAAAAAATAAACAAAACAAACATTTTTAATAAGGGCAACCTTAAAATCTCTTGTATCAGTAGTTGCATTTTATCTCCACCAGCAGCTTCTTTTATAGCATCCATTTGTTCCGAAGGAACTTTGGCTGTTTGCATTTCTACCAAATCTACACCAAAAATAGCGGAGGCTACGGTTGCGATTATACATATTAGAATCCCCCAAATAAAGAACTGCAATAAGCCTGCAGAAGCATTTCCTAAAATTTTACCCAACATTAATTGGAATGGTTTTACAGAGGAAACAATAATTTCTACAATTCTACTTGTCTTTTCTTCAATAACACTTCGCATTACCGAATTTCCATAAATAATCACAAACATTAGTAGTAAATAACCCGCAATTGCACCAAAACCAATTTTTAATCCATTAATTAACTTCGTGGATTCTTCGCCAGAAAAATTAAGCATTTTTATAGATGTGTTAATTTTTGAAGCCTTTATTTTTTCCAAATTGATCCCAAAACTATTCAATTTTTTGTTTCTAATTTTCCTCTCAATTTTATTTTCTAAAGAACTCATTATGGCCATTCCTGGAGCCTCTTTTGAATAAAATTCTATAGCAGTTGCCAACAATTCTAAGCTGTCTTGTTTTGGAATTATAAGTGCTCCGTAATAGCTTCCTTCTTCAACCTCTTTTTTTGTTTCTTCAATTCCAAAAGCTGTATAATCTTGATATTTAATCGAATTTGTATCCTTAAAATCTTCTTTGGAAAATATTCCAGAATTATCTACGTACACAATTTCCTTTATTTTTTCATCATTTTTTTGCACTAGAAAAAAAACAAGAGCCCCCATACCCACCAGTAAAATTGGACTTAAAAAAGTCATCATTATAAAAGATTTGTTCCGAACCTTCGCAATAAATTCTCGATGAATAATTAATTTTAACTTGCTCATAATGTATTGTTTTTGTTAATTGCCTGAATAAAAATATCATTGGCACTTGGAATTAATTCTACAAAATGCTGCACTTCTCCTCTACCTGTTAAAAAGGATAATAAATCATTAGAGTTGTCAGTTGCGCTCAACTGCACATTTAAAGCTAAGCCTTCATTTAATAATTTAAAATCTGCAGGAAGTACTTTAAAATTTTCTTTTAACGCATTTTCTACTTCTTTAGCATTTGCTGTTTTTAAACCAACTTGAAAAGTATGCGTTCTAAAAGCGCGTTTAATATCGGCTAACTTTCCATCTAATATTTTATTCGATTTGTCTATCAAAGCAATTTCATCGCACATTTCTTCAACAGACTCCATTCGATGTGTTGAAAAAATAATAGTTGCACCTTCATCGCGTAATTGTA
The DNA here is from genome assembly GCA_051277175.1 of Polaribacter sp. Classification (GTDB taxonomy): domain Bacteria; phylum Bacteroidota; class Bacteroidia; order Flavobacteriales; family Flavobacteriaceae; genus Polaribacter. The sequence continues at coordinate 5,134 of JBNMOF010000048.1, forward strand.
AAATTTCATTTGCAATTAATTGTGCGTTTATAGGATCGAAACCAGAGAAAGGTTCATCAAAAATTAATAATTTAGGGTTGTGCATCACGGTAACAATAAATTGTACTTTTTGTGCCATTCCTTTAGAAAGTTCTTCAATTTTCTTATTCCACCAAGCAGAAATATCAAATTTATCAAACCAATATTTTAGTCTTTTTTTAGCTTCAGACTTCGACAATCCCTTTAATTGTGCTAAATACAACGCTTGCTCACCCACTTTCATAGATTTATACAAACCCCGTTCTTCTGGTAAATAACCAATTTGTGCGGTATGATGCGGCGCTAAAACTTCACCATCTAAAATGATAGAACCGCTGTCTGGCATTGTTATTTGATTGATAATTCTAATTAATGATGTTTTTCCGGCACCGTTTGGCCCTAACAAACCATAAACACTCCCTTTAGGTATGTGGATGGAAACATCATTTAAAGCAGTAAAATCTCCATATTTTTTTACTACATTCTTAATTTCTAATACATTTTTCATCGATAACAGTTAATTATTTTTTAAGTAGAAAAGCCTACAATATTACATAATTTCTTGTTATTAGTAAGTAAACCACTAAAAACGTTACCATTTAAATTCTGTTAAATTTACTATGCGTGCATAACTTTTTTGAAATTTACTATGCATGCATAATAAATTTTTATATATTTGGAGTCATGGATAAGAGCAAAACGATAGATCATCAATTAAGAGCAACTTGGCAGGCGGTTGCAAAAGCATATAATGAACAAGCTATAAAACATGACAGTACCATGGCCACAGCATTTGTTTTATTAAATATTGATAAAGAAAAAGGAACACCTTCTACAGCTCTAGGGCCTTTAATGGGAATGGAACCTACAAGTCTTTCTAGGATTTTAAAAAACATGGAAGATAAAGGTGCTATTTCTAGAGAGAAAAATCCTGATGATGGCAGAAGTGTACTTATAAAGTTGACAGATTATGGAAAAGAGATGCGCAGAATATCAAAAGGGCATGTTATCCAGTTTAATGAAACCGTCATTGACCATGTTACAGAAAAAGATTTAGAGGGCTTTTTTAATGTAACCTCAAAAATTAATAAATTAATTGCAGACAAAGAGATTTATAAAGAAATCAACAAAAAAGCAGTGTAAAGTAGTATAAAAATCAATCAAATGACTAGAAGAATAAAAAAAATAGCAATTATTGGTTCCGGAATTATGGGAAGTGGTATTGCTTGTCATTTTGCTAATATTGGTGTAGAAGTTCTTTTATTGGACATTGTCCCAAGAGAATTAACTGACAAAGAAAAAGCAAAAGGATTCACGTTAGAAGACAAAGTTGTTCGCAATCGTTTAGTAAATGATGCATTAACAGCCTCATTAAAATCGAAGCCTTCACCGATTTACAATCAAAAATTTGCAAACAGAATTACGACAGGTAATTTAGATGATGATATTGCAAAGATTGCGGATGTAGATTGGATTATGGAAGTTGTAGTTGAAAGACTAGATATTAAAAAAATTGTTTTTGAAAAATTAGAAAAGTTCAGAACTCCAGGAACAATTATTTCTTCGAACACTTCTGGTATTCCTATTCAATTTATGAATGAAGGAAGAAGTGAAGATTTTCAAAAGCATTTTGCCGTAACACACTTTTTTAATCCACCAAGATATTTAAAACTTTTTGAAGTTGTTCCTGGTCCAGACTGTAGCCAAGAAGTTACCGATTTCTTAATGATGTACGGTGAGAAGTTCTTAGGTAAGACCTCGGTCTTAGCAAAAGACACACCCGCATTTATAGGAAATAGAATTGGTATTTTTGGAATCCAATCTTTATTTCACCAAGTAAAAGAATTAGGCTTAACGGTCGAAGAAGTTGATAAATTAACGGGACCTGTTATTGGTAGACCAAAATCTGCCACTTTTAGAACGGTAGATGTTGTTGGTTTAGATACCTTGGTGCACGTTGCAAACGGCATCTATGAAAACTGCCCTGATGACGAGGCACACGAATTATTTAAACTTCCAGATTTCATCAATACGATGATGGAGAACAAATGGTTAGGAAGTAAAACAGGACAAGGTTTTTATAAAAAATCTGTAAACGCAGATGGCCAAAAGGAAATTCTAACATTAGATTTAGATACCTTAGAATACCGCCCTGCTAAAAAAGCAAAATTTGCAACCTTAGAGTTGACAAAAACAATTGACAAACCAATTGATCGTTTTAAAGTGTTGATTGGTGGAAAAGATAAAGCTGGTGAATTCTACAGAAAGAACTTTGCAGCGATGTTTGCGTATGTTCAAAACAGAATTCCAGAAATTTCTGATGAAATCTATAAAATAGATGATGCCATGAAAGCTGGTTTCGGTTGGGAAAACGGACCTTTCGAAATTTGGGATGCTGTAGGCGTTGAAAAAGGAATTGAACTTATGAAAGCTGAAGGGGTTTCGCCTGCAACTTGGGTAACAGAAATGTTAGCCACTGGCTCTAATTCTTTTTATTCTGTGAAAGAAGGTGCCACTTATTTTTATGATATTCCTTCAAAAGTGCTCGCTAAAAAACCTGGTCAAGAATCGTTTATCATTTTAGATAATATTAGAAAATCAAAAGAAGTTTTCAAAAATTCTGGCGTGGTAGTCGAAGATCTGGGAGACGGAATTTTAAATTTAGAATTTCAATCTAAAATGAACACGATTGGTGGAGATGTTTTAGCAGGAATTAACAAAGCAATTGAATTGGCAGAAAAAGATTTTCAAGGTTTGGTTATTGGTAATCAAGCCCCAAACTTCTCTGTTGGTGCAAATATTGGTATGATTTTCATGATGGCCGTAGAGCAAGAATATGACGAATTAAATTATGCTATCAAATATTTCCAAGATACGATGATGCGCATGCGTTATTCATCAATACCAACTATTTCTGCTCCGCATGGAATGGCTTTAGGTGGTGGTTGTGAAATTTCTTTACACGCAGACAAAGTGGTGGCAGCAGCAGAAACCTATATGGGATTAGTAGAATTTGGCGTTGGTGTAATTCCCGGTGGTGGTGGTTCTAAAGAAATGGCGCTAAGAGCATCCGATTCTTTTAGCAAAGGAGATGTTGAGCTTAATATTTTACAAGAAAACTTTTTAACAATTGGTATGGCAAAAGTATCTACTTCTGCTCATGAAGCATTCGATTTAGGCTTACTCCAAAAAGGAAAAGATGTTATTGTTGTGAATAAAGACCGACAAATTGCAACTGCAAAAGCACATGCTAAATTAATGGCCGAAAGTGGCTACACGCAACCTGTAACAAGAAAAGATGTAAAAGTTTTAGGAAAACAAGCTTTGGGAATGTTCTTGGTAGGAACAGATGCGATGAAAGACTCTAGATATATTAGTGAACACGATATGAAAATAGCTAATAAACTAGCCTATGTGATGGCTGGTGGAGATTTATCTGAACCAACCTTAGTTACGGAACAGTATTTACTAGACCTAGAAAGAGAAGCCTTTTTATCGCTGTGTACAGAACGTAAAACCTTAGAACGAATTCAAAGTATGTTAAAAACAGGAAAACCTTTAAGAAACTAGAAATTATGAGCAAACAAGCATATATAGTAAAAGCATATAGAACTGCAGTTGCAAAAGCTCCAAAAGGTGTTTTTCGCTTTAAACGTGCAGACGAATTAGGTGCAGAAACCATTCAGCACATGATGAAAGAATTACCCAATCTAGACGTAAAACGTATCGATGATGTAATTGTAGGTAACGCAATGCCAGAGGGGTCTCAGGGATTAAACATGGCGCGTTTTATTTCTTTAATAGGATTAAACTCTGTAGATGTTCCTGGAGTTACTGTAAATAGATTCTGTTCTTCAGGACTAGAAACAATTGCAATGGCTGCTGCTAAAATTCAAGCAGGAATGGCAAGTTGTATTATTGCAGGTGGTGCAGAAAGCATGAGTTCTGTGCCAATGACAGGCTTTAGACCCGAGTTAAACTATGATACTATAAAAGAGGGTCATGCAGATTATTATTGGGGAATGGGAAACACAGCAGAGGCTGTAGCAAACCAATTTAAAATTTCAAGAGAAGATCAAGATGAATTTGCTTTTAATTCTCATATGAAAGCTTTAAAGGCACAAGCAGAAAATCGTTTTCAAGACCAAATAGTTCCTATTGAAGTTGAAGAAACGTATTTAGGTGCAGACGGAAAAAAAGCAATACGAAAATATACTGTTAACAAGGACGAAGGTCCACGAGCAGGAACTTCGATCGCTGCTTTGAATAAATTACGATCCGTATTTGCAGCGAATGGAAGTGTTACCGCAGGAAACTCGTCTCAAATGAGTGATGGTGCCGCTTTTGTAATGGTGATGAGTGAAGAAATGGTAAAAGAGTTAAATCTTGAACCGATTGCAAGAGTCGTAAATTATGCTGCCGCTGGTGTAGAACCAAGAATTATGGGAATTGGTCCTGTTGCTGCAATACCAAAAGTGTTAAAACAAGCAGGTTTGCAACAAAGTGATATTGAATTAATAGAATTGAATGAGGCATTTGCTTCTCAATCTTTAGCGGTAACACGTGAGTTAAATTTAGACAAAGACATTATAAATGTAAATGGTGGTGCCATTGCATTAGGACATCCTTTAGGATGTACAGGTGCAAAGTTATCCGTGCAGTTGTTTGATGAGATGCGTAAACGCGACCTAAAAAATAAATATGGTATGGTGACTATGTGTGTTGGAACAGGTCAAGGTGCCGCTGGTGTATTTGAGTTTCTTTCCTAATGAAAGAAACCCAAAAGGGAAATGGACTTAAGGTATAAGACTCAAAAGTTCTAAAATTATTACAATACTTAAAAATTAGTAGTTCAATTGACTTCTTATATTGAAAGTAAGAACATCATAAATTAAAAAACAGAAAATGGAAACAAAAAATAAAGAATTATTAAGAGGGGGTCAATTTCTTGTCAAAGAAACCAATTGCGAAGACGTATTTACTCCAGAAGATTTTACGGAAGAGCAACAAATGATGAAGGAAGCGGTGATGGAATTTAATGATCGTGAAATCATTCCTCACAAAGCGCGTTTCGAAGCAAAAGATTATGCATTAACTGAAGACGTAATGCGCAAGGCTGGAGAACTTGGCTTTTTAGGAGTTGCAGTACCCGAAGAATTTGGTGGTCTTGGAATGGGCTTTGTATCTACAATGTTAACCTGTGATTATATTTCTTCTGGAACCGGTTCTTTTAGTACTGCTTTTGGTGCGCACACAGGAATTGGAACACTTCCCATTACCCTATATGGTACGCAAGAACAGAAAGAAAAATACATCCCTAAATTAGCTGCAGGAGAGTGGTTTGGTGCGTATTGTTTAACAGAACCTGGAGCAGGTTCAGATGCAAATTCTGGAAAAACTACAGCAGAAATTTCTGAAGACGGAAAATCATATAAGATTAACGGGCAGAAAATGTGGATTTCGAATGCTGGTTTTTGCCGTCTAATGATTGTTTTTGCAAGAATAGAAAACGATAAAAATATTACAGGATTTATCGTTGAGTATGACAAAGACAATCCAAATGGAATCACCATGGGAGAAGAAGAGCACAAATTAGGAATTAGAGCTTCTTCTACAAGACAAGTGTTTTTTAATGACACTGTGGTCGCAGCAGAAAATATGTTAGCAGGCCGTGGAGAAGGTTTTAAAATAGCAATGAATGCTTTAAATGTAGGTCGTATTAAATTAGCAGCAGCCTGTTTAGACTCTCAAAGAAGAGTAATTACTTATGGTGTAAGATACGCTACAGAGCGCAGACAGTTTAAAACTCCTATTGCAGATTTTGGCGCAATTAAAACAAAATTAGCAGAAATGACAACCAATGCGTATGTTGGCGAATCCGCGTCTTACAGGGCTGCAAAGGATATTGAAGATAGAATTGAGTTAAGAGTTGCGGCTGGAAGCACACACCAAGAAGCAGAGTTAAAAGGTGTTGAAGAATATGCCATTGAATGTTCTATTTTAAAAGTGGCTGTTTCTGAGGATGTACAAAGTTGTGCAGATGAAGGGATTCAAATTTTTGGAGGTATGGGATTCTCTGAAGAAACCCCAATGGAATCTGCGTGGAGAGATGCAAGGATTGCAAGAATTTACGAGGGAACGAACGAAATTAACAGAATGCTTTCTGTTGGTATGTTGATAAAGAAAGCAATGAAAGGGCATGTTGACTTATTGGGACCAGCAACAGCTGTTTCAGAAGAATTAATGGGAATCCCTTCTTTTGACACACCAGATTATTCTGCACTATTTTCTGAAGAAAAAGACATACTTTCAAAATTAAAGAAAACATTTTTAATGGTTGCGGGTGCAGCAATTCAAAAATATGGACCAGATTTAGACAAGCATCAACAATTATTAATTGCAGCGTCAGATATTTTAATTGAAATATACATGGCAGAATCTGCAATTTTAAGAACAGAGAAGAATGCAAAACGTTTTGGTGAAGCATCTCAATCTGAACAAATTGCAATGTCTAAGCTGTATTTATATCATGCAGTAGAGACTATTGAAAACAAAGGAAAAGAAAGTATAATCTCTTTTACTGAAGGTGATGAACAACGCATGATGTTAACAGGCTTGAAACGCTTTACAAAATACACAAACTATCCTAATGTAGTTGCGTTGCGAAATCAAATCGCAGAAAAAGTAAAAGCAGAGAATAAATACTGCTTTTAAAAATATTTAGAATTTAGTTATGTATGTAAAAGACACTCTTTATTGAGTGTCTTTTTTTTTATTAATAACTGTTAATTCTCTTTTTCGATTCTGATAGGGTCTTGTTTTATTGTAAATTGGTAACAAATTACAATCCATGAAATATTACCTAACAATAGTGACCTGTCTCTTGTTCATTTTCTGTTCAAATATTGATGCTGAAAAAATATCCTCAACGTCAGAAAATGAAATACCTAGCATCAAAAAACATCCTAAATTTAATGCATATTGGTCTCAAGGAAAAGCAGAAATAACTTCTTACGAATTAACCCAAGCTAGATATGGCGAAATTCATCAGGGAACAGCGGTACATATTTTTGTCACCGAAGATTTTCTTCCAGAAAAACAAGTAAAAGCAGATTATAAAAATGCTAAAAATGTACCTGTTCTAAAGTTGAATAGTACCAAAAAGTTTGTTACCGGTATATATCCATATTCTTTAATGACAAGTACCTTTTCTCCAATTGATTTAAACCAAAAAGCTATAAAGGTTTCTTTCTCTTCTCAAGAGTGGTGTGGAAATACATTTGCTCAGCTCAATAACAGGGCAAATTTTGACATAGACTTTCATTCGTATTTTGAGGGCGATGCTGACAGAAAACAATCACTTAAAAAAAATATACTAGAAAATGAACTGTGGAATCAGCTGCGAATTTCTCCGGAGAGTTTGCCTGTTGGAAATTTAGATGTCATTCCGGCATTTGAGTTTTTAGCCCTGCATCACAAAGAAATAAAAGCATACAAAGCGGAGGCTTCACTAAAAATAAAAGGAGATTTTCTAAAGTATACCATAAAGTATCCTGAATTAAAAAGAACACTAACTATTGAAGCAACAAAAGACTTTCCCTATACCATTGAATCTTGGGAAGAAACAATTAGCAAAAGAGGTGAAATGTTAACGACAAAAGCCGACAAGATAAAAACAATTCAATCTGCTTATTGGCAAAAAAATGGTGTTGGTAATGTTAAAGAGAGAAAAGAGTTGGGATTGTAAGAGTAGACATCGAGCTTAGAAAGCATCGCAAATAATACCATCTTTATAAACAGGACTATATTGCGCTCT
>JBNMOF010000049.1:0-12854 GCA_051277175.1 Polaribacter sp.
AACCCCTCATTTGTAGTCCAAAGAAGCGTTTCGTTATAATCTGCACCTTTTAAATCCACTTGAATCTTTTGCTTCCAAGCGATAGGAGTGGTTCTTTCAAATTCTTTAAACAAAAACGTACTCATTATTTTTTTATGGTATCAAATTCAACAATATATATATCTTCGTTTTCTTTTTTCATTAAATATTGCTCTCTCGCAAAACGTTCTAATTGCAAAGAATCACCAAGTTTGTCAATGGTTGCTTTGTCCTCCGCAATTTTCATTTGATAAAAAGAAATCGTACTTTCTAAATCTTTTATTTCTTGATTAAATTTTCGATGAACCATATAAGAATTTTCGTCAAAAAACAACATCCATATTAAAAATGGAGTAAAAATTAAGACAAAAGTATTGGTCAAAATTTTAAAGATGCTATTATTTTTTAAACTCTTAAAAGTCATCGTTATAATCGTTCATTTATAACAGTCCTAACAATATCAATAGCAACGGTATTAAATCTGTCATTTGGTATAATTAAATCTGCAAAATTCTTTGTTGGCTCTATAAATTGTTGATGCATTGGTTTTAAAGTGGTTTGATATCTGCTTAGAACTTCATCTATATCTCTACCTCTTTCTGTGATATCTCTTTTTAATCTTCTAATTAAACGTTCATCCGTTTCTGCATGCACAAATATTTTAATATCAAATAAATCTCTTAATTCTTTATTGTTAAAGATTAAAATGCCTTCAACGATTATGACTTTTCTAGGATGTGTTTTTATCGTGTCCTTTGTCCTATTGTGAGTTACAAAAGAATAGACAGGTTGGTTGATATTATTACCAGCCTTTAGGGCTTTTAAATGCCTAATAATTAAATCGAAGTCGATAGCTCTTGGATGGTCAAAATTAATTTTAGCTCTTTCTTCATAAGGCAAGTTATCTGTTGCATTATAATAAGAATCTTGAGAAATTACACAAACTTCGTCTGTTGGTAATTGTTTAATAATTTGGTTAACTACGGTTGTTTTTCCACTTCCAGTTCCACCTGCAATTCCAATAATGAGCATACAATACGATGATTTTGATAAAATTTTCCTACTTGACAGTAAAGATATTATAAATATATAAATTTAAAGACTATCCGGGTTCTTTTTCAGAACCAACTTCATGCGTAATTAAACCTATAAAGGCATCAAAAGCTGTATTTCCTTCATACAGAACTTTATAAACTTCTTTTGTAATAGGCATGTCAACATTATAATCTCTTGCTAATTCCATTACTACTTTTGCAGTCTTTACTCCTTCTGCAATTTCATTCATGCTACTCATAATAGTTTCTAATTTTTCTCCTTTTCCTAATTGAACTCCTACATGATGATTTCTACTTTTAGAACTAGAGCAGGTAGCAATTAAATCTCCCAAACCAGTTAAACCAGCAAATGTTCTATTTTTCCCTCCCATTGCGGTTCCTAAACGCGTAAGTTCAGAAAGCCCTCTGGTAATTAACGCAGAACGTGTATTGTCGCCAGCATTTGCACCATCACCCATACCTGCGGCAATTGCCATTACGTTTTTTAAAGCGCCACCTAATTCGCTTCCAATAACATCCGTATTGGTGTAAACACGAAATAATCCAGAGCTAAAAACCGTTTGTAATTTTTTAGCAATTGTTTTATCGACCATAGAGATTACAGCAGCCGCAGCCATGCCAGCATGAATTTCTTTCGCAAGGTTTGGTCCTGTAAGTACACCTGCAGGATGACCGGGCATAATTTCTTCAATTATTTCCGTCATTCTCATTTTAGTTGAAATTTCTAAGCCTTTCGCCAAACTAACAATAGGAACCCAAGGCCTGATATATGGTTTTGCTTCTAGTAAAACGGCTCTAAAATTTTGGGAAGGAACCCCCATCACAATTACATCTGCATTTTCTACAGTTTCTTTTATAGAGTTTGAGGCTTTTAACCCTTTGTGAAGCTTTGCTTTTGGTAGATATTTTTCATTAGAATTATGTTCATTAATCTCATTTACAGTTTCTATATTCCTAGCCCAAATTGTTGTTTCACTATTTTTTGATGTTAAGGAAGCAACAGTAGTTCCCCAAGAACCACCGCCTAATAAACCTACTTTAAGTTTCATAATATGTTTTTTAGTAAAAGGAATGATGCTTTGCAAGATAGCCAATTTAAGCAACTTTTTAAGCAGATTTTAATTTGAAGAATATCAGAAAGAATAGACTCAGGGATTTGTTTTTTGAATAAAAAAAAAGTCTCAAAAATTTTGAGACTTTTAAATAAATTGAGCCGATAGAGGGACTCGAACCCACGACCTGCTGATTACAAATCAGCTGCTCTAGCCAGCTGAGCTACATCGGCTTTTATTTTCAGTGCGCAAATAAAACATAAAATTAGAAAAAAACCTAACTAAAATTGTTTTTTTTGCATACGAAATACTATTATTTAGATTATAATTTTAATTCAAGGCTTCTTTGTAAACTTTTAAGCACCTTTCTCTTGCTTCTTTATGATCTACCATTTCTTTAGGATAGGTGAATTCTTGAAAATCTGGTACCCATTTTTTGATATATTCGAGGTCTTTATCAAATTTTTTAATTTGAGTAGTTGGATTAAAGATCCTAAAATAAGGCGCAGCATCTACACCAGATCCAGCAACCCATTGCCAGTTACCAACATTACTTGCCATTTCATAATCATGCAGTTTTTCGGCAAAATAAGCTTCTCCCCATCTCCAATCGATTAACAAATGTTTGCATAAAAAACTACCAACAAGCATTCTAATTCTATTGTGCATAAAACCTATTTGGTTTAGTTGACGCATTCCTGCATCGACAAGAGGATATCCAGTTTCTCCGTTGCACCATTTTTTAAATTCCTCTTCATTATTTCTCCATTCAATTCTGTCATATTTCGCTTTGAAAGAATTTTTTGAAGTGTGCGGAAAATGCCAGAGAATTTGGGTAAAAAACTCTCTCCAAATTAACTCTTGCCAAAATATCTCATTTTTTTCTGAAATTGCTTTTGCCACCATTTTACGGATACTAACAGTTCCAAAGCGCAAATGAGGACCTAATTTAGAAGTTGAATCTTGTGAAGGAAAATTACGAGTATCTTCATAATTTTGAATTAATGCAGGTGTAACCGTATAATGCGCAGTCTGTTGATTTGACTTCGTGAAACCAATATCAGACAAACTCAAATTTGGTAATGTTTTGGTTTGTATTAAGTTTTTTAAAAAAGAACTGGTGTAGTAAAAATCTAAATTACACGTTTTAAAGGTCTCTTTCCAAACTTTCATGTATGGGGTGTAAACCACATACGGCAAACCATCCTTTTTAGTAACTTCATTTTTCTCAAAAATTACTTGGTCTTTGAAAGTTTTGAATTCAATATTATTTTGTGTTAATAGTTTTTGAATTTCTGCATCTCTTTCAGTTGCATAAGGTTCGTAATCTCTATTTGTAAAAATAGTTTGTATGTTGTATTTTTCTATTAATTGTTCAAAAATAGTGACTGGTTTTCCATGGAACATAGCGATGCTGCTTCCATGCGCTTCCTCTAAAGTATCGCGCATTTCTTGCAGCGTTTCATGAATAAAGGTAAGTCTAGCGTCGTTCTTTGGAAGTTTTTCTAATATGTCTTCATCAAAAATAAAAATAGGAAGTACAGGATTCTTGCTTTTTAAAGCATTATAAAAACCAACATTATCGTCTAATCTCAGGTCTCTTCGGAACCAAAAAATATTTACAGTTTCTTTCATCTTATTTAAATTCTCCAAAAAGTTCTAATAATTTTTCTTGACGATAGTTAAAGATCTCTTCCAATTTTGGTTTTACTAAAAAAGGATGCACTAATTGCCCTAATAAACCGAGTGGAACTTTATAATCGATGATGTCTTCTAATTCTACGCCTCCTGGAACTTCTTTTACAAAATGTTTATGGTGCCATAGTGCGTAAGGGCCATACATTTGTTCATCTACAAAATATCTCTTTTCTTCTATATGAGTAATTTCAGAAACCCATTGGGTTTTAATTCCCAGAAGAGGGGTTACGATGTATTGAATAATCTGACCTGTATACAAAGGTCTGTCTATAGTAGAAACAATATTAAAACTCATGTAATCGGGTGTAATTACTTTTAAGTTTTTAGGATTTGATAGAAATTCCCAAGCTTTGTCCAAAGAAATGGGTAATTTTTGTTTTTTGTGAAGAGTGTATATTTTCATTTTAATTATTGACTAAGATATAGAGGTTTAAGGAAGTTGCAATACACAACCAACTCATGTAAGGTAATAACAGATATTTATAATTACCAAGATTTTTGCTGTATTTGAAAAAATAAATAAAAAGTATTACAGTTAAAAAGACAATGGTTATGAGGCCTAAAAAAACTAAATGTTGATTGAAGAAAATAAAATTCCAACTTACATTTAGCGTAAATTGGAATAGAAAAATAAGTACATTTTTTGTGCTATTATCTCTAGAAAATAGTTTTCCTAAGTAGATAGAAAAACAAACCATAATAAATGTCCAAGCAATACCAAAAACGACTCCTGGAGGTGTCCAAGGGGCCTGATTTAGGTGAATGTACCAATCAGAAATTGGTCCATCATTCATGGTCCAACTGCCAATGGCTAAGCCTGCAAAGTTTACAACTAGAAATAAAAGTGTTAATTTTAGTTGTTTCATTTGTTATTCTTTGTCCTTCAGAGCTTCAATTTCCTTCAGAATGTCATCTGCTTCTTTGTACTTTGTGTCACTGTCGGTTCTGTTAATGGATTGAAGTTTATACCCCTCTTCCATTACTTTTTTGTATTTCTCCTGAAGCTTATCAGCTTCTGATTTTTTCTTAAAGAATCCAAACATAATTTTTAAATTAAGTGTTTTGTTATTTTTGAGCTCGATGGTTTTGTAATTGATAAATAATAGTCAACTAGCTTTCCTTCAGGTGAAACCAAATATTTTTGAAAGTTCCATTTTACAGAAGAACTTTTAGTATCATTTAAGTTTTTATCTGTTAACCAAGCATACAAAGGATGTTGCTCAGTTCCTTTTACCTGTATTTTTTCTGTCATTAAAAAGGTAACGCCAAAATTAACTTTACAAAAAGCTTCAATATCTTCAGATGTCCCAGGTTCCTGACTTCCAAATTGGTTACAAGGAGATCCAATAATCATTAAGTTATTTGTATGCATTTTGTATAATTCTTCTAGCCCTTTGTATTGAGAAGTAAAACCACACTTAGAAGCTACATTAACAAATAGAATATATTTATTTTTGTACTCGGATAAATCAATAGCTTTATTTTGTAAGCTATTGATATTAATTTTATATATATCTGTCATTTTTTTTTAGATTTTGAAACTTACAATTCCGCAATCAAGCTCGTAAATTTGGCCAGAGATTGAGTTTGCTTTTTCAGAAATAAGAAAGGTTGCGAGATCTGCAACTTCATTTGGTTTTAAAAACTTTTTAAGAGGATGACGTTCTGTGATATTTTCTATCATTTTTTCATTTCTTAAAATTTTGGCTGCCAAATCTGTTTCTGTAACTGTTGGTGCTATTGCATTTACACGAATTGTTGGTGCTAGCTCTGCGCCCAAAGATTTTGTTAAGCCTTCTACAGCAGATTTTGCTGCGGCAACACTTGCGTGGTAAGGCATTCCTAGTTTAGCTGCAACGGTACTAAACATCAATATAGACGGATGCATTCCATTTTTTAATTTCGGAAGATATTTTTGAATAAATTTTACAGCTCCAATAACATTAATCTCAAAATCTTCTCTAAAATCATCTAATTTTAGTCTTGAAATTGGTTTTAGATTTATACTTCCAGGACAATAGATTAAAGTGTCTACCGCTTCAATGTCTGGCAAATCATCCGAAAGAATGTCACAATTATAATGGGTTAGATTAGCGTGAGGCTGCAAAGGAGCTGATCTACTAATATTTATAACTAAATTTTTATCAACTAAAGAACTCACGATTGCTTGTCCAATTCCTTTGCTTCCTCCAACTATTACTATTTTTCTCATATGCTTTTAAGGTCGTCCTTTCAAGCGCTTTTCAATTTTCTGTTTAACAGCTGTCAAGCGCTTCATTTGATCCATAATTTCTGGATCTTTGTCTGTTTTGTATACTTCATTTAACTCTAAAATAAGTGCTTTCACTTCTCTAGATGCTACTATTCTATCACTTGTGTTTTTAAATGAGAACTTTCTGTGTTCAAATTCTTCCGCTCTTTCTAATAAATTCATTGTTACTTTTCAGTTTATATAACCGGTAATATAATTATAAAACTTAGAAAGGCAAAAATAAACAGTGATTACTTATTAAGACGTTAAAGGTTTCCCTTTTAAACGTCTTTCTATTTTTTGTTTTATGAGCGTTAATCTTTTCATGATGTCCATGATTTTATCATCTTTATTTTCTTTGTAAACTTCGTTTAGACTTAAAATTAGATCTTTAGCTTCTCTAGCGGCCATTATCCGATCGCTGGTTGTTGGGAATCTTTTTTTTCTAACTTCGAACTCCAATGCTTTTTCAATTAATTTCATAGTTAATAATTTAGTGTGTTTTGTAGTTCTACTATTTTTTCTTGGCTATTAAACTTACCACCGAAATAAGAAGTAACAGTAGCGGAAGTGTCGTCTTTAATTCCCCTAGATGAAACGCATAAATGTTTTGCATCTATAATAACGGCAACATTCTCTGTTTCTAAAATTGCTTTTAATTCCTCTGCAATTTGATTTGTTAAACGCTCTTGAACTTGCGGTCGTTTGGCGTAATATTGTACAATTCTATTTATTTTTGATAAACCAATAACCTTTCCCGAAGAAATATAGGCTACATGAGCTTTTCCAATAATTGGAACGAAATGGTGTTCGCAGTTGGAGTAGAAAGTAATGTTTTTTTCAACCAACATTTGATTGTATTGATATTTGTTCTCAAACAAAGCAACTTTCGGTTTATTTGCAGGATTTAATCCAGAAAAAATTTCTTCAATATACATTTTTGCAACCCTTTTAGGTGTCCCTTTTAAAGAATCATCGGTTAAATCTAAACCCAAAGTATCCATTATCTCTGAAAATAAAGAAGCAATTTTTTCTTTTTTATCTTCGTCGGATAGTTTAAATGCGTCGGCTTTCATAGGTGTTTTCAAACCGGTAAATAAATGATCATCACCAACATCTTCTATGGAGAACCCATTTAAATTTACTGTATTCTCTTTTACTATTTTTTCTGAACTCATCGTGTCTTTTTTATGTGCTGTCTTTAAGTACTCTAAACTTAAAAGCAAAGCACTGTTATTATCTTTTTGAAATAGAGTTATTTGAGATTGATTTTTGTCTAGAACATTTAAATCTGCCTTTTGCAAATGTTCTTAATTTTTCATGTTTCGTTTTTCTTCCTTGAACTCTTTTACGCCACATCTTAAAGCTTTTTAGCTTCATCTCTTTACGCATTAAGTCGATAACTTCTTGCTCTTTAAGCCCAAATTGAAAATAAATTGATTCAAAAGTTGTCCGATCTTCCCAAGCCATTTCTATGATTCTATCTATAGAAATGTTGCTTAATTGACTGTCGCTATTGGAAATCATATAATTTGTTGTTTTCTATCTTGGAGTTAATAATTTTAGCAATAAAGGTTTTGTTTTCTTTTAAAAATTTATCGTTTTTAAAGCGAACAAAATTGCCATGCGCGTGGATACTAAAACCTTCTGTTTTGTAGGTGTGCAGTTGATAATAAGGAATGGCCCAACTGAAATTTTTTAAACCTTTGTTGATGTGCACAATAATACCTTTTTCCCTTAGTTCGATATTGCCGTAATTAATGTCTGATACTAGATTTATTACCTTTAAGAATCCTGGGCTAACGGCATCAATAATCATTCTCTTAGAGCCTACTCCGCCTAATTTGATAGCTTTAATAAAACTATAAGAGTTACCCAACAGATCGTTAATTGTTGTGCTGGCATCTTTGTTATAGTAAGTAGTGTTAAATATCATGCCCCAAAGGTACATAAAATTAATTATGTTTAATCATAAATGATATAGGTTAAACAAAAATTAACAGAACATTATACTTTGGAAAAAGACTTTTTTTAGTCTGTATTCAACATGCTATTTCTATTAGAGAGCAGGTGTTTTTTGATAATTCTTTGACTTTCTTTTTTAACCTGAGTATTTTTTTTCATATTCCATAGGGTATCACTCGCTTTTTTTCGAGCAACTTTTATATCCACAATAGGGTTTGGATAACTTACCCCAAGTTCAAAGTTATTAAACTGCTCATCTAAAGGGGTCATTAAATAGGGTTCATGTATAAAAGGTATCGGTAAATGAGCCAATTCAGGAACCCATTTTTTTATAAAAGTACCATCTTTATCGTGCTCTATACTGTTTTTTATAGGGTTGTAAATACGAAGAATATTTATCCCTGTTTCTCCTGCATTCATTTGTAATTGCGGAAAATGAATTCCTGGTTCAAAGTCTAAAAATAATTTTGAAAGATGTTGTGACGACGCTTGCCACGGTTGCCAAAGAATATGTGTAAAGAACGAAACGACCATAGCACGCATTCTAAAGTTAAGATATCCCGTTTCTTGCAAACAACGCATGCACGCATCAATTAAAGGAAAGCCAGTTTTACCTTCTTCCCAAGCTTTTTGATAGTCTTTAGAAATACTTTTCTTTAATTTTTGATATCCTTTGTTGATACTGGCATTTTCCATGGTGTGTTCCATTTCAAATTTTTGTATAAAATGCGCTTGCCAGCGCAATCTCGAAATAAAAGCACCTAAATGTTTTTTGTTATCAGCTGTTTTATTTTTTAAAGCTTCTTGAAAAATTTGACGAATAGAAACATTTCCCCAAGCAATATAAGGCGACAATCTACTGCAGCTTTCTCTTGCCAGTGCTGGTTTAGAAATATTGAACATATATTTTTCATGACGTTTGTCAAAAAAAGTATTTGCATATCTCCAAGCTGTTTTGGTTCCTCCTCTTTGAAAATATTTGTGTTTTGGTGTTTCTAAACCTGCCGGTTGAAAGTATTTTTCTATTTGAGTAATTTCTTCAATAGAAATAAATTTATCAGCAGTAAGTTGATTTTTAATTTGAGGGTCATACATGTAGTCATCCCATTTTTCAAACCAATCTTCTCTATCTAATAAGCCTCTTAAAATACCGTTATTGTTATTCTCCTCCCATTTTACTGAATTGTTTCTGCAATATCGCGTAAACTCTTTATCTCTATTGTATGATATTAACAAACCTGTTTCTTGATGAGAAAATACCGTGTCAACTTTGTAGGAATTAAAAATTTGATTGAAGGCATTCACAACTTCTGTCTGCACACACAAAACCTTTGTATTATACTTTTTTAAATCAGTATTTAAATCGATTAAAGATTGTTTTATAAAGTTCCAGTGACGTTCGTCATAATGTGCATCATCAATTAAAGAATTTTCAAAAACATATAAAAAAAGCACACGCTTGTTTGACGCTAAAGCATTCTTGATTGCCTCATTATCTTGTAAACGTAAGTCACGCTTAAACCAAACAACATGTATTTCTTCATTGTTAATATTCATCTAAATTTTCTATTATATGATTTGCCTTTTCTTTAATCTTGGATCTATCCTCAGAGGACATTTTATTTAAAACACTGTACATCATTTTCATTCTAAAATTTGAAGATAATTTTTCTTGCTTTTCATCTAGAAAATTCCAATAAAGCGTATTAAAAGGACAGGCATCGTCTTCGAATTTCTTTGCTTTTTTATAAACACAGGCATCACAATAATTCCCCATTTTACTAATGTAACTTCCACTAGAGACATACGGTTTTGTCGCAATTTTTCCACCATCTGCAAACTGACTCATTCCGCGCGTATTTGGCAATTGAACCCATTCTATAGCATCCACATAAATCCCTAAATACCAGGCATCAATTTCATCTGGATGAATTTGTGTTAGCAATGCAAAATTACCCGTAATCATCAAACGTTGAATGTGGTGTGCATACCCGTTTTCTAGAGAATTATTAACGGCATTTTTAAGGCAATTCATTTTGGTTTTTCCTGTCCAAAAGAAGTCCGGTAATTTGTTTTTATTTTCTAAGAAATTTTCTTTTTTATAATCTGGCATTAACATCCAATACATACCTCGCATGTATTCTCTCCATCCTAAAATTTGCCTTATAAAGCCTTCAACTTGCGATATATCAATCTTGTTTTCTTGTGCTCTGTAAGTTTCTAAAACCGTATTGACAACTTCTCTAGGAGAAATTATTTTTGAATTCATAGCAAAAGAAATTCTACTGTGGTACAGGTAAATTTTGTCTGTATGCATGGCATCTTGATAATCTCCAAAATGAACCAACAGGTGTTCGCAGAAATAGGTTAGTTGTTCTAGAGATTGTTTTCTAGAAATAGGGTATTCAAAATATTTCGGATTGATTTTCCCAATTGTCTTTATACCGGCTTTCTCAATGTCAGAAAGCACATCTTCTACGTTTGTGTCGAAGCTAATTTCTTGCGGTATTAAAGTGTCACCTTTCCATTTTTTTCGATTGCTTGCATCAAAATTCCATTTTCCACCTTCTGGCTGTTTGTCAACCATTAATATTTGATGTTTTTTACGCATATTGCGGTAAAAATTTTCCATCAAAAATTGTTTTTTACCTTTAAAAAAAGTTGTTAAATCTTCTCTTTCTGTATAAAAATGTTCGGATGAAAATACTTCAGAGTCAATCTTTAAATCTTTAGAAAATCCCTTTAACTGTTGATCAAGTCTATATTCATCGGGCGATAAGTATTCAAATTTTTTAATATTGTGTTCTTTAATTAAGAGCGCTAAATTTTCAACTAGACTTTGTGTATTTTTTTTGTCATTTATCTGAAAGTAAACAACGGAGTGCTTTGCTTTTTTTAATTCATCTGCAAAATTCCGCATCGCTGTAAAATAACCCACCACTTTTTGAATATGATGTGTTACATAATCTGTTTCTTGTCGCATTTCAAAAATACAATACGTGGTATCTTGATCTGTTTCTAATAGCCAAGAATGTTGGCTGTTCAATTGATCCCCTAAAATTAACCGTAATTTCTTCATCTTAAAATAATGTTTTTTCTAGCCAAAGTTTTCTATACTTATGATTTTGGTCATATCGATCTGCCTGCATTTGTGTGTTGAATTTGCGGTCTCTTGGATCATTTCCTACACCAGCAACATACATCCAATTTCCATAATTGCTATGCACATCATAATCCAACAACATAGATTCAAAATAGGCCGCACCAATTCTCCAATCTAATAAAAGTTCTTTCGCGAAATAAGAAGCTACATTTTGTCTTCCGCGGTTACTCATAAAGCCTGTTTCTTTTAACTCAATCATATTGGCATTTACGAAATCATCTTTTGTTTCTCCATGAATCCATTTTTCAATAGATTTCTGGTCAGTATTCCAATGGTATTTTTTATTTAAAATTCCACCAATCTCAAAAATTTTAGAGTCATATTTTAAAGAAATATATTTAAAATAATCTCTCCAAATTAATTCAAAAATCACCCAATATGTAGATTGATTTGCACCAAACTCAGCTTCATACTCTTTTATCTTCCAGTAGATTGTTTTGGCAGATAAACTACCGTTTGCCAACCAAGGCGAAAACTTTGTACTGTAGTCTTTGCCTACCAATCCATTTCTAGTATTTTTATAAAAAGATACTTTCTTTGTTTCAAAGAAATAATTGTTTAACCTTTCTAAAGCAGCATCTTCTCCACCACAAAAAGGGAAAGCAGATTTTATATTTGAGGTATACTCCTCAAAACCTAAGTCTTTTAAAGTAGGGATTTCTCGCTCATTTTCTATTAAATTTTCAATTGAAAGCTTCGTAACGGATAACTCCTTTGAAACTTTTACTGTTTTTTCTACCTTTTTTCTAAAGACAGTAAATACATCGGGAATACTAGAAAAATCTTTAGAAACAGTTTCTGGATTGTATAAAAACTGATCATAATCTTCAACAAAGTTTACCGTTTCCGAAAGTGTACTTTTTACTAAGTTGTTGGTGTTCACTTCTTCTCTTGTCCATTCTTTTTGAGTGTAGATCGTATCAATAGAAAAATTGTCACAAATTTTATGGATGTTATCTTCCGGACTTTCAATATAAGTGAGCAGGGTAATGTTTAAATCTGATAAATTCTTTTTTAAAGCTGTAATTGTTTCAATAAGAAACCTTGCTCTATACTTTGCTGTTTTCTGAAATCCAAATTCATCAGTTTTAAATAATCTTGGATTAAAAAAAAAGACTGCAATTACTTTTGTATGATTTTCTGTTGCTTTTTTTAAAGAAGCGTTGTCTGATATTCGTAAATTATTACGAAACCAAATTAATCCTGTATTTTCTTGTTTCTTCTGCATTTTTCGCCGCAATATTTTACTTCTTCCCAATTCTTTTCCCATTTTTTTCGCCACGTAAAAGGGCGTTCACATACCAGGCAAGTTTTTGTTGGAAGATGTTGTTTTTTCAAAATTATTTATTAATGTTACTAATCATCCCGTTAAACACAAACCAATGCAAGGGTACTACTGCATACCAGTACAATCTACCCGCAAGACCATGAGGTCTAAAAGTAGCAGTTTGATATAAAATACCGTCTTCAATTTTAAACTCTAACCAAGCTTCACCCGGTAAAATCATTTCTGCATAGAGTAGGAGTTTGCCCTTTTCTTTATCCGCATAAATAACACGCCAAAAATCTAAAGCATCTCCTGCATTTAAATCTGTAGGATGCCTTCTTCCTCTCCGCAAACCTGCACCACCAAAAAATTGATCTATATACCC
>JBNMOF010000050.1:0-12739 GCA_051277175.1 Polaribacter sp.
AAGAAGCAGAAGAAAATGCGGATGCTGATAAAGTTGCAAAAGAAACTGCAGAAAAAATCAACGAAGCAGATTCTATGATTTTTCAAACAGAAAAGCAATTAGCAGAATTTGGTGATAAATTATCTGAGGATAAAAAAGCACCAATCGAAGCTGCTTTAGTTGAACTAAAAGCTGCACATGAAGCTAGAGATCTTGCACAAATTGATGCTGCATTAACAACAATAAATGAAGCTTGGAAAGTTGCATCTGAAGAGATGTATGCTGCTGAACAAGGAGGAGCTGATGCTGGAGCACAACAAGGTGAGCCAGAAGCGAATGATGCTCAAGCTGATAATGTTGAAGACGTAGATTTCGAAGAAGTAAAGTAAGTAGCACACCAATCGCGCTTATTTAGCGAGGTTGTGTATTATTTATCTCACTTTTTTAGTGAGACTTCAAATAAGATATTCTAAATAAAATTAAAACGCAATCATTTATTTGATTGCGTTTTTTTTGTGTTTTATTATGAAGTTATATATATCTTTAAAAAAGATGCCCCACAATCACATAACAAAATCATTTTATTTTAAATAAGTCAGTTTGCTTTGTTATTTTCGCAATAACATCTTAGATACTAATTTTGAAAACCTACAATAAAACCAATTTTTTTAAACACACTTTTTGTGAGTTTCAACAAGTGGATAAATTTGAATTTCCAGAAGAAACGAATTACAGGAGTAAATCTGAAAGCATATATTTTTACACAGATGAGGGTGTGTATCGGAAATCGAATCATTGGGGGAGAGTAGCCAATTGCAGATGGAAAATTAGGGCAAACGAGGCTTACAAAAACCAACAAATAGTTATCGGATTTGCAAAATGGACGGATTTCTATTCGATCAATTCAACAGAAAAAAACTTTTTCATTGTTGTAAATTTTGAAGAAAAGTTAGCAACTCTTCAACCTAAAGGAGTTAAATCTGGACGTTATCTTTTTACATTTCCTAGTGCACAGAAAAGGATAAAAGAAATAATGCATTTATTAAAAGAAGATGCTTGGGCGAAATATTTCGAAATAGAAATAAAAGAATTGCGCTTTAAAATTATTTCTGAATGTATTAGTTCAGAGAAGGCGCTTCAAGAAATAAAGAGAGGTTTTAAGTAGAGAACTTCTTTTTATTCTAAATTAAAAAACTACTATTTTTCAATATTTTTAAGTTCGCCTATTCTTGTTGAAAACTAAAGGTTCTTTCGATAAGTTCTTCTTCTTTTATGCGTTTCTGGATCAAAATTTTCCCACAATTTTTTAATAGCATCATTGTCCTCTAATTCAGGCGTTCGTATGCAGTTATCGATACCTAAAGGTGTAAATGTTTTTGTATATTGATCAAAAATAATGGCATGTACGCCTTTATTTTGATACTCTGGATGTACACCAATTAAGTAAAAAGTGACATCTTTTGAGTGTTTTCTTGCTTTTAATAAATGAAACAATCCAAAAGGAAATAACTTTCCTTTAGCTTTCTGTAAGGCTTCAGAAAATGACGGCATTACAATAGCAAAAGCAACTACTTTGTGATGCTCATCAACCACAAATTTTATGTATTCTGGGTTGATAAAAGAAATGTATTTTTTTTTAAAAAATGCTATTTGAGATTGAGAAATTGGAACAAAAGAGGATAATTTAGAATATGATTTATCAAAAACTTCAAACATTTCATCTACATAAGGCAGTAGGTCTGCTGTCTTTGTAAAATCTAATGCTTTTAGTTTAAATCGTCTTTTAATAATAGTACTAACGCGGTCAAAATATACGCCATCAACATTTTTGAACTTAAATTTATTTTCTAAATATTCTTTTTCTTTTACAAAACCCAACGCTTCTAAGTGTTCTTTGTAGTAGGGGTGGTTGTACCAGGTAATCATCGTTCCTATATGATCAAAACCTTCCACTAAGACTCCTGTTTTATCTAAATTATTAAAGCCAATAGGACCTTCTATATATTCTAGTTTGTTTTCTAAACCAATCTCTTTTACTCTATTCAGTAATACTTTAGAAACTTCGAGATCATCAATTACATCAAACCAGCCAAAACGCATTTTTTTAATTTGTTGTTTTTCAACTTCAAACCAATTGATAATTGCTACAATTCTACCTACAATTTTTCCATCTCTAATGGCTACAAAAAATTGTGCATCTGCATTTTCAAAGACAGGATTTTTCTTAGGATCGAAATTATCAACTTCATCTTTAATAATAGGTGGAACCCAGTATTTATTGTTTTTATATACTGAAAAAGGAAATGTAACAAATTGCTTCATTTCTTTTTTATTGGTTATTTTTTTTAGCGTAATCATAAAAAAATCTAATTAGTATCCTTTTTTTTATTTTTCCTGTTTTTCTTTTTCATTTCCTTTTCTACCTTATTTTCTCTTTCAATTTCTTCCTCTATCTCCTTTATTTCTCTTTCTAGTTTTTCTAATCCAGTCTCTTCTCTGTCCTCATCCTTATCCGCATCCTCTTTTTCTTTCTTTTTAAATAAGCCAAAAAATCCTCCTTTGTTTCTTTTAGTTTTTCTTTTTCTAGTTCTTTTGGGTCTTGTTCTAATACTTTTATCTTTTTTCTTAAAAACATTAAAAAGCCTATTAAAGAAATTATTTTGTTTTTTATTGTATTTAGAAATCGGTGTATCTTTTAATTCTTCACCGTTTTCGTCTAATTCTTTATACGCATCTTCATGGTTGTTAATTCGATAAGAAACTCCTAAGCCGGCATAAAACCCTTGTGCTTTTCCTTCAAAAAGGAGTCTTCCAGAAGAATTAAACTGTAAATCTTTACTAAACAAATAGGCGAAACCTAATGCTAAATTTGTGTTATTTTGTTTTTTCTGTAAAATAGTTTGATTCTCAAAAAAAACAGACCATTGTCCGCCAAAACTTTGTGTTGCCGTAATTATATAAGAGAATTCAGAAAAATCTGAGCCAATATTGTCATAAAAAATATTGGTAATTAAATTAAAGTTTTTCGTAAGGTTGTGCTGCAATAAAACACCAACTTTTGGCGTCATCCTTCCTTTTTTATGTATTTCACCTACTAAATCTGTATTCATCCCTAAGTACACCGCAACAGCGGGTATTAGTCTCTTTTTATCAAACCCATGACGTTTTCTAAAACTTCTAATCTGTTTGGTTTTATCGTCGAAATCTTCTTGATATAATAAGTACTTAGCACCAAAAGTCATCTTGCTAAAGCCAGAAGCAAAATATTGGGAGGTGAAAATATTTTTAAAAGCTACTTTATCTCTTTGGTAGGCAAATTGTGCACTTAATTCTAATTTTTCGAATAAAAAACTAGTTCTAAAGAGAAGATCTA
The DNA here is from genome assembly GCA_051277175.1 of Polaribacter sp. Classification (GTDB taxonomy): domain Bacteria; phylum Bacteroidota; class Bacteroidia; order Flavobacteriales; family Flavobacteriaceae; genus Polaribacter. The sequence goes on from JBNMOF010000050.1 coordinate 3,353, forward strand.
AACCCAAAGACTGTGGTATTGAAAAAGTAGGTTCTGTGCTTATATTTCTAAAAAATAAATTACTTTCAAATTGATAAACATTTGTACCAACACTATATGGGCTCTCAGAAAAACCAGGTTTATTAGAGTTTATTACATCTGTGTATTGGGCAAAAAATGAAATAGAACCAACTAAAAAGAAGACTATAAAAAGTGCGAATCTTTTCAGGTTTATAGATAAAGAAAAGAGTTTCTTTTTTTGGTCTAACATGCTTTACAAACATAGGATAAAAAAGCTATTTCATAATAGCAAACACTACTTTTTTAGCTTTGTGAAATTTTTATAGATTCAGAACGCTACAATTGTACTCAAATTGTTATTTTTGAGATATTTTTTAATTTAATTATATAAATGGGCTTACTTAAAACACTCTTTTTTATTCTCATATTCTTTTATGGTTTCAAGTTTTTAGCGAAACTTTTTGCACCTTTCCTAATAAAAAAGGCTGCTGAAACTATCAAGAAAAAAGCGGAACAACAATTCGGTGGACAACAAAGGCAACAGCAACAGCGCGAAGAATCTTCTATCAAAGAAGGAGAAACAATTATTGATACAAAGCCAGCAAGTGAGACAGAAAGTAAAAAATCTGTTGGTGACTATGTGGATTTTGAAGAAATTGATTAATATTTTCAATTCCAAGAAATAGCAATCAAAAAATAAACAATAAAGTGAAACTTAAAAATATATTTCCCTACGTAGTTGCTATTCTTGTATTTGCATTGGCTTCTATTATCTACTTCCATCCGCTCTTAAAAGGACAAAAATTAAAGCAATCAGACATCACTCAATTTAGAGGAATGGTGAAAGATATTAATGATTACAGAGCAGATAACAATGTGGAGCCTTATTGGACAGGAGCTTCTTTTAGTGGAATGCCGGCATATCCAATAAGTGCCTATTACCCCAATGATATTGTTAGAAGTTTAGATAGATTACTTCGTTTTCTACCAAGGCCAGCGGATTACACATTCTTATATTTTTTAAGTTTTTTTGTATTGATGATGGCACTCAAAGTTGAATGGAGGTTGGCAATTTTAGGTTCTTTAGCCTTTGGTTTCTCAACATATTTAATTATTATTTTTGGAGCAGGACACAATGCAAAAGCGCATGCAATTGCATACATGCCTTTTGTTTTAGCAGGAGTTTTGTGGGTTTTTCAAAGAAAATTTGTGCTTGGGTTTATAGTTACTGGTATAGCAATGGCTTTAGAAATTTATACGAATCATATTCAAATGACGTATTATCTTGGCTTTTGTTTGTTAATTTTAGGAATCGTAGAATTAGTGCATGCAATTAAAGAAAAAAGCATCTTATTATTTATCAAACAAGCAGTAGTAATTATTGCCGCAGTTGTTTTAGGAATTGGAGCAAACGCACCTCGTTTAATGGCGATGAATGAATATGCAGCAAATAGTACAAGAGGAAAGTCTGAGTTAACTATAAATTTAGATGGTTCTCACAAAGAGAGTATTCAAGGATTGGATAAGGCATATATTACTCAATACAGTTACGCAAAGTTAGAGACTTTTAACTTGTTTATTCCGCGGTTTATGGGCGGAGGAACTGTAGAGAAATTAGGTAAAGATTCAAATTTCTATCAATTTATTGAAGCCAAAGCAGGTGAAAAAGTGGCTGCAGACTATTCTAAACAAGTTTTAACGTACTGGGGAGATCAACCAATTGTAGAAGCTCCTGCTTACATTGGAGCCGTAATTTTCTTTCTATTTTTCTTAGGAATGTTTTTAGTAAAAGGAAGGTTAAAACAATGGTTAGTGGCAGCCACAGTTTTTTCAATTATTTTAAGTTGGGGAAGAAACTTTGAGATGGTGACCAATTTTTTTATAGATTATATTCCGTTATACAATAAGTTTAGAGCCGTTTCATCGATACAAGTTATTGCAGAATTATGCGTACCAGTTTTAGGCGTTTTAGGGCTGAAAGCCTTCTTTTCTTCAGGTATCACAAAAGAAGATAAGCAAGAATCGTTAAAAAAATCAGTGCTTTTTTTTGGCGGATTAATTATTATAGGTTTTGGGCTTGCTCACCTTTTTGGGGCATTTGAAGGCTTAAGAGATGCACAGCAATACAGTGAAATTCCAGGTTTTTTAGATGCAGTAATTGCAGATAGAAAAGCCATGCTCTTTTCAGATACTGTTCGTTCTCTAGTTTTAGTTATTATTACTGGAGGTGTTTTATGGTTCTTTTTAAAAGGGAAATTAAAATCAGTCTTTGCGATTGTTGGCATCACACTATTTATTTTGTTCGATTTAATTTCTGTGAATAAGAAATACGTAAATGCAGATGATTTTAAAGCATCAAGAAAAATTGAAAAACCATTTACAGCCTCACCTGCGGATACAAATATTTTACAAGACAAAACACATTTTAGAGTTGCAAATTTTTCTGTAGACCCTATGAATGACGGAAGTACTTCTTATTTTCATGAGTCAATCGGGGGTTATCACGCAGCCAAATTAGGGAGGTATCAAGAATTATTCGATTTTCAAATAGCAAAGAATAACATGCAAGTGTTAAATATGTTAAATACAAAATATTTTATTATTGCAGATGATAAAGGAACTCCGCAAGCGCAACAAAATAGAGATGCAAATGGAAATGCATGGTTTGTAGCTGCATTAATTCCTGTAAAAAGTGCCAATGAAGAAATACAAGCCTTAGATGCTATAAATACAAAGAAAGCGGCTGTAATTTTAGAAAGCGACTATGAAAGTTCAAGGATTCAATTTCCTATTCAACAAGACTCAGTGGCTACTATAAATTTAGTAAATTACAATGTAACCTCATTAACTTATAGTTCTAAAACGAATACGGAGCAATTTGCAGTCTTCTCTGAAATCTTTTACAAAGAAGGTTGGAATGCATATATTGACGACGAATTAACACCTCACTTTAGAGTAAATTATGTTTTAAGAGGAATGAAAATTCCTGAAGGTAAGCATGAAATCGAATTCAAGTTCGAGCCAAAGGTAATTCAACAAGGAAAAATAATTTCTTTTATCTCTTACGGTTTACTTTTCTTTGTTTCTGTAGTTTGGCTTTATTACGATAAGAAAAAGAAGAAGATTCGTTAATTAAGTTTCTTCACTCAAAGATTTTATAAACTCGGAAGGTATGATTCCTTTGTGTTTTTTAAAAGCTCTGGTAAATGAGGAAGCACTGGTGTAGCCAATTTCTTCAGCAAGATATTTTATGGTGTATTTTCTATAGTTTTTATCAAGTTTTAACTTCTCAATTAGGTATTCTATTTTTAGTTCTGTAATATATTGTTTGAAAGATTTATTTTTTATTTTGTTAATTGTGTACGATAAGTAAGAGGTATTTGTGTTTATTTTTTTTGCAAGAACATTTATATTGAATGACGAATCTAGATAATCTGTAGATTTTTCTAATTCATGTATTCCATTTAAAATTTTGTTCTCTAGTTCTACATTTAAATTATATGCTGTTTTTTCTAGTACCTGTGTATTCTGAATTTGGTTGTTGATTTCATTAAACTTAAGAGTTGTTTTTTTACTTTTCCTATAGAAAAAGAAAGTAATAAAAAAAGCGATTATTAAAAGTATGGCTGCATATGTAATAAATGAATTTTTAGTGCTTTTGTTTTTAGAAATTAGTATTTTATTTAGCGCCTCGACATTCTTGAAATCGTGCAGATAATAAGATTTATTTACTTTAGATTTGCTTTGGTTTAATGTTTTTACAGCTAAAACGGTGAGCTCAGAATATTTAAAAGCGCTGTCTATTTGTTTATTTTTGTAATATTGGTTGGCAAGAACGTCATAAATAATAGCAGATTTTTGCTTGGGAGTTATGTTTCTTTTTGGATAAGCTAAGTATTTTTTACTATAATATATTGCAGAATCACTATTTTTTAATTCATAAAAACAGATGGCTTTTAACGCGTTAACGTTTTGTTCAATATGAAGTTTTTTAGAATTGGTGTCAAATTTTTGAATTAAATTTAAGGCCTCTTTAAACCTTTTTTTAGCAATTAAAACTCCAACTTTTCTTATTTGGTAGGCAGCTTCAGAATCTTTATGCGGGGGGTAAAACGTTTTTGCAATTTCAAAAGCTTTTTTAAAGTACAGACTAGCAGAATCTAGTTCTTTTAGATTGTTCTCATTAGCAGATTCCAAATATGATTCACCAATCAAATTTAAAGTAGAAGATTGGTTTAATTTTAAGAAATAGTCACCTAGATCAGAATTAGGATAATAGTTATTCTGAGTTAGATTATCGTATATTTTAGGGAGTTTAGGTAAAGCATCTTTTAATATTAGTCTTGATTCACGATGGTAGCCCATCACGCTTTTAATAATTGCTAAATTGTGATAAACAGAAAGAATACTCAAATTATAAATATCATTTTGTTCATCTAAACTCTCAGTTATTTTCTTTCTTTCTAATGCTACTTTAAAAGCTTTTTGATATTTATTTTGATTTTTGTAAACCCAAAAAAGTCTATTTAAAGCAGTTAGCTTGTTCAACTTATAGCAAGCATCTGTTTTATCTTTTATTCTTCTAATAACTTCTAGGGATTTATCTGTAGCAAGGCTAAAGTTTTCTTTTTGGTAATAAGCCTTCGCTTCAAAATTAATTGCACGTAAAACATTACAATTGATTTTTGAGCGTTTTAATTTTTTTGCATAAAATAAAATACTATCATTATTTATATTTGTATTCGTATAAAGTTTCTTTAGATAAAAGTCATCGTTATCTGATTTTTGACTAAAGAGAAAGCAGCCATTCAAAAAAAAAATAACAAAAAGAAGATTCTTTCTCATACTATATTTATTAAACTTTAAAAGTCATTTTGTTAAGATTTATGTCTACAAGTATAATCAAATTTAGTTTAATTAAATAAGTCTTTAAACTAAATTTTAAGTATTATTTACTTGTGCTTTTTATAAAGAGTGCAATACATTTTTAGTCTATTGAATAAAATAAGGATACATTTACATTGAGTTTAAAACGTTGTTATGAAAAAGTTTTAAGAAGAAGAAGTTAAAAGAAGAGAATTTAAATATTCTCTTCTTTTTTTTTTTAGACACCAATGGTTGCAACAATTTTGCTCTTTCTTAAATATTTTTAGTAATTTTACTTTCTAAATATTTACATACGTGTACCCAAAAACACCCCATAAAAGATATCAATACACCTTAGCGTTTTTGCAAAAAGTAGTGCCAAGTCCAGCTACAATATTAGACTTAGGTGTTCGGAATCCTTTTTCAGAAATTATGGAAGAATGCGGGTATAAAGTAATTAATACAAACGGAGAGGATTTAGATGTCTTGCCAGAAATTGTAAAAAAGCACAAAATAGATGCGGTAACTGCATTTGAGATATTTGAGCACTTAATAGCTCCTTTTAATGTATTAAGAGAAATTGAAGCAACAAAAATAGTTACAACAATTCCATTGAATCTGTGGTTTGCACCTGCTTATAGAAGTAAAACAGATATGTGGGACCGACATTATCACGAATTCGAAGATTGGCAATTTGATTGGTTATTAGAAAAAGCAGGTTGGCAAATTAAAGACACCCAAAAATGGACGAGTCCAATAAATAAGGTTGGGTTTAGACCAATATTAAGAAAGTTTACTCCAAGATATTATGCTGTTTTTGCAGAAAAAAAGAGTATATGAGAATAGGAATGATCTTAGATGCTGTGTTTCCTCCAGATCCTAGAGTAGAAAACGAAGCAGTTTCTTTAATTAAAGCAGGTCATGAAGTTTTCCTGTTCTGTTTGCATTATGGTCAGCAAAACCCATCTGAAGTTATCAACGGAATTCAGGTCAAAAGATTTCTATCAAATAAATTAGAATACAAATTATCTGCTTTAGTTTACACGGTTCCCCTTTATACTTTTTTAATGATGCGTAAAATTCATCATTTTATTAAAGAAAATAAAGTAGAAGTTTTGCACGTGCATGATATGAGAATTGCGGCTGCAGTTTTTAATGTAAATAAAAAATTCAACTTACCAGTGGTGTTAGATTTGCATGAAAATCGGCCTGAAATTATGAAGTTCTATCCTCATTTATCTAAATTTCCAGGTACATATTTAATCTCGTCAAAAAAATGGAAAAAGAAAGAAGAGGAATTTATACTTAAAGCAACCAAAGTTATTGTGGTTACCTTAGAAGCTAAAAATGAAATTTTAGAGAGAGTACCTATGGAGGCAGATAAGATTATTGAAGTTCCAAATACGGTACGAGAGAGTTTTTATAAAAACCCAAAGCTTTTACCACAAATAATGCACCGTTACGCCAATAACTTTGTCCTATTATATATTGGTGATACAGGAATTAGAAGAGGCCTAGAAACTGCTATAAAATCAATATACAATATCAAGAATAAAATCGATACTGTAAAATTAGTTATTGTTGGAAAAAATTCATCAGACACCATTTTAAAAAAACTAGTTAAAGATTTACAGATTGAACCTTATGTAGATTTTTTAGGATGGAAAGATCCAAGTTTATTTCAATCATATATTTTATCTAGTGCTATTTGTATTTCTCCTTTGCACAGGAATTTACATCATGATACCACCTATGCAAACAAGATTTTTCAATACATGAGTTTGGCAAAACCGGTATTAGTGAGTGATGCAATTGCGCAAAGAAAATTGGTAGAAAAAGTAGCTTGTGGTTTGGTTCACAAAGAAAGAGACTCTGAAGACTTTTCGAATAAAGTAGTAGCTTTGTATAAGAGCAAACCTTTAAGATTAGAATTAGGAGAAAGTGGAAAAAAATTTGTGCAAAACGAGTTTTCTTGGGAACAAACCTCCAAAAAATTAATTAATTTGTACAATAATATGCAATCTTGAAAGTCTTAATAATTACATATTATTGGCCACCAGCAGGAGGTTCTGGTGTTCAGCGTTGGTTGAAGTTTGTAAAATATTTGCAGGAGTTTGGAATAGAGCCTGTTGTTTATACTGTTGATAAAGGTAATTATGTAAAGGAAGATGCATCTCTATTAAATGAGGTTCCTCAAAATATTGAAATTTTAAAGCAACCCATTTGGGAGCCTACAGCGCTGCTCTTTTGGAAAAAAAATAAAGAACTTAAAAATGAGATTTCTAATGTTAGTAAAGGAGGATTGTTGTCTTTTATTCGGGGAAATTTCTTTATTCCAGATCCTAAAAAATTTTGGATAAAACCCTCTGTAAACTACCTTCAAAAGTATCTAGATAAAAACAATATTGATGTTGTTATTTCTACCGGTCCACCGCACAGTATGCATTTAATTGCACAAAAATTAAAGCATCAAAATAATATTAAATGGCTTGCAGACTTCAGAGATCCTTGGTCAGACTTGTACTATAATAAAGATTTTAAGCAACGATCATTTGCGAAAAATAAAAACAGTAAATTAGAAGAATCGGTTTTGAAAAATGCAGATTGTATTTTAACAGTAAGCAGTACTTTACAACAAGAATTTTATAAAATAGCGAAAAGAGTAGCAGTGATTACAAATGGTTTTGATGATGAATTTTTAGACTCTAAAAAAGTGATTTTAGATACTAATTTCTCGATTTCATATATCGGCTTGTTGCCAAAACAAAGCAATCCTTCTCTTTTATTTAAAGTTTTGAAAAGACTTTGCCAAGAAAATTCGGCGTTTAAAAACGATTTACAAATCAATTTTATAGGTGATATTTCAGAGGAGGTAAAAGCTGAAATAGAAGCAAACAGCTTAGCTAAAAACACAAATTTCATTGGATATGTTTCACATCAGGAAGCGATTGTGTACCAGAAAAAATCGCAAGTTTTATTGCTGTTAATTCCAGATGTGAAGAATAACAAAGGCATTTTAACCGGAAAGTTATTTGAGTATTTGACAGCAAAGAGACCCATTTTAGCTATTGGTCCAGAGGAAGGGGAGTTGTCAACAATTTTAACAGAAACAAATGCAGGTGTTGTAATAAATTTTGATGCTGAAGAAAAGTTAGAATTTCAAATTAGGGAATTATATCAAAAATTTAGAGAGAGAAAATTAATAGTAAATGCTACAAATATTCAAAAGTATCATAGAAAAGAACTTACAAAAAACTTAGCATTTCTCTTAAAAAGTTTAAATTCGTAGTATGGGAATTGTATTAAAACAGTCGTTAAAAAACACTTTTTTTATATACTTAGGTTTCGCTTTTGGTGGAATAAATACGTTGTTTTTATATACACGTTTTTTAGAAGATGAATATTATGGTCTAGTAACTTTTTTACTATCAACTTCTAATTTGCTAATGCCCTTGATAGCCTTTGGGGTTCATCATACTATTATAAAGTTTTTTTCAAGTTACTTTACTAAAATAGATAAAGATCGTTTTCTGTCTTCAGTGCTTTTTTTACCATTAATTATAGCCATTCCAATTGCATATTTTGGTAATATTTTTTATGAACAAATAGGAAATTATCTATCAGAAGAAAATCCAATTATAAAGAATTACACCGTTGTGATTTATTTAATTGCAGTTGCCTGTGCCTATTTTGAAATTTTTTATTCTTGGGCAAAAGTTCACTTTCAAACTGTATTTGGTAACATTTTAAAAGAATTATGGAATAGAGTAGTGGTAATGATATTGCTTTTTGCGGTGTATTTTGAGCTTATTTCTAAATCTGAATTTATTTATTATTTAACAATCGCATATTTTTTACGCATGTTTATAATGATGTTGTATGCACTTAAATTATATGTGCCAAAGTTCACGTTTGCTAAACCAGAAAATTTTAAGGAAGTTTTGCAATTTTCTGGATATATTATTCTCGCAGGAAGTGCGGGAGCTATTATTTTAGATATTGATAAATTTATGATTCCGGGTAAAGAGACGCTAGCAATTGCGGCATATTATTCAGTAGCTGTTTTTATTGGATCTTTCATCGAAGCTCCGAGCAGAGCTATGTTAAATATTTTACAACCCTTAACCTCTAAAACGTTGAATGAAAAAAATCATAAAGAAGTTGCTTCTTTATATAAGAAGAGTTCAATTAATTTATTATTAATTAGTGGTTTATTTTTTGTTTTGATAAATACAAACGTGCACCAACTATTTAATTTATTACCTAAAGAATATGCGGGAGGCTCACTTGTAGTGTTGATGATTTCTTTTCTTAAAATGTACAATGGTTTTTTAGGAAATAATGGTGCTATTATTAATAACTCAAAATTCTACAAAATAACTTTACCGCTCGGTCTATCAATGGCGATTTCGGTTTATTTATTAAATAGACTTTTTTATTATGAGTTAGATATGGGAACGGATGGTTTAGCATTGGCTACCTTAATTGTTATTTTTTGTGCAAATACCTTTAAATTATATT
>JBNMOF010000051.1:0-12591 GCA_051277175.1 Polaribacter sp.
CTGTGGGTTGTTGGGTGTTGCCACCAATCAATTATTGTTTTTTCATGGATTAAATTTAACGTCTCCAATTGATGCTTCTATTATTATTACAGCAATACCAATTGTTGCTGTGGTATTTGGATCGATCCTTTTAAAGGAAAAAATCACTAGAAATAAATTGCTCGGAATAACTATTGGTGGAATCGGAGCTGTGTTATTGATTGCTTATGGAAATCAGTCTGCAGGAACAAGTTCTTTGCTTGGAAACTTGTTTGTTTTTATCAATGCCATTGCTTTTGGGCTGTATTTAGTATTGGTAAAACCCTTGATGAAAAAATACAATTCTATTACGATTGTTAGCTGGGTTTTCTTATTCGGATTTGTATGTATGTTTCCGTTTGGAATTTCAGACATTACGAGTACAGACTTCTCGGCATTTACATCGCAAACCTATTTTGCGGTTGCCTTTGTAATTATCGGACCCACCTTTTTGGCCAACTTATTTAATATTTATGCGCTTAATTATGTATCTCCGTCAGTAAACGGAAGCTACATCTATTTACAACCTGCTATTAGCTTTATTATGGTGAGTATTTATGCCTACATATTAGGATATTCTGAATATGCTCAAGACATAAATCCAGTAAAAATTACAAGTTGCTTCTTGGTAATCATTGGCGTATACTTAATAAGCAAAACATCTAAAAAAGACTCGAAAATAGGACAAAAAAAAGCATAAAAAAACCGAAAACAATGTTTTCGGTTGCTATATATTATTCAAAAAATAAATCTTATTCTTCCGTGTTTACTACTGTTATTGGCACAGTAACTATTGTATTTGCCCAACCCATTTTTAAGGTCATATCTTTTTCAAATAACATAGAAAATGCTTCAATATTTGTTTCTGATTTAGAAACTGATCCAGAAACTCGCACCACATCTTCTTCTATTTTGTAAGTATAAGCACCCCAAACATTACGCGCTGTGCTTAAAATTAAAGTCCATTCTTTTTTATTTGGTATGGTAAATAACGAATAAGTACCTGCTTTTACTTGTTTACTTCCAAAAACTACATCTTTATAAAATGTAATTTCTGCAGCTTCGTTTGCACCCGTTCTCCAAACTTTATCTACTGGTGCTAATTTTTCTAAATCCCTTCCTTTTAATTGAGGACGGCCATAAACAACTTTTAATACCTTGTTAGATTCTCTCCAATTATTGGGAAATGTAGAAGCATCCATCGGACTAACATCCATTTTTTTCCATTTTTGAGCAAAAGTATCTGTTGTACTAATTAATGCAATTGCAAAAACTGCAATTGCTAAAATTGATTTTTTCATCTTTAAATATGTTTTATTAAATTATAGGTTTCACGCCTTCCAAAAATAAAAATCATTCCCAAAAAACACTACTAATTTTCTGTTAATACTTTTAATGACAGTCGCAACCAGTGCCACAGTTGCCTTTTTTCTTAGAAGGAAATACATACTTTTTCACCAGAAAAAATAAGGCGAAAATCAGAAATAGATAAACGAATATTTGTTGCATTAGCTTAATATTTGATATACAATAAATGAGGAAACATACGCTAATAAAGCCATACCAAACAGCTGAATTAAAGGCCATTTCCAAGAATTAGTTTCTCTTTTTACAATAGCAAAAGTTGCCATACACTGCATCGCAAAGGCGTAAAAAACCATTAACGACATGCCAACGGGAAAATTAAAACGGCTTCCACCGGTCTCTAAGTTTACCTCTGAACGCATTTTTTCTTTGATGGTTGCTGTATCTTCATCATCTGAACCTACACTGTAAATGGTTGCTAAAGTTCCTATAAAAACTTCACGCGCAGCAAAGGAGGTGATCAATGCAATCCCGATTTTCCAATCATAACCCAAAGGTCTTATGGCAGGCTCAATGGCTTTCCCCATAATACCGATGTACGAATTTTCTAATTTTACAGCGGCTATTTTTTGATTTAAATCGTCTTCATTTAAGTTTTTATTCGCCGAATTTTCAATCGTATTTTTTTGTGCATTTTTATAAGCTTCTGGACCATTTGAAGCTAAGAACCACAATATAATAGACAGTGCTAAAATTATTTTTCCTGCGCCAAAAACAAATGCTTTTGTTTTTTCTATAACATCAAAAATCACATTTTTTAAAGACGGAATTTTATAGTTAGGCATTTCTATTACAAAAAACGATTTTGATTTTATTTTTAATGTTTTGTGCAAAATATAGGCTGCTATTATTGCCGTAGCAAACCCTAAACCATATAAAGATAACAAAACCAACCCTTGAAGGTTTAGGAAACCAAATATTTTTTTATTGGGAATTATTAAAGCAATTAAAATTGCATACACTGGTAAACGCGCAGAGCAGGTTGTAAACGGTGTTACCAAAATAGTAATTAAGCGTTCTTTCCAGCTAGAAATAGTTCTGGTTGCCATAATTGCTGGGATCGCACAAGCGGTTCCCGAAATTAAAGGAATAATACTTTTGCCGTTCATCCCAAAACGTCGCATAATTCTATCCATTAAAAACACTACACGACTCATATAGCCTGTTTCTTCTAGAATAGCTATAAATAAAAATAAAATAGCAATCTGTGGAATAAAAATAATAACGCCACCAATTCCTGGAATAATACCTTCTGCCAATAAATCTGTAAAAACTCCAGGTGCTAATTTACCCCGAACAAAATCTGATAATTCTGCAAAAATACCATCGATAAAATCCATGGGCACTGTTGCCAAATCAAATACAGATTGAAAGATTACGAGTAAAATTAGAAAGAAAATTGCATACCCAAAAATCTTGTGCGTAAAAACTTTGTCTAATTTAGCACGAACATCTGTTGCTTTACTTTTATCAATGATGTACGTCTTCTTTAAAATTTTATTTATTTCTTGATACCTATAGATTGTTTCTTTATGTTGATATTTCTTCAACTTAGAAATGTCCTTTTTAAAAGCTAAAAGTTTTTCTTTCTCTTCTTTACTAACGGTATCTGGGTAGTTATTTTGAGTCACCATTAACCACAATTCGTACAACGAATAATTCGGACTAATTTCTTTTAATTTTGAGAAATAGTCTGGATCAATTTTAGAGTTTATTCCACATAATGGCGATGCTTTTGCAGCAACATGACATCGAATAATGGCGGCTTTTACTTTATCTATTCCCTGATTTTTTCTTGCGCTAATTAAGACAACTTCCGTATTTAATTCCTTTTCTAATGCAGAGAGATTAATGGTAATGCCCTTTTTTGTCATCTGATCTACCATATTAATGGCCAGAACTGTAGGGATTTCCAAATCTTTAATTTGTGAAAAAAGTAATAAGTTTCTTTTTAAATTTTCGACATCTGCAACCACTAAAATCACATCTGGAGACTCTTTGATATCTTTTTTTAATAAGGTTTTTAAAACAATACTTTCGTCTATAGAGGTTGGATTTATACTATAAGTTCCTGGTAAATCTGTAATTAGAGCATTCTGCGAAGAAGTTAGCCTACTCGTTCCTTCTTTCTTATCTACAGTTACGCCAGGATAATTACCAACTTTCTGATTTAAACCTGTAAGTTGATTAAACAATGACGTTTTTCCTGTATTAGGATTCCCAATCAAAGCAACTTTTATATCATTTTTAGGCATTAAATATTTGCTTTTAAAATTTTTATTTTTGAAGCTGTTTCTTTTCTAATTGCTAAATGACTTCCGTTTACACAAATATATAGCGGATCTTTTAATGGTGCAATTTGCACCAATTGTACCTCTGCTCCGGGTAAACAACCCATTTCTAACAATTTTAGGGGGATAAAGTCTAAAGATTCTTCAGAAATATAACCCATTTCACCAATATGTAAAGATGCAATTGTGCTCAACGTTTTTTATTTGGGCAACAAATATACTCATTTAGAATGATTCTAAACAAGTTATTTAGAAGCATATTCATCCTTTAACACAACAATATCATTCTTTAATTTTATCATGTCTTCTTTTTCAGTGCCATCATAATACCCACGAATGCGTTTTTCTTTATCTACCAAAACAAATTGTTCGGTATGAATGAAGTCATTTTCATCTCCATTTCCTTCGTCTAAAACAGCAAAATAACTTTTTCTTGCCAACTCGTAAATGTCTTTTTTTGATCCCGTTGTAACATTCCACTTTCCATCAATTACACCTTTTCTATCTGCATATTCCTTTAAAACAGAAACGCTATCTAAAACAGGTGTTACCGAATGAGAAAGAAACATAATATCAGCATCATTTTTATATACATCTTGCAACTCAGCCATATTATATGCCATTGCTATACAAATAGTCTGGCAACGTGTGAAAAAGAAATCTGCTACATAAATTTTATTTTCGTAATTTTTATTCGTGATAATTTCTCCATTCTGATTGATTAATTCAAAATTTGAAACGGTATGATCTTTCGTAATGTGTTTCATAGAAAAATCTACCAGACGCGGGTTTACGTCTGCCGGATTGTAAATTTTCAACTTTGAATCCACTTTTAATAAATGGTAAAAAACAGGAATAACGACCCCAGAAAATAGCACTAAAAAGAGGAGTGTGGGAATCGATTTTTTAAAGAATTTAATCTCCATAATATTCGTTTATTTTACAAAAATACGACTTAAAAACACCCTAGAGAAGTAAACAAAGACATCTTGCATCCAAATAGTTTGTTAAAATAAAAACCAACCTTTAATAGTTCTTTTACGGCTCTGTTTAAAAACGTACATTTGTTGCTTTTTTAATCATGATTTAACGCTGAATGGAAATATTAATAAAAGCATCACAATTTATACTAAGTTTATCTTTACTAATTGTTTTGCACGAACTAGGGCACTTTATCCCTGCAAAATTATTTAAAATTAAAGTAGAAAAATTCTACTTATTCTTCGATTATAAATTCTCTATTTTTAAGAAAAAAATTGGTGATACCGTTTATGGTATTGGTTGGATTCCATTAGGAGGTTATGTAAAGATCTCAGGGATGATCGATGAAAGTATGGATACTGAACAAATGGCTTTACCACCACAACCTTGGGAGTTTAGATCTAAACCAGCATGGCAACGTTTAATTATTATGTTGGGTGGTGTTTTCGTAAACTTTGTTTTAGGAATTTTCATCTATATTATGCTCATGTGGGGATATGGTGAACGATATTTACCAAACGACAATGTTAAAGATGGTATTTGGGTAGAAAATAAATTAGCAGAAAACTTAGGCCTACAAACTGGCGACAAAATTTTGACTGTCGACGGAGAAAAAGTAAAGAAATTTGGAGGCTTATCTTTAGAATTCATCAATGGTAATAATTTTCAGATTGAAAGAGACGGAACAATTATAGACAAAGAAATTCCAGAAGATTTTATCTCTCAATTAATGGATAGAGGCAAAGATGCTGGTGCTTTTTTATATCCAAGATTTCCTTTTGCTGTCTCTGGAATTTCTAAAGACTCACAAAATATAGATGCAGATTTAAAAGTAAAAGATATTATTACTGCCATAAATGGGAATTCTATAAAATATTTTGATCAGGCCAAAACGGAATTAGATAAATTTAAAAATCAAGACATTACGGTAACTGTTAAAAGAGGGAATGAAACAAAAGAAGTTCCTGTAAAAGTGAGTAGTGAAGGAAAACTGGGAGTTGGTTTAGGCACTCTTTCCGGAACAGACTTAGAAAAATTAGGATATTATGATTTAGCAGATTTCGAATACTCTTTCTTAGAAGCAATTCCTGCTGGTTGGAACAAATCTGTGAAAACCTTAACTGATTATATGAAACAGTTAAAAAAGATATTCAATCCAAGCACAGGTGCTTATAAAGGTTTGGGTGGTTTTATTTCTATTGGAAGTATTTTTCCAAGTGAATGGAGCGCGCAATCTTTCTGGGAAATAACCGCATTTTTATCAATCATGCTAGGGTTTATGAACTTATTACCAATACCGGCTTTAGATGGCGGGCATGTTGTATTTACGCTTTGGGAAATGATTACGGGTAGAAAACCTGGAGATAAATTCCTAGAATATGCGCAAGTTGTTGGCTTTATTCTACTAATAACCTTATTACTTTTTGCAAACGGAAATGATATTTTTAGACTCTTTAAATAATAGCTTAAAGTTTTAGAACATAAAAAAAGCCTCACAATTTAAATTGTGAGGCTTTTTTTTTAATCTTTTAAAGAGATGTTAAGCAATAGAAACCAATCATATTACATTTATCACATGCATAAGCTTTCGTTTCTGGTATTAATTTCATCAATCCTTTTCTTCTCATTCTACATCTAGACAAAGAATGGTATCGAGGACACTTTTTCATCGGTAGAATTTTATATTAAAACTCTTTTTTTATACTGATACAATAAAAAGCAACTGCTTACACCTGTATACAATTCTCTATTTTAACTATTGTGTATCTTATTTATCCCCTTAATTGCTTTTTTATTCTTGCAATCAATTCCTTTTCAACTTTTACTACTGTTCGTAACAGTAACAAAAAATTAAAATGCTGCACCAATACACTATCGAAAAGGTCTTTTATTAAAAAAGAAAACCATTCTTTTGTTAAAGAATGGTTTCTATAAAACATATTTTTTTTTAAGCTTTTACTATTTTTCCTTTTTGTTTTGCAGCTTCATTTCTATCAATTTTATGGGCTGGTCTTGTCCATTTTGGTTTTTCACCTAAGGCTTGATATTCAGAATCTGATGCTTCTACAGATTGTGGCTGTACTTTTTTTGTGAATGGCTTTTGTGGATTTAATCCTAATAATTTAAACATTTTCATGTCTTCATTTACATCAGGATTTGGAGTTGTTAATAGTTTATCTCCTGCAAAAATTGAATTTGCTCCTGCAAAGAAACACATTGCCTGCCCTTCTCTACTCATTTGAGTTCTTCCGGCAGATAAACGCACTTGCGTTTCTGGTAAAACAATTCTAGCAGTTGCAACCATTCTAATCATGTCCCAAATTTCAACTGGCTTTTCGTCTGCTAAAGGAGTTCCTTCAACAGCAACTAAAGCATTAATTGGTGTAGATTCTGGTTGAGGATTTAATGTTGATAAAGCAACTAACATTCCTGCTCTATCATCTGCAGTTTCTCCCATTCCAATAATTCCACCAGAACAAACCGTTACATTTGTTTTTCTTACGTTGTCAATAGTATCTAATCGATCTTGATATCCACGTGTAGAAATTACTTTTTTATAATATTCTTCTGAAGAGTCTAAGTTATGGTTGTAGGCGTACAAACCAGCTTCTGCTAACCTTTGCGCTTGGTTTTCTGTAACCATTCCAAGGGTACAACAAACTTCCATTTCTAATTTATTAATACTTCTAACCATGTCTAAAACTTGGTCAAATTCTGGCCCGTCTTTTACATTTCTCCATGCTGCCCCCATACAAACACGAGAACTTCCGCTTTCTTTAGCGCGCAACGCCTGTGCTTTTACTTGATTAACAGTCATTAAATCATTCCCCTTGACACCTGTATGATAACGAGCTGCTTGTGGGCAATATCCACAATCTTCTGAGCAACCCCCCGTTTTTATTGAAAGTAAAGTAGATACTTGCACAACATTTGGATCATGTAATTCTCTATGAATTGTTGCCGCATCATACAGCAACTCCATCATTGGTTTGTTATAGATTTCTAATATTTCTTCTTTCGTCCAATTGTGTCTTACTTCACTCATAAGTTCGTGTTGTTTATCTGTCAAAAATAAGGATAATGAATTGTAATTTACAAATTATTTTGTCAATAAAATAGAAACTGCATTCCCGCCAAAACCAACCGCATTTACCAAGATCTTATTCAGTTTTTTTGGATGTTGTTGCTTTTCGGCAAAAGGAACCGCAATTAATTTTTGGTACTGCAGTTGTAATAATGCTAATTCTAAACTCAACATTCCAGATGCACCAAAAGTGTGCCCAAGCTTCCACTTATTAGTAGTTAAAAACGGTATTTTGTTATGAAAAACTTTTTTAATTGCGTTAATTTCTGATATATCGCCTTGAATTGTTCCTGGAGCATGCATTACAATTGCATCAATTTCATCGGGATTTGTTTCCCCTAAAGCCATTTTCATCGATTTTTGAAAGCAATTTGCATCTGTAGAAATTGACGTATTGTGTTTTAAAATCTCAGTTGCAAAACCTACTCCAGAAATAATTGCCAAGGCATTTTCTACAACTCCTTTTTCTAAACAAATTGCAGCAGCTCCTTCTCCTAAAACCATCGTATTCTGCTTCTTTTCTAAATCAAATGATTTACAAGGATATGCCGCTTCATTTTTAGCATACACTTTTAATGCCTGCATTTGCGCAATTGTGAACTGGGTTAAAGCAGCCTCACTACCACCAACTAAAAACTTTTCTGACATCCCAGAGTTGATCCATGCAACTCCATTTAACAAAGAATGTAACGCTGTAGAGCAGGTTATTGAATGCGATATTTCTGGACCAGAAGTTTGTAAATCGTGTGCTACCCAAGAAGAAATATTTCCTAATGTAGTGGTTGGAGAGCTTAAGGTTGGTGATTTTTGTGTTTCTAAAAATTCTTTGTGGTATTTCTCAAAAAGCGTTGTTGCTCCGCGTGAAGATCCAAAATTAATACCGAAATTATCTGTTGATTTCCATTTTGCACTTTTTACAGCTTCTCTGGAGACATAGATCGCAAATAAAACACTGTCATCTAAATTTTTATATTTTGAATCTGATTTTTTTAAATCTTCGATTTTTTGCTGATATATATTTGAAAGCTGCCCGACAAAAACATTTTTTCCTAACACCTTTTTTTGGGATAGAAAGTGTTTGTCTGACAAATAATTTTGCCAGATTTCTTCTTCGGAACTTCCGATTGCAGAAATGGAAGCTATTGATGTTATGGAAATTGGATTTTTCACAAAAATATTTTCTACAAAAATAAACCTTCTCTATTTATTTGAAAAATATCTTTGTAAAAAATAAATATATTTATCTTGCTAAAAAATGGAAGAAATTAAGCAAAAAAGTTGGTTACAACGAAATTGGATGTGGGCAGTTCCAACTGGAGGATGCGGCTGTGGCTGTGTTGGTCTTGTTTTACTTTTTGTATTTGGAATTGGAGCAACACTTTTTGGAGTTTCTGAAATATTTGATGACGCTACCCCTGTAAAATACGCAACAGAATTGGCGTACAAAAATCCAAAAGTTATCGCCAACTTAGGCACTTCAATAAAAAAAGATGGAATTTCTTCAGGTACTCTTTCTTTCTCAAATGATGACGGTGAAATTGATTTTTTGGTTCCAATAAAAGGAACTATCGGAACTGGAACTATTATTATAAGAGGTATAAAGGTCAGCGGCAATTGGATATATGAAGATTTATATGTGCTAATAACAGAAACTCAGGAACACGTTAATTTATTAGAAAAAGCTATTGAAGTTTTCTAACGTATCAACTGATGGTTTTCTTCAGACTATTTTTCGTGCTAAAGATTGCCGTATTGTTAGAACGCTCTCGTCTTTTTTTTTGCAAAAAGCGACTACTGAAAGCCTGCAGTTGTTTAAAACTGCTGGCTTAAAAAACGGATAACACTAAAGAATCTCCAAACTTTCTTCTATGGTTTGATACACCTTTTCCAACTGCTCTTTCGAAATTACATACGGAACTTGAATGTAAATAGTATTTCCTAAAGGACGTAAAAAAACACCTTTTCCCATGAAAAAAGGAAGTAATTTGTCCCGCAAATTCCCATAACCTGCTGTTTTAACCTCTAAATCTAAAGCAAAAATAACACCTAGAGATCGCGTACTTTTCACTTTTGGATGTTTAATTATCTGTTCTTGGAACTGTTTATGCAAAGCTGCAATATCTTTTATACTCTGCTGAATTTCTTCCGTTTGAAGTAATTCTATTGCCGCATTTGCTGCTGCACAAGCAATCGGATTTGCCGAATACGTGTGACAATGAAAAAAGCCTTTTGCCATTTCATTACTTAAAAAAGCAGTATATATTTCTTCTGTACAAGACGTTATTGCCATGGGTACCAAACCTCCTGTTAAGGCTTTACTCAAACAAATAATATCGGGTTTTGTTTCTATCAAATCAGAGGCAAAATTGCTTCCCGTTTTACCGAAACCTGTCATTACCTCATCTGCAATTGTTAAGATGTTTTTAGCTTTTAAAAATTTAAGAATCTCGTTTAAACCTGCTGCATCGTGAAATTTCATTCCAGCTGCTCCTTGAATAATAGGTTCGTAAATAAAACCCGCAATTTTATTTTCTGAGGTTATTTTTTCTAACTGTGCTAAAATTTCCTGATGATTTTCTCCATTAGGTGTAGGAATTCTTTTTACGTCCATTAAAAAATCTTCAAACGGCCCATTGTAAACAGAGAGTCCAGAAACAGACATTGCCCCAAAAGTATCTCCGTGGAATCCATCTTCAAAAGCAATAAAAATATTTCGTTTTTCTTCAGTATTAAAATAATATTGCAGTGCCATTTTAATGCCTGCTTCTACGGCAGTAGAGCCATTATCATTAAAAAAAATTCTATTTTGGTTTTCTGGTAAAATTCTAATGAGCTCTTCCGATAGTTTTACGGCTGGCTCATGCGTAAAATCGCTAAACATTACTTGATCTAATGTTTGCATCTGTTTGTATACTTTACTTGTAATTGTGTCATTACAATGCCCAAACATACAGGTATACCACGAAGAAATCGCATCTATATATTCCTTTCCACTCTCATCTGTTAAAATGCATCCTTTTGCTTTTACAATTGCCAAACTTTCTGGATGCGTTTGGTGCTGTTTTAAAGGATGCCAAAGGTGTTTTTTATCTCTTTCTTGTAATGTCATATCTGCTAACTATATCCGTTTAAAACCTAAAACAGGTGTATAAATATATCTGTAAAGATATTGAAATTTCCCTATTTTTGTAAGGATGAATTTACCAAAGAAGTTAACAATTAAATTACAATCTCGTGAAGAAAATAATTCTTTGCGCAGCTTAAAAACACCTTCTAATTTGGTAGATTTTTCTTCCAACGATTATTTAGGTTTTGCTAAGTCTGAAGCTGTTTTTGATGCAACACATCAGCTTTTAATTGATCAGCATCGCAAACAAAACGGAGCAACAGGTAGTCGGTTATTGTCTGGAAATCATATGCTATATTCTGAAGTTGAAACGGTATTAGCCAATTTTCATCAATCGGAAGCTGCTACTATTTTTAATTCTGGTTATGATGCGAATATTGGATTTTTCTCTGCAGTTCCGCAACGTGGAGATTTCATTTTATATGACGAATTTATTCATGCTTCTATTCGTGACGGCATTCAATTAAGTAAGGCAAAATCTTTCAAGTTTAAACATAATAATTTAGCAGCATTAAATTCCTTACTACTTCGCTATTCTGAACGTACATCAGAACCTCGGCAAGAAATTTATGTAGTTACAGAAACGGTTTTTTCTATGGATGGAGATACTCCTGATTTGGTTAAAGTATCGGAATTATGTAAAAAGTATAACGCTTTTTTAATTGTTGATGAAGCACATGCAGTTGGTGTTTTTGGGAAAAACGGTTGTGGTGTCATACAAGAGCTACAAATCGAAAAGGCCATTTTTGCAAGAATAATTACCTTCGGAAAAGGATTAGGTTGTCATGGTGCAGCAATTTTAGGAAGTAGTCAATTACAGCAATATTTAGTGAATTTTGCACGAAGCTTTATTTACACAACAGGTTTGTCTCCACATTCTTTGGCCACCGTTAAAACGGTTTATGGTGCATTATTATTAGACACAAAAAAACAACAAAAACTTCAAGAAAACATCCACCATTTTACTTCCGAAGTTAAACGACTGCATTTAAATTTTATAAAAAGTAATTCTGCTATTCATTGCTGTATTATTTCTGGCACTAAAAAAGTGAAGTCTATTTCAGAAAAACTGCAAATAAAAGGATTTGAAGTAAAAGCTATTTTAGCTCCCACAGTGAAAGAAAACCAAGAACGATTGCGTTTTTGTTTGCACAGCTATAATTCTAAAAAAGAAATTAGCGAAGTCTTGCATTTGTTAAGTATTTTTGTTTCTGAATAAGTTATTTAAATACTCTTAAATATTTTTTATAAATTATAATTCTAGAGGTTTGGTAACTCCTAAGTAAGGGAACGATAGCTTCTTACTTTTTCTAAAAAAAGACAGATTTATAACCATTATAAAATAATATTTTAATGCAAAAACAATATTTTATTACCGGAATTTCTACTGAAGTCGGCAAAACAGTGGCGGCTGCAATTATTACAGAAGCTTTACAAGCAGATTATTGGAAACCGATACAGGCAGGAGAATTAGACAATTCTGATACGCACAAAGTAAAACGATTAATTTCAAATTCTAAATCTGTTTTTCATGAAAATTCTTATGCATTAAAAACGCCTATGAGTCCGCATGCAGCAGCAGAAATAGAAGGTATTACCATCGATTTAAAAAAAATAATAGTACCAAAGACTAAGAATCATTTAGTCATAGAAGGCGCTGGCGGTTTGTTAGTTCCGTTAAATGAGTCGACAACAATTCTAGATATTATAAAACCGAGTTATAA
>JBNMOF010000052.1:0-12227 GCA_051277175.1 Polaribacter sp.
TTAAATGAAATACCTTTTAAAGGCTACTTACGTATTCATAGTAGCTGTTTTTTTTATACAATGCTCTAAAGAATTCGTTTTGTCAGAAAATCTGGTCGTAAAAGATTTTGTTTGGAAAGGTTTAAATGCATACTATTTACATCAAGATAAAATTGCAGACTTGGCAGATAGGCGTTTTAACTCAGACCTGGAACTAAATACATATTTGACTAGTTTTCCTGATTATACTACTTTGTTTTATAGCCTATTAACTGCTGAAGATATAAAATCTTCTTTGTTAGAAGACTATTCAGATTTAGATATTATACTACCGAGAACAGGTTTTTTAAACGGAATGGAGTTCGGAATTATTGAAGCCCCAGGAAGTACAGAAAATGTAATTGGTTATATAACTCATATTTTACCAAATTCTGATGCATATTCGAAAAATATAATGCGTGGAGATTTTTTTAATGCTGCAAACGGTACGCAATTAACAAAAGAAAACTTTGAAAGTATACTTATTAACGGTTCCAATTCGCTAAGCCTTACAATGGTAGATTTTGATGGGACCATAGCGACGCCAAATTCTAAAATTGTTGCTTTAGAAAAACAAAACTATGCATATGACGCTGTTTTTCTTGAAAAAACCTTTGCTATTGGTGTAGACAAGATAGCATACCTAATGTTTAACAATGATCTTTCTAAAGAATCAATAAACAGTTTAAACGAGGTGTTTTTAAAGTTTAAAAATCAGGGTGTTAACGAACTTGTCTTAGATTTACGTTATAATATTTCTGGTGGAAGTTTTGCACAAAACATTACCGATTTAGCAAGCATGATTACGGGGCAATTTACAGATGAAGTTTTTATAAAAGAACAATGGAATGCGAAAGCGCAAGCTTGGTTTGAAGCGAATCAACCGGACTCTTTGCTTACAAAATTTCCTGTAAAATTGAATGCATTCTCTGATTATAATAGTTTGAATCTAACAACAGTATATATTATTTTAAACGGAACTAATTTCTCTGGTGCTTCCGCAATAGAGTTATTAATTAATAGTTTAAATCCATACATAGATGTACAGATTATTGGTACCAAAACTGCGGGTAACAATACGGGGGCTATGACCTTGTACAATTCTGAAGATTATGATTTTCCGTTAAGAAATGAAACACATACGGTGGCTTTACAACCTATTGTGTTAAGTTTCTTTAATAAAGACGACCAAACATATGCGAATGGATTTATACCAGACATTATACTTTGTCCGAATGAAGATATTTTAGATTTAGGAGTTTTAGGAGATTCATCAGAACCCATATTAGAAAGGGTTTTAGAAGCCATTACTTCTGGAAGTACCGGTACAAGTGCAGCATGTAATAGTAATAATTATACCTTTTTGTACAATTCTATCAACGCGCAAAGAGCATTTGATAGCGGCAATTTTATAAAACAAAATTTACCCAATACCAACTAATATGAAGAAATATATTATAGCAAGTGTACTCTCGGTTTTATTTTTAACGGTTTCCTGTAGTAAAGAAGAAGTTAGCTTAAGTGAAGATTTTGTAGTTTCGACAGATGATGAAATCAATTACTTTATTTGGAAAGGCTTAAACCTTTATTATTTATGGCAAGAGGATGTGCCCACTTTAGCAGACAGTAGATTTAATAATTTAGAGGAATTGTACACTTTTTTTAGAGGAAATGAAAGTCCGGAAGCTACTTTTAATAGTTTATTAAGCGCACCAGGAACTACAGATCGTTTTTCTTGGATTGTTGACGACTATGTGGCTTTAGAAAATTCTTTTCAAGGAATAAATTTAAGTACAGGAATAGAGTTTGGTCTCGTGAGATATAATAATGTTAGCACAAATGTTTTTGGCTATGTGCGCTATGTACTTCCAAATTCTAGCGCAGAAACCTCAGGTATTACAAGAGGAATGTATTTTAATACTGTAAACGGAACACAGCTTACAGATACTAATTTTAGAGGATTACTTTTTAGCGATGCGACATCAGTCTCTTTAGGTTTTGCCGATTACAATGCTGGAAACCCTAAGGCTAATAATACAACAATTTCGCTCTCTAAAACAGAAATTCAAGAGAATCCCATTGCCATTTCTAAGGTAATTGAAGACGGTTCTAAGAGAATTGGGTATTTGATGTACAACCAGTTTGCAAGTTCGTATGACCAACAGCTAAATGCCGCTTTTAATACTTTTAGTGCAGCAGCAGTGGACGATTTGGTCATCGATTTACGTTATAATGGCGGTGGTTCTACAAATACTGCAGGCTTTTTAGGAAGTATGATTACTGGGCAGTTTCCAGGTCAGGTCTATTCAAAAGAAGTTTGGAACCGTAAAGTTACAAATGCTTTTTCTCCAGAAGATTTTATCAATAATTTTCCGACAAGAATTATAAAAACAGATGGCAATAATGAGGTAGTGATAGATGAAGCCATTAACAGTTTAAAATTAGAAAGGGTTTATTTTATTGTTACTGGAAGTTCTGCTTCGGCATCAGAATTGGTCATGAACTCTTTAAATGCACATATAGAAGTCAATGTGATTGGTTCAAAAACAGTTGGCAAACAAGTAGGTTCTATTACCCTTTATGATTCTGATAATTTACAGCGAACTGGTGAAAATTTAAATACAAATCACACCTATGCAATGCAACCGTTAGTTTTAGAAATTAAAAATAAAGATGATATAAATTTTCCAAACGGAATTATACCAGGAACCAACTTTACGGGTATTGAGTGGTCTGAAGATATTGGCGATTTAGGTACTTTGGGAGAACGTTCTGATCCGTTATTAGAGAAAACTTTGAATTTTATCGCTACCGGTGAGAAAACATTCTCTAAAAAAGAAAACGTTATCAACGCAGAAATTATTTTTAATTCTAAATTGGCAACCCCGGCTGGAAATAATATGTATTCAGAATTAAAATAGCAACCCTAATCTTTAAATTAAAATCCAGCAAATGCTGGATTTTTTTTGTTCTAAATTTTTATCTTTTTAGCATCTTCGGCAGAATCTTCAATTTCTTTATCTGTAAGCATATCGGGTCTAAATTCACTCATCTTTTCTTCATCTTTAGATTTTGCATATTTAAAACCAGATTTCCACCACATTTTCATTAACCTTTCATCAAAAACCAGAGAATTTGTTGTTAAAACCGTAGGTGTGTAATATAAATTTAACTTGATATTTTTATTAGAAGCAGCCAGTTTCCCAATCGTTATATTATGTCTTTCAACGTGGGTTAACATAAAATCAAATACATCAAACAATAAAGAAAACGGATTCTTTGCAGGTAATCTATTTATCTGAGTAACCTCTGTTTCTAAAATAATGGCATCAATTTCTGTGGCACCTCTCAAAATGGCCTCTCTAATGGGAACTAAAGAGCCAAAACCACCGTCAGCATATTGACAATGATTTTTTTCTAACAAACTCATAAAAGGCACATAGTTGCAAGAACCCCAAATCCAATCACAAAAATCTTCGTAAGAGCAATCATTTATAGACTTGTATTCTATTTGATTTGCCGTTAAATTAGAAACCGTAACAACTACATCTTTGTTGGCTTCTCTAATTTTAACATACATTGCTTTCGTTATATTTTTCTTAATTAAAGAACGTAAGTTTTTGCTTTCTCCAAAAGTTTTTCTGCCGTTTAAAAAGTTCCAAAAAGTATTTAAATGATTGATAGTGACTACTTTTTCTCCCGCAATTTTCTTAATTTTAAAAGGACTATTGCTAAAAATACTTTCTTGATTTACATTGGTGTATAATTCCTTTAACTCGTCTAACATTCCGAGTGCAAGGTGAGAAACCATTAAACTTCCAGTAGAAGTACCTAAGAATAAATCGTATTTTTTATGCTTTTTTTTTATTAAATATTGGGCAACTCCGCCTGCAAATGCACCTTTACTCCCACCCCCAGAAATTACCAATGCTTTTTTCATTATCTCTTATGATTTGTTTACTTTAGTCCTATAAAAATATCAAAAATGAAAAGAATATTAAGCATAATTTTAACATTCCTTTTTTTAATTGCTTGTCAGCAAGAATATCAACCAAGAAATATAACTGAAATCGCTATAACTGCCTTTAAAATAGATAGTACCAGCATTAGAGCAATTCAAATAGTAGACACTTCCAGCGTTTTTTACGCAGGTTCAAACGGTATTATTGGCCATACATTAAATAATGGTGCACTTTGGAATGTAGTACACATTCAATATCAAGATACTATTATTCCGAATTTTAGAAGCTTCGCTTTTAATGGATCCGATTATTTTGCTTTGTCTATAGGAAATCCTGCTTTATTATATAAAATTTCTAATGGACAAACCACGTTGCAGTATCTAGAAGAAAACGACAAGGTTTTTTATGATGCCCTTACTTTTTTTGATGATAATTTACACGGAATTGCAGTTGGAGATCCTACAGAAAATTGTGCATCGATACTTCTTACCGAAGATGGTGGCGCAAATTGGAATAAAATTCCCTGTAATAATTTACCAGAAATTAGTGAAGGTGAAGCTTTTTTTGCTGCGAGTAACACCAATATAAAAACAATAGGAAGCACCGTCTGGATTGCTTCCGGAGGAAATAAAGCACGTGTTTTAAAATCTACAGACTTTGGCAAAAATTGGCAGGTTTTTGAAACACCCATACTTCAAGGAAATGGTCCTCAGGGAATTTATTCTATCGATTTTTCTGATGAACAAAATGGCATTGTAATTGGTGGAGACTACTCTAAACCAGAGGGAAATAGAAAAAATAAAGCAATTACTACCGATGGTGGTGCCACCTGGAGATTGGTTGCAGACAATCAAAATCCTAGTTATAAAAGTTGTGTGCAATACGTTCCTAATACAGAAGGAAAAGAGGTTTTTGCAGTGGGTAAAACGGGAGTATCGTTCTCTAATGATGGAGGAACAACATGGAAAGAAGTTTCAAAAGAACCGTATTATGCGATCCAATTTGTAGATAAAAATACAGCCTGGTTAAGTGGTCATTCAAAAATAGGAAAACTTGAGCTGTAAAACATTAATAAAGGGTTCGGTATATATTTTGGGGGCTGCCCTCCTATTCATTTCCTGCAAGCAACATTCAATATTAAAACAAGATTTTAATTGTAAAGAATCGTTTTTCTCTAATTTAAAGGAAATAAAAGGACCCAATGGAAACTTTTCTGCACAAATACCAAGTAACTGGAAAATAAATCGATTTACAGATGCAATTCAATCTTCAATTTATGGTGCAGATACCGCCAAGCAACTTACAAAAACGATTCTTTTAGACCTAAGTTACATTTCTAATCCCATAGAAATTAACGAACTTTTTAAACTTAAGGTTGAAAATGAAAACTTGTCAAATAAATTAATTCAAAAGAAAACAAAAGAACTTAATTTCTTAAATAAACCAAGTTATTACGTAATTTCTATTGGTAAAAAAGGACCTTATAATTACAAGTCTTTACAACTATTGATCACTACAAATAAAGAGAAAACCATGCTTATAAAAGCAGAAATTTATGGAGATTCTTTAGTAGATGAAAGACTTTGTAAGGCAATAACTTTAATCGAAAAAATAAAAATTTATTCATAAAATGATCACTAAAAAACACATCACAGACAGGTTCATAAAATATGTAACGATAGATACCGAATCAGATCCAAACAATCCCGCTTTTCCCAGCACAGAAAAACAGTGGAATTTGGCCCAAGTTTTAGTGGAAGATTTGAAAAAGATAGGAATGCAAGATATAGACTTAGATGAAAACTGTTATATCATGGCTACTTTACCAAGTAATGTAGCGCACAAAGTACCAACAATAGGCTTTATATCGCACATAGATACAAGTCCAGATTTTACAGGAAAAAATATAAAGCCACAAATCATAGAAAATTATCAAGGAGATGACATCCTTTTAAAAGGAGAAAAAAATAGCATCCTCTCTCCAGATTATTTTGAGGACCTTTTGCAATACAAAGGACAAACGCTAATAACTACCGATGGTACAACGCTTTTAGGAGCAGACGATAAAGCGGGTGTTACAGAAATTGTAACGGCAATGGAATATTTAATTGAACATCCAGAAATTAAGCACGGTAAAATTAGAATTTGTTTTACACCCGATGAAGAAGTTGGCAAAGGTGCACACAAATTTGATGTCTCTAAATTTGGCGCAGAATGGGCTTATACCATGGATGGGAGTCAGATTGGAGAACTAGAATACGAAAACTTTAATGCCGCAAGTGCAAAAGTAACGATCACGGGAAAAATTGTGCATCCCGGTTATGCAAAGGGTAAAATGATAAATTCTATGCAAATTGCCAATGCTTTTATAACTGCACTTCCAGCAGCCGAAGTTCCAGAAAAAACTGCTGGTTATGAAGGTTTCTTTCACTTGCATGATATGGTTGGTACTGTAGAAAAAACAGTTTTAGAATACATTATTAGAGATCACGATTTAGATTTATTTGAAAAAAGAAAACATGTAATGCAGAAAATTGTATTCGATTTTAATGACCAGTTTGAACAAGAGCTCATTGTACTTGAGATTAAAAATCAATATTTTAATATGAAGGATAAAATTGTTCCTGTAATGCATATCGTAGATTTGGTAGCAGAAGTAATGGTAGAAATAGGAATTACACCCTTAATTAAACCAATTCGTGGAGGAACAGACGGTTCTCAGCTTTCCTTTAAAGGCTTGCCTTGTCCTAATATTTTTGCTGGAGGACATAATTTTCATGGTCGTTTTGAATATGTCCCTGTAGAATCTATGATAAAAGCAACAGAAGTAATTGTAGGAATCGCGAAAAAGTTAGCAAAAAACAGTCTCCAATAAACTGGAGATTGTGCTGTATGTAAGTCTTCTAGAATAAAGCCCCTACTCTCTATTAAAAAGTATCTTACTACTTTAAATCTAGTAAATTTATTAATTTTAAAAAATGATTTTAAGATAATTCAGGATTTTTCCCTTTAACATCCTTGAAAAAGCTTCTTAAAATCTTAAAATCTTCTGCTGTGTTATCTGTGGTATAATATGGATTTGAAATCTTTATTTTTTTATTTTTAAAATCTAAAGTGGCCATTACAATGGGTACATTTGCCCCTTTTGCAATATAATAGAAACCTGTTTTCCACTGTGTTACTTTTTTTCGAGTTCCTTCTGGTGACAATGCCAATCTAAATTCTTTTTTAGAATCAAAAATGGCAATGATTGCTTCTACCAAATTATTATTTTTACTTCTATCTACTGGTATGCCACCCAAAAATTTAAAAAAATAACCGAAAGGCCATCTAAAAAGAGAACTTTTTCCTGCAAAATGAACCATCGTTCCTTCACTTATCCTTGATAAAACAGCAATCGGAAAATCTAACCAACTTGTATGTGGAGCTGCAATAACAACATATTTTTTAGGTTCTACAGGAAATCCGTTTTCAACTTTCCATCCTAACAGTCTTCGTAAAATAAATCTAGCAATTGTTTTCATTCGTTTAACAAAGATAATTGTTTGTAAAACCATCTAAAGCGTATTTCATGTGTTTTTTTTTAGTATTATATGTTTAATTTAAAATTTTCTATAATAAAATATCCCATAATGTATCTGTTTTTTACTATGGAAATAAAAAGACCCTGAATAAACCATTTAGGGATACTACAGAAAATAATTAAAAAAAATAAATTTTCAAATGTGGTTAAACATTAATCAACTATATTATTTATTACATTTACAGTATACTAATTCAATATGATGACTGAAATAATTATATACTTATTAATTGCAGTAATTTTTGCCTTAATTGGGGTATTTGTAGGGAAATTGCTTTCTAAATTAAATTTCGAAAAAGAAAAAATAGTTGTAGAAAAAGAAAAATCTACCCTAGAGGAACGCAGTGTTTTGCTGCAACAATCTAAAGATATCATAGAAAATAATTTTATAGAATCTCAAAAGGAGTTAAAAAACAATCAACAAGAAAAAGAAAAATTAATTTCTGAGAAATCTACTTTAGTTTCAGAATTAAAAAGTTTAGAAGCGAAGCTAACAGAAAATAAGGGAGAAGTTGAAAAGCTAAATGAAAAATTTACGAAGGAATTTGAAAATTTAGCAAATAAAATATTAGATGAAAAATCTTCGAAATTTACAGCCCAAAATAAAGAAAATATAAAAAATATTTTAAGTCCATTACAAGAAAAAATAAAAGGGTTTGAAGACAAAGTAGAGAAAACCCACAAAGAAAGTATCGATTATCATGCCGCTTTACGACAGCAAATTTTAGGATTGAAAGAGCTGAATCAGCAAATGAGTAAAGAAACCTTAAACCTTACAAAAGCTTTAAAAGGAGATAACAAAATACAAGGTAATTGGGGAGAATTAGTTTTAGAGCGTGTTTTAGAGAAGTCTGGCCTAGAGAAAGATAGAGAGTATTTTGTACAGCAAAGCTTTACCAATGATGAAGGCAGGCGCATATTACCAGACGTTGTTATTCATCTACCAGATAATAAGAAAATGATTGTCGATTCTAAAGTTTCTTTGGTAGCATATGAACAGTATATTAACGAAGAAGATGAAACTTTAAAAGAACGTTTTTTAAAAGAGCATGTGGCTTCTCTTAAAAGACATGTTGAACAATTAAGTGATAAAAAATATGAAGATATTTACAAAATTGAATCACCAGATTTTGTTTTGTTGTTTATACCGATAGAACCTGCATTTGCCATTGCTTTAAACTCAGACACTTATTTATACAATAAAGCTTTCGAAAAAAATATTATAATTGTTACTCCTTCTACGCTTCTGGCGACACTTCGTACAATTGATACCATGTGGAATAACGAGAAACAACAAAGAAATGCCTTAGAAATTGCAAGACAAGCGGGTGCTTTATATGACAAGTTTCAAGGTCTTTTAATTGATTTAATAGGCATCGGAAAACGAATTGACGAGAGCAAGAAAGAATATTCTAGCGCTATGAACAAATTAGTTGAAGGAAGAGGAAACATCATTACAAGTGTCGAGAAATTAAAGAAAATGGGTGCCAAAGCTAAAAAGTCGCTTCCAGAAAAAATCATAGAAAGAGCCAGAGAGGAGGATTAATCTCTTTGTGATAATTATGTTTACCTTATTTATCAAATTATAGCGCCCAACTTTGATTGTTTGCATATCGTCCTAAAAATATTACTTTTCAAATGTAAGATTGTTTGATTCGTTTATAAACTTCAGGAAGTATTAAAAATTTACATGAAAAAAGCATCAAGAATTAACTTGATGCTTTATATATATATTCATATGCACAGTGCGCTACTTAAAACCCATGTTGTGGTTTTACATAACAAATAATCTTCTTGCACTCATCATTTCAGCAACACGATCACTTATCTCGTGCAAAGCTTCATCATTATCTGCATTTGTAATTGCTTCGTCAATAAAGTCTACCACTGCTTTCATGTGTTCAACCTTCAAACCACGTGTTGTAATTGCTGGTGTTCCAACGCGAATACCAGAAGTTACAAACGGAGATTTATCATCAAAAGGAACCATATTTTTATTTACAGTAATTTCTGCCTTCCCTAAAGCAATCTCTGCATCTTTACCAGAAATATTTTTGTTACGTAAGTCAATCAACATACAATGGTTATCTGTACCTCCAGAAATAATATGATATCCTTTGGCTACAAATTCTTTAGCCATGGCCGCAGCATTTTCTTTTACTTGAATTTGGTACTCTAAAAACTCATCTGTTAAAGCTTCTCCAAAAGCCACTGCCTTTGCAGCAATAACGTGTTCTAAAGGTCCACCTTGGTTTCCAGGAAACACAGCAAAATTTAATAAAGTAGACATTTTTTTAAGCTTTCCATTCTTCAATGTCTCTCCAAAAGGATTGTCAAAATCTTTACCCATTAATATAATTCCTCCTCTTGGACCACGCAATGTTTTGTGGGTAGTAGAAGTAACTACATGACAATGTGGTAAAGGATCATTTAAAATGCCTTTCGCAATCATTCCTGCAGGATGTGAAATATCAGCTAATAAGATAGCACCAACACTATCTGCAATTACTCTAAAACGCTCAAAATCGATGTCTCTAGAATATGCAGAAGCACCCGCAATTATTAATTTTGGTTGCTCTTTAGTAGCTATTTCTTGAATTTTATCATAATTTAAGACACCCGTTTCTTTTTCAACACCATAAAAAGTTGGGTTGTACAATCTACCCGAAAAATTTACAGAAGAACCGTGTGTTAAGTGACCACCATGCGATAAATCGAATCCTAAAATTTTGTCTCCAGGCTTTAAACACGCGAAAAATACAGCAGTATTTGCTTGAGATCCAGAGTGTGGTTGAACATTTGCATACTCTGCACCAAACAATTCTTTCGCTCTATCGATTGCTATTTGTTCCACAATATCAACAACTTCACAGCCTCCGTAATATCTTTTTCCAGGATACCCTTCAGCGTACTTATTCGTTAGAACAGAGCCCTGAGCTAGCATTACTTGATCACTTGCAAAATTTTCCGAAGCGATTAACTCTAAACCATTTATTTGTCTTTCTTTTTCTTCCTGTATTAGGTCAAAAATTTGATTATCTAATTGCATTGTTGTTGTTATTTTAAATAGATAACAAAAGTAATGAAAAACCAAATAATTATAAATAACTTTTTCCTAAATTTTCTGCCAATTATGAAGATTTACACAATTCAAAAAAAACCAATGATAAAAATAATTTATTCATGGAGTTTCCCCTCAAAAATGAGAAAAAATTCCATAGATTTGGAGAAAATAAAGAATTTATAGAATGATCATAACAGCAAATAACCCAAACAGAAAATCATGGTTAAAAGTAGATGAAAACTCAGATTTCCCCCTACAAAATATTCCATTCGGTGTTTTTATTACGAGAGATGATATTATTACGATTGGAAGTAGAATCGGTGATTTTGCGGTAGACTTAGGTGCTTTTCATCAATTGGGCTATTTTGAAGGAATTCCGCTAACAGATGATATATTCCTACAAGATAACTTGAACGATTTTATTGCAGATGGTAGAAAAACATGGAGGTTAGTAAGAAATAGAATTGCTGAAGTGTTTGATGTTGCGAACGGTAGTTTGCGCGACAACGTAAGCCATAAAGATAAAATTATCTTTAGAATGGACGAAGTTGAAATGCTATTGCCTGTTTCTGTTGGAGATTATACAGATTTTTATGCGAGTAAAGAACATGCAACAAATGTAGGCTCTTTATTTAGAGATCCAGAAAATGCATTGCTGCCAAATTGGTTGCACATTCCTATTGGTTATCACGGTAGAAGCTCTTCGATTATACCTTCAGGAACACCTGTAAGGAGACCTCACGGACAAACAAAACCCCCAGAAGGAACAAATACTCCTGGTTTTGGACCTTCAAAATTGTTAGATTTTGAGCTCGAAATGGCTTTTATTACAACAGATGCAAATGTTTTAGGTGATAGAATTCCTATTGAAGAAGCAGAAGAGCATATTTTTGGTTTGGTACAATTTAACGATTGGTCGGCAAGAGATATCCAAGCTTGGGAATATGTGCCTTTAGGTCCGTTTTTAGGAAAAAGTTTTGCTTCTACAATTTCACCTTGGATTGTTACTTTAGATGCTTTAGAGCCTTTTAGAACAGACAACCCAAAACAAGTTCATGAGCCATTAGCTTATTTAAAACAAATAGGAAAAGGAAGTTATGACATTAATTTGCAGGTAGGAATTCAGCCAGAAGACGGAGAAGAAACGGTAGTTGCAAATTCAAATTTTAAATATATGTATTGGACAATGGCGCAACAATTAGCGCACCATACCGTAAATGGTTGTCCGGTAGAAGCTGGAGATATGATGGGATCTGGAACTATTTCGGGACCAACAAAAGATAGTTTTGGTTCTATGCTTGAATTAACTTGGAAAGGACAAAACCCAATTACGCTAAAAGACGGAACAACCCGTAAGTTTATAAATGACAATGACACCGTAATAATGCGTGCACATTGTAAAAATGATACTGTTCGTATTGGTTTTGGTGAATGTATTGGTAAAGTTTTACCAGCTAAATAAACGCAGTTGATCTCTATTTAGAGTCAAATTTATACGATTATAATAGAAATCTCACTCCTTTTTTTAAGAGTGAGGTTTTTTTTTACTGTTTTTTATAGCGCGCGTAAATAAGTTGAGCTACCTGCTTACTATTTCATC
>JBNMOF010000053.1:0-11734 GCA_051277175.1 Polaribacter sp.
CTTAATAACAGCTACCACAATAGCCACTATTGGTGTACAATTCTATTGGAATTATAAAAATTACGAAGAAAATAAGCGACAAGTAACAAACGAAATTCAATTAAGTCTAGACAATGCAGTAGAAGAATATTATTCTTCTCTTGCAAAAAATGACTTTTTAACTATTATTGATGACAATAGTAATTCTGTTGCTATTTTTAAAAACCCACTTAATTTAATTAAAGAGAAATCATATAAGAGCAAATCTATTGGAAATGTTTTAAATAAAGTAAAAACAAATAATTCTGAGAAAGAAAAACCAAGAGCATCAATAAACAACCTAAAATTCACTTTTGATGAAAATTTGTCAAAAGAGAAAATAGATTCTATGATGAATTCGGCAAAAGACTTTGTCATAGAATTCAATTCCGATTTAGATTCATTACATAACAAAAAAAAAGACTCAGTTAAAGTATTAAACCAAATTACCGATAAGAAAAAAAGTTTTAACTTAAATTCTGATGGAGCAAAAAAAGTAATTAAATATTTTAGGGGCAAAAAAGCAGCAGATAGCTTAAAATTAATTAAAAATCTAAAACCTATTTTCATCTCATTCTTAGATCAATCTGTAGAGTATGAAAAAATAGATTCTCTGATAGAGATACAACTACAAAAAAAAGGAATCGAACTAACAACAAGCTTTCATCATTTAAAAAACGATACCCTTTTTCATCAAACGAAAGACAGTTTATTAAATTCTAAAAAAAATTATATTCGGTCTAAATCTACTTTTGTAAAAGATAATGAAGCTTTCAAATTAGTCTATAATAACCCAAGTATCGCAGCTTTAAAAAGAAGTTCTTTCGGAATTTTCTTATCCTTATTATTGTCTTTAGCTGTAATTTCTAGTTTATTTTACCTTTTAAAAATCATTAATCAGCAAAAGGAATTAGCAACTATTAAAAACGATTTAATCAGTAATATAACGCATGAGTTTAAAACACCTATTGCCACTATTTCTGCAGCTATTGAGGCAATTAAAAATTTTAATGTCTTAGAAGATCCAGAAAAGACAAGTAAATACCTTTCAATGTCATCTGTACAAATAAACAAATTGCATCAGATGGTTGAAAAATTGTTAGAAACTGCGATGTTAGATAGTGAACAATTAGTACTAAAAAAAGAAACTGTTGATATCGTTAGTATCGCAGAAGGAGTGATTTCTAGACATCAAATATTCGCCAATAAAAAGAAAATTTTATTTTCTACAACCTTGCAACCTTGCTATGCAAACGTTGATGTTTTTCACTTCGAAAATGTGATTTCTAATTTGATTGATAATGCTGTAAAGTATGGAGGAAATCAAATAGAAATGAATATAAATTCAGTTTTAAACGCAATAGAAATTACAGTTGTAGATGACGGGAATGGTATTGAAAAAAATCAGAAAGAAAGAATTTTTGACAAGTTTTATCGCGTTCCAAAAGGAAATACACATGATGTAAAAGGATTTGGAATTGGATTGTATTACTGTAAAAAAATCATCGAGAAACATATGGGCACAATTAGGCTGACTTCGGATAAAAAACAAACCATTTTTAAAATAACAATTCCAAATGAGTAAGATAAAAGTACTCTTAGCTGAGGATGAGCCGAGTTTAGGAATGATTGTAAAAGAGAGTTTAGAAACTAGGAATTTTACTGTTTTTCATACAAAAAATGGTGAAGAAGCCTTTGAGAATTATAGAAAAGAAAAACCTGATATTTTAGTCTTGGATGTAATGATGCCTAAAAAAGACGGATTTACTTTAGCGAAAGAGATCCGTTTAAATGATAAAAAAATTCCTATTATATTTTTAACAGCAAAATCGCAAACTTCAGATGTATTGGAAGGCTTTAATAATGGGGGTAATGATTATTTAAAAAAACCTTTTTCGATGGAAGAATTAATTGTGAGAATTAATTCTTTACTAAATAGAATAGAAACTAAAACCAATGCTGACAACATTAAAATAGGGAATTACTCATTTAACTTAACCAAGCAAACACTTGAAAATTCATTAGAAATTCAGCAGCTTACCCATCGAGAAGCACAACTACTTTTTCATTTATTTGAAAAGAAGAATGAAATTCTAGACAGAACTTTTATCCTAAACAAACTATGGGGAAATGATGATTTCTTTAACGCAAGAAGTATGGATGTCTTTATTTCGAAGTTAAGAAAAAAACTAAAAAAAGACAAAAACATTCAAATTTTAAACGTCAGAGGTTTTGGTTATAAATTGATTTCTTAATTATTTTTCTACTTATAAAAATTGTCTACCTTTAGCATTCCTTTTTAACTTTATACAATTTACATATGCATGTTGCAATTGCAGGAAACATTGGCGCTGGTAAAACCACGCTAACAAAACTTTTAGCGAAACATTATAAATGGAAACCTCATTTTGAGTCTGTCGATGAAAACCCATATTTAGATGATTTCTACACAGAAATGGAACGCTGGTCTTTTAATTTACAAGTATACTTTTTAAATAGTCGATTTAGACAAATTTTAGAGTTAAGAGAGTCTGGTAAAAACATTATTCAAGATAGGACCATATACGAAGACGCACATATTTTTGCACCAAACTTGCATGCAATGGGCTTAATGACAAATAGGGATTATACCAATTATAGTTCTTTATTTGATTTAATGGAGAACTTAGTAAAACCGCCAGATTTATTAATTTATTTACGTGCAGATATTTCTACTTTAGTGGGTCAAATTCACAAACGTGGTAGAGAATACGAAAACACAATTTCAATTGATTATTTGAGCAGATTAAATGAACGTTATGAAGCATGGGTCTCTACTTATAAAAAAGGGAAATTACTAGTTATTGATGTCGATAATTTAGATTTTGTTTCTAACCCAGAAGATTTAGGATATGTTATAGACAGAATAGATTCTCAAATAAATGGATTATTTTAATTGAAATTCATCCATAAAATCAATTAAACAGATAAAAATTTAAACGTAAAAAATATTCATAAAAAACCTTCAAGATTTTGCTTCTTGGAGGTTTTTATTTTTTTAGTTTTAGGGAAGCTTCGCTACAAATTTAGAGCGAAGTCCAAATCTGCTAATAAATCTTCTTCATCTTCAATACCAACACTCAAACGAATAATAGCCTCTGTAATTCCTATTTTTAAACGTTCTTTTTCTGGAATTGAAGCGTGTGACATTGTTACGGGATGATTTACCAAACTTTCTACACCTCCTAAAGATTCTGCTAATGTAAATACGTGTGTGTTTTTTAAAAATTTAAAAGTAGCTTCTTTACTTTCATCTTTTAAACTAAAGGAAACCATGCCTCCAAAATCTTTCATTTGCTTTTTAGCGATAGCATAACTTGGGTGGTCTTCTAAGCCAGGATAATAAACTGCACCAACTTTGGGATGCTTCTTTAAGAAATTGGCCACTGCACGACCATTTTCACAATGACGTTGCATTCTAATATGCAATGTTTTAATACCTCTTAAAGCTAAAAAAGAGTCCATTGGACTCGAAATAGCACCCGCAGCAAACTGAATAAAATGCAATTCTTCTGCTAACTTTGCATCTTTCACCATTAAAGCACCCATTATTAAATCTGAATGTCCACCTAAATATTTTGTTGCAGAATGCATTACAATATCTGCACCTAAATTTAGGGGTTGTTGCAGATACGGAGTGGCGAATGTATTATCTACAGCAATTAAAATATCGGAATTTATGTCTTTTACTAAGGTACAAATTGCTTCGATATCTGCAATTTTCATCAAAGGATTGGTAGGTGTTTCTAACCACACCAATTTTGTTTTTTCTGTAATTTCTTTTGAAATATTGTCTACAGCATTTATATCTACAAAAATAAATTCTAATCCATATTTTTGAAATAATTTAGTAAACATTCTATAAGTTCCGCCATACAAATCGTCTCCAGCAATAATTTCATCGCCGGGATTTAAGGTTCTTAAAACACAATCTATTGCCGCCATGCCAGATGAAAAAGCAAAACCGTGTGTTCCGTTTTCAATTGCTGCAAAACTATTCTCTAGCGCAGTTCTTGTTGGGTTTCCTCCTCTTGAGTATTCATATTCTTGTGCTTCTCCTGGCTTTGAGTGCGCATACGTTGAAGTCATGAAAACAGGAGGCATTACTGCACCTGTTAATTTTTCTGGCTGTTGACCTCCGTGAATTGTTTTTGTATTAAATTTCATTATGTACACTTTTTTTTGACACTTTTAAGCCTCTTTTAACAGACAGTATTACATCTTTTAAATAGGACAACCCTTCAGCGAAAGGTCTCGCCTCGATTGAAATGGAATCCTTTTTTACATCCGTAGAATAGCGAACGTTTAAATGTGCTGTATCGCGAGTAAATAATAAAGATGGCTTCTTTCGACTTCGCTCAAGATAAATTTAAAACTAGTAATAGCTTCTAATACAGTTACAAAAACTTCTTGATAGCTCTTATTATTCCGTAATGAATGCCCTCATGATAGTTATTAAAAACAATGGCTGTCTCTATACTATCTAATACCAAACCGGTACTTGTTGGATATGCGCTAAAATTCTCAAAAATACCAGCTTCGAAATCTTCTTGCAACACATCTGGCAAGCCCAATAACAAATCTTTTACCTCTTCAAACTCTTCTTCTGTAAAGTTTTTTGTTGGCACGGTCCCTTTTTTATAGGAGGCAATTAATTCGTCCGGACACAAACAATCTAAATTTGATAACTTATAATGCAATAATTGCTGTGTTACTACTAAGTGAGCTACATTCCAAGCAATGTTATTTTTAAAACCTGTTGGAATTGTATGGATTTGATCTAAGGTTAGGCCGTCTAATTCTTTTGTAACTAATTCACGAGATATTCTTAAAACATCGAATTGTGTCTTCATTTTTATGTCTATTTTTGAAGAAACAAATATAATTGATTCAAATGAAAAAAGTCTATTTTTTAAAAACTTGTGATACCTGTAAACGAATTTTAAAAGAAATAAATACAGATGGATTCGAACTACAAGAAATTAAATCAAATCCTGTAAACACCTCACAATTAGAAGAAATGTACAAATTTTCTAACAGTTATGAAGCGTTATTTAATAAGCGTTCGAAACTATATAAAGAAATGAATTTAAAAAGTAAAACTATTTCTGAAGCAGGTTACAGACAGTATATTTTAGATGAATATACTTTTTTAAAACGACCAGTTTTTATTGTTGATGATGCTATTTTTATTGGAAACAGCAAAAAAGTTGTGGAAGAATTGAAGCTTAGAATTGGGTAATTTTTGCTACGAATACACTAATAAAAGGGTGCTTTATGATTCCTACGAACAAAGTAACAGGCAAAGTAACTTTAAAACTTAGTAGTTACAATTTATAAACAGCCATTAAATTGGCGGCTTCTTTTTTAGCACTCCAATTTTCTAAAATTTCGTTTCTTGCTTCAGTTCCTAATAATGGAATTTTATTTGTAATCGACTTTTCAATCAAGCTTTTTAATTGAATACTATTTCCTGCTTCAAATAGATAACCATTTTTAGAATGTGTTATTAACGCAGAATGAACACCAACATTTTTTGTGGCAATTACAGAACAACCACAGGCCATTGCCTCTGCTGTTACCAAAGAAAATCCTTCAGAATAACTTGGTACAATTACAATTTTTGATGCTTGATAATAAGAGATAATATCTGGAGTTTCATCTACAAAATAGACTTGATTTTCAATGGAATGTTTTTTTGAAATCGTTTTTAGTTCCGCTAAAAAATCAGACTTATCCGCTGTACCGGCAATAACCAATGCCCAATTCTTATGTTCTTTTAAAACTTTTACAGCCTCTAATAAAACAAGATGTCCTTTTGCTTTGCGAACTCTTCCTGCACATAAAATAACATGTTCTTGACGTATATTTTTGAGTGTACTATTTTCATTTGGCTTAAATACATCTATCGCAATTCCGTGACCAACAATCGTATTTTCAATTCCAAGTTTCTCACTCATACTTTTAATAAGCGTAACAACTGTATCTGCTTTTTTAAGCAATTTTAGGGTTAAACCAGAAGGAACAGTTTCTGCATGACGCGTTGCAATCAAAGTGAATTTAGCTCCTAAGAAACGGAAAAACAACATCCGCATTATCTCAT
This sequence comes from Polaribacter sp., assembly GCA_051277175.1. GTDB lineage: Bacteria > Bacteroidota > Bacteroidia > Flavobacteriales > Flavobacteriaceae > Polaribacter. The sequence goes on from JBNMOF010000053.1 coordinate 6,161, forward strand.
TATTGCGATGACAATGAACCACTACTTCTTTATCCGAAAATAATATTTTTTTTAAAGCAGTTGTAGAAATATATTTTCCTTTTGCACCAAAACCATATAAATAAGTTTCAAACTTTTCTTCAAAAAAAGGCAATACATTTTCTATACTTCTGGTAACACCAGTCCTGCGTTTGTGAAAATGTGTATGAATAAGAATTGGTTTCAATAGTTGGGTTTAGGTACTTAAAAAAATTGAATCATCTATCTCTTTTGGATAGTTCTGTGAACAAGCAATTTTATGAAAATCTACGAATAATAATAGCTATTAAACGATTTTCTAAATCTTCGTGTTCTGACCAATTATAATCAGGCTTTACTATTTTATTAATAAATTTTTTGGCCTCTTTTTCAGTTTTTAAAGTATTTAATTGAGAAATTACTCTATTAAAATCTTCTTGACTACCTTCAAATAAATTCTTAACAAAAGCAATTCTGTCATTTAAACCAATCTGAATATTAGTTTTTAATTTATCATTTAAGGAAGCCCCTTTTACCGGTTCAAATAAATTAGCCATTACATCTACAGGAATGGTGTCTTCTAACTCTTCCTCTAGTGTTAAAGCTCGACTTTCTTCTGCCTCTTTTATTTCCTCTTTAGGATCGGTTGGTTCTGTATCTCCAAAAATTAAGCCCTCTATGTCGTCAAAAGGCTGTTCAATTTCTACTTCTTTTTCAACTTCTATATACTCATGAATTGAGGCTACCTTGTCCTCTAATTCAATATCCTCTTCAGAAAAACCTTCTCCAATTTCCGCAGATAGTTTTTCATCTTCAACTTTTAAAAAATCTTCTGTAAAGTTAGAAACTACAGTTTCTGCTTGCTCAACCGCTTCTAATTCCTCGGAAATTAAATCTTTTACTTCATATCCTTTTTCAACTTTAGACATTAAATCTTCTTTCGTTTCCTTTAAACCAGGAGTTGAATTTACATATTCTTCAACAAATGCTAAAACAGATAATTTTTCATAAATTTCGTACGATTTTTGCTTTAATAAGAACACATTTTCTTTATTTTTCATCTGTAAGATGCTGTGTGCTAAACTCATTAAATCGCTTTCCAGTTTTTTGTGCATAAGTTGTAAGTTGAAGTTATTTTTTACCCGTAAAATTTAATAAATTTGTTAAATACTAAAGTAATACAAAATTTAAATTTCTAAAGCCTAAAATTACAAAATGTTTCTTGAAAACACAGTAAATCATACAGAACAATTTGGTTGGATTGAGGTAATCTGCGGCTCGATGTTTTCTGGAAAAACAGAAGAATTAATTAGACGTTTAAAGCGCGCACAATTTGCAAAGCAAAGTGTAGAAATTTTTAAACCTGCTTTAGACACACGTTATGATGAAGATGAAGTTGTTTCTCATAATGACAATAGAATTCGTTCTACACCTGTTCCTGTCTCTTCAAATATTAGGTTATTAGCAAATGATGTAGATGTTGTTGGTATCGACGAAGCACAGTTTTTTGATGACGAAATTGTAGCTGTTTGTAATGATTTAGCGAATAGAGGAGTACGTGTAATTGTGGCTGGTTTGGATATGGATTTTAAAGGAAATCCTTTTGGACCGATGCCCGCACTCATGGCAACTGCAGAATATGTTACCAAAGTGCATGCAGTTTGCACACATACCGGAAATTTAGCACATTATAGTTTTAGAAAAGCACAAAATGATAAGATTGTAATGTTGGGTGAAATGGAAGAATATGAACCTTTAAGCAGAGCTGCCTACTACAAAGCTTTACAAAAACAAAAAGAAGAAATTTCATCTTCAAAAGATGCTGACTCTAATTTAAACGATACCGAATAATAAGTAGCATAGCAATGAATAATCACGTTACTGTTTTAGAAATTGATGGAAATGCGTTATTGCACAACCTAAATTATTTCAAACAAAAATTACAATCACAAACTAAAATTTTAGCAGTTGTTAAGGCTTTTGGTTATGGCAGTGATGGTGTACAAGTTGCAAAATTCCTTAAAGATAAAGTAGCTTACTTTGCGGTTGCCTATACGCATGAAGGTGTTGCTTTGCGTGAAGCGGGTATTCAAACCCCAATTTTAGTATTGCACCCACATATTCAAAATTTACAGTCTATAATTGACTTTAAATTAGAACCAGCCTTGTATAATTTTAATATTTTTAATGCTTTTTTACAACTCGCAGTTGAAGCTTCGTTATTGAATTACCCAATTCATATAAAATTTAATACAGGCCTAAATAGATTGGGTTTTTACCCTACAGAGGCCCCAAAAATTTTAACTGCCTTAAAACAAATAAATCAAGTAAAAGTCCAAGCTCTTTTTTCGCATTTAGCGGCAAGTGAAGATTTAGAAGAAGTAGATTTCACTACAAATCAAATTATGAGTTTCGAAAAAATTGTTCAGCAATTTAATATACACCTAGGGTATGCACCTATGTTACATATTTTAAACACTTCTGGCGTTGTAAATTACCCAAATGCACAGTTCGATATGGTTCGAATTGGTATCGGTTTGTATGGCTTTGGCAATGATGAAAAAGAAACTGCACAATTAAAAAATACACATAATTTAAAATCAATTATTTCTCAAATTCATCACATTGAACCAGGAGAGACGGTTGGTTACAACAGAGCATTTAAAGCAAAAAAAGGCACAAAAACAGCTACAATACCTGTTGGTCACGCAGATGGTTTATCTCGAAGATTAGGAAATAAAAAAGGTTCTGTACTTATCAACAATCAAAAAGCACCAATTATTGGTAATGTTTGCATGGATATGATTATGGTAGATATTACTAAGATTGATTGTAAAGAGGGTGATGAAGTAATTATATTTAATACGCAGGAAATGATTCAACATATTGCAGACATCTCAGAAACCATTGTATATGAGACCTTAACAGTAATTTCTCCCCGTATTAAAAAGATTTTAAAAGAATAATTTTAATGGGCTACTTTTAAATAAAACACACTTCGCAACAAAAATATTTTCATCAAGAAAAACTTAACTGAATCGGATGAAAAAATGATAAAAAAGGTGAGAAATTTTAAAAATTCATTGTAACCCCAAAACTTCCTGGATTTACCTGTAGATCCCAAACAACCTTTTTTTGCATTTTTTGATCATTATATTTTTGATCGTATTTGGTATCTAAAAATCGATCTATTGCTTCCACAATAAAAATACTAATTGCAGTAGAAAAAGCAACATCAGAAATCCAATGAAAACGATCTATAATTCTAGCGATTCCCGGAATAGAACCAATGCTATACAAACCTGCTTTTATCCATGGGCTATCAAAGTGCTTTGCAATTGCATATGCATTTGTAAATCCCAACATAGTATGACCAGAAGGAAAAGAATCGTAATTAAAAACACGATCTATATGAAAAGAATCAAAAGAACTTTTTCCTACATTTATTCTGGGTCTAGCTCTACCAACAATTCTTTTAGAAATTTGCTGCAATAAACCAGATGCTGCAGCAGATGAAATTAATAAAACTCCGGTTCTTCTTAATTTTGGATTGTCAGTAAATAAACCTGTTAAGTAAACGGCGCCTGTGAACATAAAATTATTATTAGGACTTCCAATATTGTTCCCATAATCAGTTATCCAGCGTGGAACTTCATTTCTCCAACCATTTGCCCAATAATCGACATTGTCATCTATAGCATATAAAGCCGCTGTTCCCGTCGCTATATAACCAAAGTTCACAAACTGCTTCTTTTTCCAATATAGAGGTCTTGTATAGGCATATCCCATTCCTCCAGCCATGTTCCCTAGGTCATACGTTAATTTTTCCCAAGTATTTCTATCTTTCTTTACGTTTACAGAAAAATAATTAGTTTGGCTACTACTTAAAACAGCACTAAACAAGAATAGAAGTAGAAGTATCTGTTTTTTCATTTTTTTACCACGAAGATACAGGTTCTTTCTTACGTTATTTTATTTATAAATCTAAAAAAGGTTGGCCAGCTTCCGATCTAAAAAAATTTTATATTAATTTCAATAGCAGAGACACATCACTTACATAATCGTAGTTTTAAACTAAAAAAATATTGCTCAACTTTACAACATATTACACTACAATTCCAGCTGCAATATCCTAGAAAAACGTGAAGTATGCATCTAATCATAAATTTGGATATTCTAGTAATAGAATGATGCACGAAAATCGAAGCTTATATTCATTGCCTAATATTCACATAAAACGAGATGCTATTTTTATCGCAATGCATGGACCTGCAGGCTATGATTATGGTAGATATTACTCAAATTGATTGTAAAGAGGGTGTTGAAGTAATTGTATTTAATACGCAGGAAATGATACAACATATTGCTGAAATCATTCTGTATGAAACATTAACAGTAATTTCTCCCCGTATTAAAAAGATTTTAAAGAAATAATTTTAATAGGCTGCCTTTTTAATAAAACACACTTCGCTATAAAATTATTTACCCTCTTAAAGACAATCTTTTTAAACTCAATTTATCTTTAAATAAAATTGCGGAAAGAAAAACTATAAATCTCCAAACAAATGGTATTGCAAGTTATCAAAATTTAAAACCACAAAAAATTAAAAGGCATTAACCTACTTATTATCAGGTTTTTCCTAGTTAGAAAAAAAATAATTTTTGTAGCATTACAATGATCATATAAACTCACGTTATATTTTCAAAAATAAATACAAAACCCATGAAAACAATGAAGTCCATTTTTATACTATTCCTCTTTGTCAGTAGTTTTTGTTTTAATTCCTGTAAAAAGAAGATCGTAAAAAAACCCGTAAAAATATTTAAAAGCTCGTTTATTAATAATGGGCCTACCTTCTTATTCTTATCCGATATACACTTAGATTCTCATAAACAAACTACGCTTTACGGACAGGACACTGGAATGATTCTTTGGAAAGCATTTCTTGCAAAAGTAGACGCTGTAATTAGCGATGCTGCTCCTGATTTTATTATTTATACCGGAGACCTGCCTTCTCATACTCCTTGGGTGCAACCCTTACCAAAAGAGGAAAGACCGTCGCATAACGAAAATATAGCAACCATCTTGTCTGGACTGAGAGATTTGGCAACAAAACATAAAATAGCATTACTATATCTTCCCGGCAATAACGATGGAATTGCAGGAGATTATGCATCGTTTTCAGATGAAAAACAACAAACTCCTTTTTCATTAATTCCAAAAAACCAAAATCCATATCCCGCACTAAATACAAATCCAATTGGAGGTGAAATTCCTTGTATAGTGTCTAATCCAGCTCCTAAAATGGGGTATTATTCAGCAAGACCCATTGAAGGTTTACGCGTAATAGCTTTAAATACAGTGATACATTCTGCCTATTTTATTGCAGCTGATGGATCCAATCAAATGGACGATGCAAAAAAACAAATGGCATGGTTTGCAAACGAACTAAAAGATGCAAAACGCAAAGGCGAAAAAGCGTATATATCCATGCACATTCCACCGGGAATTGATGCTTTTGGTTATAAAAAAAAGGGGATAGATGCAACTAATTGGGCTAAGTTACCCGCTTCAAA
>JBNMOF010000054.1:0-11406 GCA_051277175.1 Polaribacter sp.
GTGCATTCATATTTGCGCCATCCATATACACTTGTCCACCGTTGTCATGAATTGTTTTTGTAATATTTTGAATTTCACTTTCAAAAACTCCATGCGTAGAAGGATAGGTTACCATTAAAGCAGCTAAATTATCAGAGTGCAAGGTTGCTTTCTCAATCAAATCATCCATATCAATGTTTCCATTTTCGGCAGTTTTAGTAACTACAACCTTCATTCCAGCCATTACAGCAGAAGCAGGATTGGTACCGTGGGCAGAGGCAGGAATTAAACAAATATTTCTATGCGCATCTCCTCTCGAAAGGTGATAGGCTCTAATGGTCATTAAACCAGCAAATTCTCCTTGTGCACCAGAATTTGGTTGTAAAGAAGTACCAGCAAAACCAGTTACAATATTTAATTGGTGTTCTAATTTATGTAAAACTTCCTGATATCCTTGCGCTTGGTCCAAAGGTACAAAAGGGTGGATATTTCCCCATTGCGGATTGCTTAAAGGCAACATTTCTGAAGCCGCATTCAATTTCATTGTGCAAGAACCCAAAGAAATCATAGAATGATTCAATGCCAAATCTTTACGTTCTAATTTTTTAATATAACGCATCATCGCTGTTTCAGACTGATACGTATTAAAAATTTCATTTTCTAAAAACGCTGTATTTCTTTGTGCGTTTTCTAAAACTTTATTTCCTTGAGAAATTTCAGAAATAGCGGTAGTATTTAAGTTTAACGCTTCTGTAAAAACAGCAATAATAGCGTTTAATTCTTTTAGTTCAATGGTTTCATTTACAGAGATAGAAAGCGTTTCGTCATCTATGTAATTAAAATTTATCTCATTTGCTTCCGCAACGACTTTCACTTTTTGAGCTGCAGTTTTTACGATAAGCGTGTCAAAATAAGAAGTGTTGGTTTGTTCAATACCTAATTCAGTGAGCTTATTTGCTAAAGTGATTGTTTTATTGTGTACCGAATCTGCAATAAACTGAATTCCGTCTTTACCGTGATATACAGCATACATTCCTGCCATTACAGCCAGTAAAACTTGTGCAGTACATATATTAGAAGTTGCCTTTTCACGTTTGATGTGTTGCTCACGTGTTTGTAAAGCCATTCTCAAAGCGCGTTTTCCGTTTCTATCTTTGGTAACTCCAATGATTCTTCCAGGAATACTTCTTTTGTAAGCAGTTTTAGTTGCAAAATAAGCTGCGTGAGGTCCGCCATAACCTAATGGAATTCCGAAACGTTGGGTAGTACCAACCACTACAGATGCTCCAAAATCTCCTGGCGCTTTTAACTTTACTAAGGATAAAATATCAGCAGCAACAGCAACTTTTATTTTATTTTCAATCGCTTTTGCTACAAAATTTTCGTAATCAAATATTTGTCCGAACTTTCCTGGATATTGTAAAATTGCTCCGAAATAATCATCTGAAAAATCAAAATCTGCGTGGTTTCCAACAACAAGCTCGATACCAATTGGAACGGATCTTGTTTGTAATAACGATAATGTTTGTGGTAAAATCTCATCAGAAACAAAAAACTTATTTGCACCCGCCTTTTTCTTTGAACGTTCTCTAACATCAAATAATAAAGCCATTGCTTCTGCAGCAGCTGTAGATTCGTCTAATAAAGAAGCATTTGCAAGTTCCATTCCTGTTAAATCGCAAATCATTGTTTGGTAATTTAACAACGCTTCTAACCTTCCTTGTGCAATTTCTGCTTGGTAAGGTGTATATGCTGTATACCATCCTGGATTTTCTAAAATATTACGTTGAATTACACTTGGCACAATTGCTTCGTGATATCCTAAACCAATGTAACTTTTATAAACTTTGTTTTTTTCTGAAAGTTCTTTGATGTGCGCTAAATACTGGTATTCGCTCATCGCAGGTTCCAAATCCAATGGTTCTTTTAAAAGAATATTATCAGGAACAGTTTCGTCAATTAATTGTTCTAAACTTCCTGCTTTAATAGTTGCTAGCATTGTTGCTTGCTCCGCTTTACTAGGGCCAATATGTCTACGTTGAAACAAATTTGTATTCATTTATTTAGTTTTGTGAACGATTGAATTCAATCGATTTAGTACTGATTTTTAACTTCCAAAAAAACAATTATTTCTGGCGCAACAAAAATAAGGATTTAATCAATTCTTTGTTGTCAGAAAATCAATAAAATAAAGTTAATTGTTAACTAAAAATGGATGTTATGAACAGAAAGATTATTTTTGTTTTATGAAGCTTTTTAAAATGTTTTTCAATTTTTATATCAATGTGAGTGCTCACGTAGGTTTTGCTGTTTTTGCGTTTGTAAAAATCACGGAACATTATTTAGAACTCTCGCAGAACGCCACTTTGAATTATTTTATTTTCTTCGGAACAATTACCGGGTATAATTTTGTGAAATATGCGGGTGTTGCAAAATTACATCACAGAAGCCTCACTAATAATTTAAAAATAATTCAAATATTTTCTTTTATTTGCTTTTTAGCAATGTGTTATTTTGGATTTCTAATGCAGCTAAAAACCTTATTTTTTGCAATTCCTTTTGTAGTGCTAACCTTCTTGTATGCAGTTCCTTTTTTAAGTGGATTTGAGAAAACGCTGCGTCAGGTAAGTTATTTAAAAATTATAGTGGTAGCGATTGTTTGGGCTGGTTTTACAGTTTTAATTCCCAGTGTAGAAGCAGGAGAAGCGTTTTCATTAAAGTTGCTATTGTTGTTCGTGCAAAGGTTTTTAATTGTAGTGGTCTTGACCTTACCTTTTGATATTAGGGATGTAAAATATGATGCTATTTCGTTGCAAACAATTCCGAAGAGAATTGGCATAGAGAAAACAAAAAGAGTAGGATTAGGTTTGATGATTTTTGCCTTGTTGATTGAATATGGTATCAATTCAAGTACTATTTCTAAAAATGTATTTATGGTTTTCTTTTTTGGATCCCTAGTTTTGTTAATGCGCTCCAAAATAAATCAATCTAAATTCTACAGTTCTTTTTGGGTAGAATCTTTGCCAATAATTTGGTGGTTGCTTCTTTTGGGATTTCACAATATTTAACCTTTATTAAGTTTTTTTTTATCAACTTGAAAGGTATTGTTGCAAAATATAAGAGATTTCATAAAACTTTAAAATCCCTTTAGCATGCCCAAGTATATTTGTAAATTTACAGCAAATAAAGCAATCAAGATTTTAAAAATGAGTCCCAATAAAAGAAATTATATTTTCGATTTTGACAGTACATTAACTCGGGTAGAAGCTTTAGATGTTTTAGCGGAAATAACATTGACGAATAACCCTGAAAAAGAAACTATAATTCAGGAAATTATAGACATCACTAATTTAGGAATTGATGGTGAAATTTCTTTTACAGAGTCTTTAGAAAGAAGAATTAAGCTTTTAAATGCGAACAAAGCAGATTTAAGTAACTTAGTAGGCGCTTTAAAAAAGCAAGTTTCAAAATCCATAGAAAGAAATAAAGAGTTTTTTGAGGATTTTGCAGCAGATATTTATGTGATTTCATGCGGATTTAAAGAATTTATAGACCCTATTGTAAAAGAATACAATATACCTTCAGAAAGAGTGTTTGCAAATACGTTTGAATTTGCAAAGGATGGCGAAATTATTGGTTTTGATGCCGATAACGTACTGTCTACACATAATGGAAAAATTCAGTGTATAAAAAACATGAATTTAGAAGGAGAAGTACAAGTTATTGGAGATGGTTATAGCGATTATGTAACACGAGAAGCAGGAGTAGCACACAAATTTTTTGCGTATACGGAAAATGTTTCGAGAGTAAAAACAACAGAAAATGCAGATCATATTGCTCCTAATTTAGATGAATTTTTATATATAAATAATTTGCCAAGAAATATCTCATACCCAAAGAACAGGATTAAAATTTTATTGTTAGAAAACGTGCATCCAGATGCGCTTACAAAGTTATCTAAAGACGGTTTTACAGTAGAAACAGTCTCAAAAAGTTTGTCTGAAGACGAATTGATTGCGAAAATAAAAGACGTGCATGTTTTAGGAATTCGCTCGAAAACAAACGTGACTAGAAGAGTAGTGGAAGCTGCAGAGAAATTGATGGTTGTTAGTGCCTTTTGTATTGGTACAACACAAATTGATCTAGAGGTTTGTAAAGAGAACGGTGTTGTAGTTTTTAATGCGCCTTATAGCAATACACGTTCTGTCGTAGAATTGGCAATAGGAGAGATTATTATGCTCATGCGGAGTGTTTTTCAAAGAAGCACAGAAATTCACAATGGTCAATGGAATAAAACAGCACAAGGATCTAGAGAAGTACGTGGTAAAAAACTAGGAATCGTGGGTTATGGTAATATTGGTAAGCAATTGTCAATTTTGGCAGAAGCCTTAGGAATGGATGTTTATTATTATGATATTGAAGATAAATTAGCATTAGGTAACGCAACTAAAATAGATGATTTAGCTGATTTATTAGCAATTTCAGACGTGGTTACTTTGCACATTGATGACAATGCTGCGAATAAAAACTTTTTTGGAGCAGATGAAATTTCACAAATGAAAGACGGTGCACATTTCGTGAATCTTTCTCGTGGTTTTGTAGTCGATATTAAAGCTTTAGCTGCAGCTTTAAGAAGCGGAAAGTTAGCAGGTGCTGCTGTTGATGTATATCCAGAAGAGCCAAGTAAAAATGGTGATTTTTTTACAGATTTAAAAGGATTGTCAAACGTAATTTTAACGCCACATGTTGGTGGAAGTACGGAAGAAGCACAAAGAGACATTGCAGATTTTGTGCCTAGTAAAATTATGGCATATATAAATTCAGGAAATACGGTGGATGCTGTAAACTTTCCGAACATTCGCTTACCAAGACAAGTAAAAGCGCACCGATTTTTACATATTCATAAAAATGTACCAGGAGTTATGGCAAAAATCAATAAGGTTTTAGCCGAATTTAACCTGAATATTATTGGTCAATACTTATCTACGGATCCTAAAGTGGGATATGTGATTACAGATTTAGATAAAGAATATAACAAAGAAGTCATTGACGAATTAAGAAAAATTGAAGGAACTATTAAGTTTCGAGTTTTGTATTAAAACGAAATATATAAACATAAAAAAAAGCCTTTCAATTAGTTGAAAGGCTTTTTTTTATGTTTTTCTGTATACGAAAAGAATGAGGCAATCCTCTAAACGTTCAAAACCGTTTATTTTATGCTTATTAAAGTTTTAATATTTCTTTAAGATTAATGATGTTCTTATCTTCAATATTTAAATATCGTTTACTACCAATGTATCTGTTTTTATTGAATTCATCATAATTAGATTGTGTAACATCCATAGAGCTCATGTGTACATTCCCCGAAGCATGAATAAATTCCATTTTGTTATTTCCCAACCAAATTCCAACATGTACAACACGTTGTTTTTTAGTTGCTGTTGCTTTTGTTCCAAAGAATAATAAATCTCCTTTTTCTAAATTTTCAAAAGTTAAATTAGTGTCTACTGTTTTCCCTGCATTTACTTGTTGAGAAGCATCTCTAGGAATTACAAAACCGTTCATGAAATAGACCATTTTTGTGAAACCGCTACAATCGATTCCTTTAGAAGAAGTTCCACCCCATAAATAAGGGAAACCGTCCATTTTCTTGGCAATTGTTTCAACGTTTTCTTGAGAAGGCTGCAGTTGCTCTAACCAATTTTTATAGATAAAACTTTCATTTTTTTTAATAAAACCAATTCTATTATCAGGATATTTTACCTCGAAGAAACGCGCATCTTCAGCTATATATATTAAAATTCCGCCCAAACTAATATCAGAAATAATAGTTGAATTGCTGTTTTTTGTAGCGTACACGTAACCGAAATTTTTGGTGAAAATCACTTTTTTAGCAGCGTTCCAGGTATCAAATTCGATTTGATTCATTTTATGAATTCCCCCTTTATCAACCCAAGAAATATAATTGTCGGGAGTTTGAATTCTATAAAAATCACCTTTTTTGTCTAAAATTTTTAAAGACATTCCCAGCAAGCCTTGTGTGCCTAATTCTGCAGAATGTTTTGGTGCTGAACGAATGTTAATTACAGAATTTTTAGCGATTGCAAAAACCTTGTTACCAACAACGGTATCTGGCAAAACACGAATGTTATTTGTAAACGCTATATCTAACGATTTTAGGCTCGTTGCTAGTTTTTGATGTGCTTCTTTAGAATTCGTTATTCCACTCGCAATAATTACATTTCCTACATGCTCGAAATTTACATCAAAAAGGGCCACTCTTTTGTCAGGAGCATATTGTGCCTTTAAAGTATCACTGGCATTTTGTAATTCTATTAATACGCTTGAATTATTTTTACAAGCAATAAATAGCATCAAGAAAATAAGAATAGTAAATTTTAAAAGTTTCATTTCAATGTCTTTTTGCTAAATTACAAAAATGGATGCTGTTTGTTGTTTTAAAAGACAATTTCTGAAATGCCATTTTTAATAATGGAAACATAATGAGCTACTTTCTCTAATTCAAATCTACTAGAAGGTCCAGAGGCACTAATCGCTCCAATACATTCGTTGTTTTTATTAAAAACAGGAAGGGCAATACAGATTAAACCCAATTCAGATTCTTCTAAATCTAAAGCGTATTCTTTGAGGTGTATCTCTTCTAACTCATTTTTTAATTCATCTCTGTTTGTAATTGTATTTTGTGTAAATGTTTTATAGTCTAGCTTTTGAAGGGTTTGTTTTTGTTTTTCTTCTGGTAAAAAAGCGAGTATTGTTTTCCCAATGGCTGTGGCGTGCAAAGGTTGGTAAGATCCTACGGAAGTGCTAATTTTTAAACCTTGTAAGCTTTCTGCTTTATGAATATAAAAAACTTGATTATTTTTTAAAACACCAAAAAGAATTGTTTCCGCAATGTCTGTTGCAATTTTCGTTAAAGAATTTCTTGTACTGTTAATTAGCGATTGATAAAGAGAAACCCGATTCCCCAACTCAAATAACTTGCTTCCCAGAATATATTTTTCGTTCTCATTTTGTTGTATTGCATTTAAGGTTACAAGTGTTGTTAAAAGTCTATAGGTAGTGCTTTTGTTGTAACCCGTTTTATTTGCCAATTCACGAACGCCCCATTCTTTTTTATCATTTGTAAATACATCTAATAAAGTAAACGCTTTAATAACAGATTGATTGAGTATGAGATTGTCGGTATCCAATTATTTATTTTAAAATTATATTTCGCTAATATAATAAAAAATTGTAACTTTATAAAACACCGTTTCACATTATGAAACACTTAATGTTTTATTATTAATTATTGACTTGTAATAAAAAGAATAAAAAAGAGAAACTTAAGATGCATCAGAATAATTTAGCATATGCAAAGCAGCAAGACAAAGAGGATTCACTTTCTCATCTACGAAATAGATTTCATATTCCGAAAGATAAAAATGGAAATGAATGGCTGTATTTTACAGGGAACTCTTTAGGATTGCAGCCAAAGTCTACTCAGGAATATGTAAATCAAGAGTTAAAAGATTGGGCAAATTTAGGTGTAGAGGGTCATTTTGAAGCTAAAAACCCTTGGTTGAACTACCATGAGTTTTTAACGGATAAAATGGCTAAAATTGTTGGCGCTAAGCCAGTAGAGGTAGTGGTGATGAATACATTAACTACAAATTTACATTTGTTAATGGTCTCGTTTTATAGACCTACCAAAACAAAATATAAAATTGTTATCGAAAGTGATGCATTTCCTTCAGATAGATATGCGGTAGAATCTCAATTAAAATTTCATGGCTTTTCTGGTGAAGATCTTATTGAATGGAAACCAAGAAAGAATGAAGCTTTATTAAATATCGAAGATTTAGAAGAAATTATAGCTACACAAGGAGACGAAATTGCATTGCTGCTTATTGGAGGTGTAAACTATTATACAGGTCAGTTTTTAGATTTAAAAAGAATTGCAGAAATTGGACATTCTAAAAATTGTATTGTTGGTATTGATTTTGCACATGGTGCAGGAAATGTGCAGCCGAACTTGCACGATTCTAATGTAGATTTTGCAGCATGGTGTACCTATAAATATTTAAATTCTGGACCTGGAAGTTTGGCAGGATTGTTTGTGCACGAAAAGCATTCAAAAAATAAAGATTTACCCCGTTTTGCAGGTTGGTGGAATCATAACAAAGAAACCCGTTTTAACATGCGGCAGCCTTTTGATGTGATGGAAGGAGCAGAGGGTTGGCAATTAAGTAATCCACCAATATTATCGATGGCAGCTATTAAAGCATCGCTAGATTTATTTGATGAGGTTGGTATGGACGCCCTAAGACAAAAATCAGAAAAACTAACTGCTTATTTTGAGGTTTTAATCAATACTATAGGTTCAGATGATATAAAAATTATCACTCCTAAAAATCCAAAAGAAAGAGGCTGTCAGTTATCGATTCAGTTAAAAAATGCCGATAAAAGTTTACATAAAAAACTAACAGAAAACAATATTATTACAGACTGGAGAGAACCAAATGTAATACGTTGTGCACCTGTGCCAATGTATACTTCGTTTGAAGATGTGTATCGAATGGTTTCAATTTTAAAAGATTTATTATAAATGGACAAAAAAAATAAAACAGTAATTGTAGGAGCAGGTTTATGTGGAAGTTTATTAGCCTTAAGGCTTGCACAAAGAGGATACAAAGTGGAGGTATACGAGAGTAGACCAGACTTACGAACTACAGATATTTCTGCAGGAAGGTCTATTAACTTGGCATTGTCAGACAGAGGTTTAAAAGCATTGCGTCTATGTGGAATGGAAGAAAGAGCGAGAGAAATATGTATTCCGATGTCTGGACGATTAATGCATGATGCAAAAGGAGATACCTTTTCTTCCAATTATTCGGGAAGAGAAAATGAATTTATAAATTCAATTTCTAGAGGAAATTTAAATGCGATTTTATTAGATGCTGCAGAAGAACATGAAAATGTAAATATTCACTTTAATATAAAATGTGAAAATATAGACATAGAAAATACAATTGCTCACTTTAAAGGTTATAACACAAAAGAAAGTTTTTCAGTACATGCGGATGTGATTTTCGGTGCCGATGGCGCAGGTTCTTCCTTAAGAAAAAGTTATATTTCTGAACGGAAATTCTTATTTAGTTATTCTCAAGAATATCTAAATCATGGATATAAGGAGTTGGAGATTCCAGCAGACACCTCAGGAAATCACCAAATAAGTAAAGAACATTTGCATATTTGGCCTCGTGGCGATTTTATGTTAATTGCATTGCCAAATATGGATGGTAGTTTTACAGTAACGTTATTTTTAAGTTATGACGAAGGTGAATTTAATTTTGATAATTTAACAACTGAAGAAAAAATTACGGAGTTTTTCGAGAAAGAATTTCCAGATGCGCTGGCTTTAATTCCAAATATAAAAGAAGAATTTATAAACAATCCAACTGGGCCTTTAGGAACTGTAAAATGTTCTCCTTGGAGTTACTTAAATAAAACCTTGTTAATTGGGGATTCTTCTCATGCAATAGTACCCTTTTACGGACAAGGGATGAACGCTTCTTTTGAAGATGTTTTTGTGTTGGATGAAGTTCTGAACCAAGATTTAGGAGATTGGGAATCGGTTTTTAAAGTATATCAAAAAACAAGAAAAAAAGACACAGATGCTATTGCAGATTTAGCAATTGATAATTTTCATGAAATGAAAAATCATGTTGCAAATCCGCTTTTTAAGGAGAAAAGAAAGATAGAAATGGATTTGGAAAAGGCATTTCCAACTGAATATTTTTCTAAATATTCTTTAGTGACCTTTAATGAGCATATTGGTTATAATGAAGCGATGAATAGAGGTAGAGCGCAAGACAAGGCATTGTTAAACATGCTTGCAGAGGACGCCATTCATACGAATTTAGAAATGACAACAGAGGAGTTGAGAGTCCTTTTAGACAAAGTAATTGTAGCAACAAATATTATTTTAGAAGAAGATAAAATAGCAGGATTATAAAAACGTACTATGTCAGAAAAAAAAGTAACACCAAGAGGCGCATATCCGCATGTAAAAGTTGTGGGAGATTTTATTTTTGTGTCGGGGACAAGTTCTAGAAGAGCAGATAATACCATTGCAGGAGTTGATATTATTGACGGAATGGGAACAAAATATTTAAATATTGAAACTCAAACGAAAGAAGTTTTACAAAATATCGATAAAAATTTGCAAACGGTTGGCGCAAGCTTAAAAGACGTAGTAGATGTTTCTGTATTTTTGGTAAACATGAATGATTTTGCGGGTTATAATAAAGCGTATGCAGAATTTTTTGAAAAAGAAACGGGCCCAACAAGAACTACCGTTGCTGTGCATCAATTGCCACATCCAGATTTGGTTGTGGAGATTAAGGTAACGGCTTATAAGAAGAAATAATGATAACAAAACAACTACTTTTTACGAGTCTTTTTTTAGTTTTATTTAGCGCACAAGCGCAATCTAATTACGACTTTGAAATTGATAGAAATTTAAAAAAAATTCTATTAAAGCATAAAGAATTTGTTAGTATTCCTAACCTACCGGAGAATAAGGTTCATATGTTTAAAAACATTACTTGGGTTTCTAGAGAATTAAACAAGTTGAATTTTAAAGTAAATGTTTTAGCATCTGAAA
Organism: Polaribacter sp.; assembly: GCA_051277175.1. GTDB lineage: Bacteria > Bacteroidota > Bacteroidia > Flavobacteriales > Flavobacteriaceae > Polaribacter. The sequence continues at coordinate 10,649 of JBNMOF010000054.1, forward strand.
CATTGCCCGTGTTATTTGCAGAAAAAAATATAGACAAAGATTTAAAAACTGTTTTATTTTATTTTCATCTCGATGGGCAGCCTGTAAATCCAAAAATGTGGAATCAAGAAGATCCGTTTATTCCTGTTTTAAAAGAAAGAAATGAAGAAGGCGTTTTTGAAGAAATAGATTGGAATAATCTAGATAAAAAAATAGTGGATGATTGGCGTATTTTTGGAAGGGCTGCAGCAGATGATAAGGCACCAATTATTATGTTGTTGTCAGCATTAGAAATCTTGCAAAATCAAAAGACAAAACCAACATTTAATATTAAAATAGTTTTTGATTTAGAGGAAGAATATGGATCATACGGATTTTTATCAACGATAGAAAAATATAAAAAAATATATGCATCCGATTATTTTATTATCATGGATGGCCCTGCGCACTCGAGTAATAAACCAACCTTAACATTTGGCTGTAGAGGCATTGCCACTTGTACAATTACCACATATGGTTCTAAGTTACCGCAACACAGTGGACATTTCGGAAATTATGTATCCAATCCGGTTTTTACGTTATCACACCTTTTATCAAGTATGAAGTCAGAGTCTGGAAAGGTGCTGATTAAAGATTATTATAAAGGAATTACAATATCAGATGCGGTTCACGAGGTACTTAAAAATGTACCCGATAATACAGAAGAGATGAATCGAAGTCTTTTCATTCATACTTCAGAAAATGTTGGAAATAATTATCAAGAAGCTTTGCAATATCCA
>JBNMOF010000055.1:0-11029 GCA_051277175.1 Polaribacter sp.
CACAACGTCTTTTGCCGTAATTATTGGGTTTCTATATCTAAATTCTGACGCATACTCTACTTCTACTGGGATACGGGCCTTGTCTTCAATAAGATATTCTCCAACTAAGCCAGCGTGCCAAGAAGTACCACATGCAATAATAATAATTCTCTCTGCATTTAAAAACTTGTTGATATTATTATCGATACCCGCCATTCTTATGATCCCCTCATTTGGCAACATTCTTCCTCTATAGGTATCTATAATTGCTTTTGGCTGTTCATGAATTTCTTTAAGCATGAAATGATCGTAACCATTTTTTTCTATTTGCTCAAGACTTATTTTTAATTTTTGAACATTGGCATCTACCAAAGAATCATCTTTTATTTTGCGTATTTTAATTCCTTTGTCTAATTTAATAATTGCCATTTCTTCATCTTCTAAATAAATGGCATCTTTTGTGTATTCAATAAAAGGAGAAGCATCTGAAGCTATGAAGAATTCAGAATTCTCTTTCCCAACACCGATTGCAATTGGACTTCCCAAACGTGCAACAATTATTTCATTGGGTTTTGTTTTATCAAAAACAGCAATAGCATAGGCTCCTATTACGTTGTTTAAAGCCAATTGTACCGCTTTACCCAACTTACACCCTTCTTGTTTTTTTACTTCTTCTATTAAGTTAATTAAAACTTCTGTATCCGTATCACTTTTAAAAGAATATCCTCTATTCGTTAATTCTTTTTTTAAAGAATCATAATTTTCGATAATTCCATTGTGAACAATTACTAAATTTCCTGTTTGAGAAAAATGAGGATGCGAATTTAAATCATTTGGAACACCATGTGTTGCCCAACGGGTATGCCCCATTCCTATTTTACCAACTTTTCTTTCTTCCTCTTTGTTTGTAATACTCTCTAAATCAGAGACTTTTCCTTTGGTCTTAGAAAGATGAATGTTTTCTCCATCATACATCATGATTCCAGAACTATCATACCCTCTATATTCTAGCCTTTTTAATCCATTTATTACAATAGGATACGCATCTCTGTATCCAATATAACCTGTTATTCCACACATAGCAATTGTTTCTTAAGTTGGTTAATTAATTCTTTTTTGAATATGATATTTTTAATTGTGCCTTTTTGATTCCATTCGCAGCTTTGTCTCCATTTAATAAAACTACAGATCTTGGATTCCAATTATATGTTTTAACATTAAGGTCTTCGGGTGTATCGGTAAGTGTGTTAAAGACCTTTAATTCTAATGTTGAAAAATCATCAATAGAACCATCCAGCAAGCTAGATATATATGCTGTAATTTTAAAATTGTAGCTCCCTGGTTTTTCTTCCTCACTTAAAAATAAATTTCCTCCAAAAAAAGCAGGTTCATCATAAGAATCCTCGATATGAGTTGGCACGATGCTGCCATTGTTGTCAATGTTTTTATAAATTAATAATTTTTGTGGTAAAATATTTACGTCTGAGCTTGCTGTCTCGTTCACGTTAAAAATTAAGGAAGCGTCATTTACTAAAAGGCCTAACTCATTAATACTCGCATCTTTAATCGATGCTAACTCTTGTAAGTCAAGAAAACCGTCATTATTAGCATCCTTATTTTCATATTGTAGAATAGCATCTGCTGGATTTTCTTCTTTTAAATCGACTAAATTAACACCTAAAATTTTAACTGTTGCAGAAGAACCCGCGGTCCCTTGAATTACGAAATTTTCGTTGGGTGCTGGCATGGCTGCCGGAGACATTTTGTACGTACCGTTTCTGTAATTAGATAAGTTAAAACTATAGTTAAATGTACTATTTTCTACAACAACATCATTTTCTAAAACAGTTCTAGAGTACAAAAATTCTATGGAGGGAGCTGGAGTAGCTGCAAGATTAAAAGGAACTAAAGATCCATCTATTCCTTTTGTCTTTAATATAATTCCTCTAAAATAATTTTGAAACTCTGTAGACGATAAAAATTCAACGTCTTCAAATTTATCCCAAAATAATCGTTTCATTTCATCTAGGTCCAACGGAATTGCTAAAAAGGGAGCTGCTACAGCATCTCCTCCCGAAATCTTTAGGGTATCTTGAACAACTGTTGTGCTATTCACATCTAAACTTCTGTCAACTCTGTTAAAATAAAAAGAAGTATCCGCTGCAGCATTTGGCATAAATTTAAAACCAGATGCAGCTGTTAATAATTCTTTTTCTTCATATTTAAAATCTGAAGAAAATGAATTTAACTTAGAAGGGTCTGTTGGATTTAATTCGTTAATAAAAGTTCCGTTTCTATAAACTTCTAATTGGGTTGAATCTAAACGATTTCCCAATATTGAATCTAATCTATAGTTTAATTTACCATTAGATTCAACACTTTCTAAAACAGCAGTATACGGTAAATTTAAAACTACTTTGTCTAAATTATAAATAGTATCACCATCTATAACAACTTCGCTAGTTTTTAAACCTGAAGGAAGACTTAACTGAGAAACAAAACCTGCTTCTATTTTTTTTGCATATGGCTCATCATAGACGCCTAACCAATACTCACCCAAAAGACTCACACCAATATTATCTGCTCTCACAGATGCTATATTATTTTGTGTAATTTCTACCTCTAAAACAACCTCTCCTGTTGAAAACTTAGTATTGCTTACAACACCACTACCTACATCTGTAAAATCCTCTTCGCATGAAATAAGACCAGATAAAACCAAAAATAAAACACCAAAGTAGGTGCTTTTTCTAAAAATATTTTTCACTGTAAAATAATTAATTAACTGAAACTAAATCAGCATAAAAATTTAAATAACTTTCTTTGAAATTTTCTTCTTGAAACCCTAAAACAGGAATCTTCTTTTCTTCAATAAAAGAAGTTAATTCTTCAGAAATCTCTTCACTCCCATGAATTACCGCATCAGAATTTTCAATAGCACTTTTTAATATGTTGGTATGATTGGGTATATTAATAGTTGCTATTTTTTTATTTTTATTCAGGTCAAACTTTATTTTATCAGCAAGATCTTCACTCAACGTTCCTTCGAAAGGGTTGTTATAAATAGACGTTATAATTTTGCTTTCTGTAAAAAGTGGTTCTTCGTTATAAAACTCTCTTAAATAAAGAGGCAATAAAGAAGCCATCCAACCATGAACATGTATAATATCTGGCGCCCAATTTAATTTTTTTACAGTCTCTACAACACCTTTAGCAAAGAATATTGCACGCTCATCATTGTCGTCAAACAAAGCATCATCTTCGTCTGTAAAAACAGCTTTACGTTTAAAGTATTCCTCATTATCTATGAAGTAAACTTGCATTCTTTCTTTCGGTATTGAAGCCACTTTTATAATTAATGGCATGTCCATATCATTGACAACTAAATTCATTCCAGAAAGGCGAATAACTTCATGTAATTGATGTCTTCGCTCATTAATAACACCATACCTTGGCATAAATATTCTGGTTTGTACTCCTTTAGAATGTGCATTTTTTGCAGCATTAAATGCAGTTAACGATAACTCTGTTTCGGGCAAGTATGGTACTACTTCAGACGAATAAAATTCTCTTGTCCTTCATTAAATCAAACTCTTTTATGAGATTGGCAAAAGTACAAATTATTATGCTAATATCGTGTTAAAATGGTAAGTTTGCACACTTTACCAACATTTCTAAAATGAGAATTTTCAACAATAAAAAAGACTTAAAAGACTGTCTTTTAGAATATAAAAGAAGCAAAAAAACCATTGGTTTTATACCAACTATGGGTGCATTACACGCAGGGCATTTGTCTTTAATTGAAGAAGCAAAGAGGAAAAACCACATAGTTGTGGCAAGTATTTTCGTAAACCCCACACAATTTAACAATGTAGAGGATTTAAAAAAATATCCAAAAACAATAGAAAACGATATCAAATTATTAAAGTCTGTTGATTGTGATATTCTTTTTTCACCCAGTGTCGACGAAGTTTATTCTGAAAATATAGTTTCAGAAAAGTTTGATTTTGATGGTTTAGAACATCAAATGGAAGGGAAATTTAGAGCGGGACACTTTAATGGAGTTGGCACCATTGTAAAAACACTGTTTAAAATCATTGAACCCAATAAAGCCTACTTTGGTCAGAAAGATTTTCAGCAATTACAAATCATCAAAAAAATGGTGAAAAAAAATAAACTGGATGTAGCAATTAAAGGATGCCCAATATTTAGAGAAGAAGATGGTTTAGCAATGAGTTCTAGAAACTCAAGATTATCTACTGAGAGCAGAGAAATAGCTCCTTTTATCTATAAAAAATTGAAAGAAATTAAAAAGAAATTTGAGACTAAAAGTGTAGATGAAATTAATGAATGGGTAGAAAAGGAGTTTGAGAAACAACCTTTATTAAAGTTAGAATACTTCGCAATTGCTGATGAAGAAACATTGAAAACTATTGAACATAAAAACGATAATCAAAAATACAGAGCTTTTATTGCGGTTTTTGCAGGGGAAATAAGATTGATAGATAACATTCGTTTAAAATAAAAATAATTAAAAAAAATAGTATTTTTGTAGCATGTTAGTACAAGTTGTAAAATCTAAAATCCACCGTGTAAAAGTGACAGGTGCAGACCTCAATTATATAGGAAGTATAACCATAGATGAAGATTTAATGGATGCAGCCAATATTATTGAAGGGGAACGCGTTCAAATTGTAAATAATAACAATGGTGAACGTTTAGAAACATATGCCATTCCTGGACCCAAAGGAAGTGGAGAAATTACATTAAATGGCGCCGCTGCTAGAAAAGTTGCAAAAGGAGATGTTTTAATTTTGATTGTTTACTGCTTTATGGAATTTGAAGAGGCAAAAAAGTTTAAACCTTCTTTGGTTTTTCCGAATGAAAAAGATAATACACTTACCTAATTTGGACATTAAAAAGATTTTAAAAATCGTATTACCTCTAGCTTTTGGAGGTTTTTTAGTTTGGTACTCTTTATCTGATATTTCTTTAGAAATCTTAGGACAATATTTTAAGGAAGCTAATTATTCTTGGATATTACTAGGGCTTTTCTTTGGCATTTTAAGTCATTTATCGAGAGCATATAGATGGAAATTTATGCTAGAACCACTTGGTTTTAAGCCTAAAATTACAAACAGTATTTTAGCAGTTTTAGTAGGGTATTTAGTAAATTTAGCACTGCCAAGAGCAGGAGAAATTTCTAGGGCCACAGTGATGTCTAACTATGAGAAAATTCCCTTTGAAAAAGGTTTTGGAACTATTGTGGCAGAACGTATTGCAGATTTAATCATGATGCTGATCATTATTGTGCTCACCCTTTTTGTTCAATTTGATTTTATTTATGAATTACTAACCAAAAACTTCAATCCAATAAAAATAGGTATTGGAATACCTGTTTTAATTATTGGTTTCTTCATTTTTAGATTTTTAGTTAACAAAGCTACCTCCGGATTTTTATTGAAAATTAAAACCTTTGTTGCTGGTTTAATTGAGGGTGTTACAAGCATCTTTAAAATGAAAAACAAATGGGCTTTTATTTTTCATACTATTTTTATTTGGGCAATGTACATCGCTATGTTTTGGGCAACAATTCCTGCAATTGAAGGTTTAGAGGTTCCTTTTGGTGGGGTCTTAATTGGTTTTATTGCTGGTGGTTTTGCTATTGCCGCAACAAATGGTGGTATTGGTTTGTACCCAATTGCCGTTGCTAGTGCTTTGGCATTGTTTGATATTTCTACCGAAACGGCAACCGCTTTTGGTTGGATTATGTGGACTGCACAGACTGCTATGATTGTTGTTTTTGGTGGTTTGGCATTTTTATTCTTACCCGTCTATAATAAAAATAGGTGATTTTTTTGCACTACTAAAGGTACCCGATTTAATGTATAATGAACAAAGTATAGCGGCTACTCTGCCTCACAAAACATCGAGGAGCTCAGAAAATAGTTTGTCTTTCGTTTATTAAAAAATGGAATCGCACACATAATTTTTTACCTATTTTAAAGAGCTCTTAATTGTAAAAGACTTTTTAAAAGACAAATCTCAAGATTACTTTGTAACTTTGAATGTTTAAAACTTTCAACCGAACTTAAATGGCTAAAACCAAAACAACTTTTTTCTGTCAGAACTGTGGAACCCAACATGCAAAATGGGTAGGTCAATGCGGTGCTTGTAAAGAATGGAATACCATTGTTGAAGAAATAATTCAGAAAGAAGAAAAACGCGTTTGGAAACAATCTACAACAGCGAAACAAACAGTAAACAAAGCATTAAAAATTGCAGATATTCAGTTAAATCCTGAAGAAAGAGTAGTTACGAATAACAACGAATTAGATACGGTTTTAGGTGGTGGTCTAGTTAAAGGCTCTGTTACTTTACTGGGCGGAGAACCCGGAATTGGAAAATCGACTTTATTATTACAAGTTGCCTTAAACATTCGCCAAAAAGTGTTGTATGTTTCTGGAGAAGAAAGTCAATCTCAAATAAAAATGAGAGCAGAAAGATTGGAAGCTAACAATTCTAATTGTTTAATTCTTACAGAAACCAACACCCAACAAATTTTTAAAAATATAGAAGAAACCACACCAGAAGTTTTGGTGATAGACTCTATTCAAACATTACACACTAATAATATTGAAGCTTCTCCTGGAAGTATTTCACAAATTAGAGAAACGGCAGCAGAATTAATAAAATTTGCAAAAGAAACCGCAACTCCTGTTTTATTAATTGGACATATTAACAAAGACGGAAATATTGCGGGTCCAAAAATTTTAGAACACATGGTAGATGTTGTTTTACAGTTTGAAGGAGATAGAAATCATACCTATAGAATATTACGCTCTCAAAAAAACAGGTTTGGTTCAACATCAGAATTGGGAATTTACGAAATGCTTTCAACCGGATTAAGAGAAATTTCAAATCCGTCTGAAATATTAATTTCTAAAAAAGATGCCGATTTAAGCGGAACTGCAATTGCATCTACATTAGAAGGGATTAGGCCTTTAATGATAGAGATACAAGCCTTAGTTTCTACAGCTGTTTATGGAACACCTCAGCGCTCTACAACAGGTTACAATCTAAAGAGGTTAAATATGATATTGGCTGTATTAGAAAAGCGTGCAGGATTTAAATTAGGTGCTAAAGATGTGTTTTTAAACATAACTGGTGGTATAAATGTAGATGATCCTGCAATTGATCTAGCGGTCGTGGCTGCTATTTTATCGTCCAATCAAGACATTGCAATTAATCCAAATGTTTGTTTTGCTGCAGAAGTAGGTTTGGCTGGTGAAATTAGACCTGTATCAAAAATAGATCAACGAATTTTAGAAGCTGAAAAACTGGGTTATAAAACTTTAGTCGCGTCAAAATATAATAAAATTACTTCTAAAAATCATCAAATTAAGTTGGTTTTAGTTGGTAAAATTGAAGAGGCTTTTGCTACTTTATTTGCTTAAATTTCGATCATAATTCTTTCTTATACACGTATTAATTGGTGTTTTATAAGAATCTCAAAACTAAAAAAAACCGAGCATTTCTGCTCAGTTTTTAATGATCTCTAAACTACAAACAAGCTATTATTTCTTATTTGCAATTTTAATATATTTATCTAAAGCCATCGTCATAGACGGTGTTTCTGGAGATGGTGCTTGAATTTCGCAATTTAATCCCGCTTCTTTTGCGGCATTTACGGTAGAATTACCAAAAGCAGCAATTCTTGTATTGTTTTGTTTGAATCCTGGGAAATTTTGAAATAAAGACTCAATTCCAGAAGGACTAAAAAACACTAAAACATCGTAAAGAACATTCTCTAAATCAGACAAATCACTTACAACGGTTCTGTATAAATCTAAACGCGTCCATTTTACAGCTAATTTATCTAATTCTTCAGGAACTAAGGGTTTTAACTTATCAGAAGAGGGTAACAAGAAACTCTCTGTTTTGTGTTTCTTTATTAACTTTATTAAATCTAAAAAGGTTCTACTACCCACATAAATTTTACGCTTTCTATACACTACATACTTCTGCAAATAGTAGGCTACAGCCTCAGACTGACAGAAATATTTCATATCATCTGGAACTTTAAAACGCATTTCTTCAGCAATTTTAAAGAAATAATCTACTGCATTTCTACTTGTTAATATAATAGCAGTGTACTCTTTAAAGTCAATTTTTTTATTTCTAATTTCCTTGACAGAAATACCTTCTACGTGAATAAAAGATCTAAAATCTATCTTTACTTTTTGTTTGTCCGACAAATCAAAATAAGGGGATGTCTCTGTCTTTGGGGGAGGTTGCGATACTAAGATCGTTTTCACTTTCATACGCTCTCGTTTTTTAATTTAAAGCATCAATTTAAACAGTGTTAATAGCGGTGCTATTTCAAAGGCGCAAATGTACAAAATAAAATAAAACAACTCACTAAATACCAGGTTTTTGTTATTCCCTAGCTGCAAAACGAATCGTAAGAAAAACAAAATCAACGTAATAAATATGAAACACAAATAATTTAGAGGGCTAAACTGAAACAAAACAAAGAAAACTAACAGAAAAAAACTAATAGAATAAAGAGAACTCCATTTAGAGACTAGAAAAAAACGGACCTGTTTTTTTATTAAAAAAAGTCGCATTAGAGCTACTTCAAGAAGACTTTTAAATATTAGATAACAAAAAACCATTTTTAAAACAGAAAAAAAAGAAGAAAAACTAAGTGCTAAATTTACATTTCTTTCTGTAACAAATAAACTAATTATAAGTGCCAAAACTGTTGCTGAAAAAACAAATAATAAACTATAAAAAGAGCTAAATAATGAAGTATCCTCCGCTGCCTCGCCCTCTATAAAACCTTTATTAAATAATGCAAAAACATAGCCTTTTAATTTTTCTGCATCTATTATTTTTAAGACTGCAATAATTGCAAACAGAAACACCAAAACTAGGGGGATCCAATTTGTACTTATTGTTATTTTTTCTAGTGCCTGCAATTTTTCTTCTTTAAAGAGATTAACACAAAATTAGTAATTAAAAAATGTATATTTGTATTCTTACCACATGAAATTTCATTTATGTCCGATACGCTAGTTATCATTCCTACTTATAACGAAAAAGAAAACATAGAAGCTATCATTAGAGCTGTTTTTAGTGAAAAAAAAATATTCCATATTTTAGTTGTTGACGATAATTCTCCTGACGGAACTTCGGCAATCGTAGAAAAGTTAATAATCGCATTTCCCAATCAACTTTTTATAGAAAAAAGAAAAGGCAAAAATGGTTTAGGAACTGCATATATTCACGGTTTTAAATGGGCTTTAGCTAGAAAGTATAATTATATCGTAGAAATGGATGCTGATTTTTCTCACAATCCAAAAGATGTCGTTCGCCTATACAATGCTTGTGCAAGCGGAGGAGGAGATGTTTCTATAGGATCAAGATACTTAGACAATCAAGTAAACGTGGTAAATTGGGGCATTAAGCGATTGTTGCTCTCTTATTTTGCCTCAAAATATGTCCGTTTAATTACGAGGATTCCTATTTTTGACACTACCGCTGGTTTTGTTTGTTGGAAACGTACTGTTTTAGAAACCATTAATTTAGATGAAATTAGATTTGTAGGATATGCTTTTCAAATTGAAATGAAATTTAAAGCTTGGAAACACAACTTCAATATAAAGGAAGTATCTGTAGTTTTTACAGACAGGCATTTAGGCAGTTCTAAAATGAATGGAAATATTATTTCTGAAGCTTTATTTGGTGTTATAAAAATGAGATTAAATGGATTGCCAAACCAATTAAATTAATGAGCACTATTACGATTAGATCTGCAAATTTAAACGACCTAGAAACTTTGTTAGCCTTTGAGCAAGGGGTGGTAGCTGCAGAAAAACCGTTAGACGCTTTTTTAGGCACTGGCAAATTAACGTATTACGATATTCCTGAACTAATTACTGATGAAAACACACATTTCATAGTTGCTATTTCAAATGAAGAACTGGTCGGTTCTGGTTACATAAAAATAGAGAACTCCAACAGTTACCATAAAAATCCGGAACATGGTTATATTGGTTTTATATATGTAAAACCTTCTTTTAGAGGAAAAAAAATTAGCTCTTTAGTTTTAGAATCTTTAAAAAATTGGGCAAAAGAAAAAGACCTGAAAGAATTAAGATTAGATGTCTATAGCAATAATTACAACGCTGTAAAATCTTATGATAGTTTTGGTTTTACAAAGAGTTTAGTGAACATGAGAATTGATATTTAAGAATGAAAATGATGGAATCAACTTTAATTAAAAACGCAACAATCATCAATGAAAACAAAATCTTTAAAGGTGATGTTCTTATTGAAAACGGAATAATTGCAACAATTTCTTCGGAAATTATACCAACAGATACTATTGAAGTTATTGACGCTAAAGGCTGTTATTTAATTCCCGGTTTTATAGACGATCAAGTACATTTTAGAGAACCTGGTTTAACGCATAAAGCAAACATTGAAACTGAAAGTAGAGCTGCAATTGCAGGAGGCATTACTACATTTATAGAAATGCCAAATACGGTACCTCAAGCTACCACTCAAGATTTATTAGAAGACAAATTTAAAATTGCAGCAAAAGATTCATATGCAAACTATTCTTTTATGTTTGGTGGTACAAATAATAATCTAGAAGAGTTATTAAAAACAGATCCCAAAAAAGTAGCGGGAATTAAATTGTTTTTAGGTTCCTCTACCGGAGACATGCTCGTTGATAATGAAGAAGTTTTAGAAAAAATTTTCTCATCAACAAAAATGATTATTTCAGTACATTGTGAAGACGAGGCAACTATTAGGAAAAATACAGCAGCCCACATAGAAAAATATGGAGATGATATTCCTATGAAATACCATCCAATTATTAGAAGTGAAGAAGCGTGCTATTTGTCTTCTTCAAAAGCGATTAAATTGGCTAAGAAAACGGGTGCTAGATTGCATATTTTTCATTTATCAACAGAAAAAGAAACACATTTATTCAGAAATGATATTCCCTTGGAAGAAAAACAAATTACGTCAGAAG
>JBNMOF010000056.1:0-11019 GCA_051277175.1 Polaribacter sp.
CCCAAATAAAGACAAGACATTAATCGTAACGCCCAATTGTGCTGCAAAAATAAACATTCCAAAAAATGCAATTGGAAGTCCGAAAGCCACCCAAATAGCCAATCTTAAATTCAAAAATAAAGCCAAAAAAAACAAGACTAAAAGAATCCCGACAATACCATTTTCTATTAATAATCGTGTTCTTCCGTTTAAGGAAATAGAAGCATCACTAGAAACATTTAATTGTACGTTTTGTTGTTTCTGATTGTACTCATAAATATATTCTTTAATTTTATCTGCAGTTGTTATTAAATCTTCATTATTAGTATTACTAACCGTAACGTTAATGGCTAAATTTCCGTTATAAAACAACCTATCAGGATTTTCTGACCAAGTATCTTTTACCTCGGCAATATCTATTAAGCGAATAATCGTTCCGTTTAATTGGGTTCTAACAATTAAATCTTGCAATTCAACTCCGTAATAAGAACGGTTACTTGCCCTAATTAAATACTCTTCTTTGGTCGTTTTTATAGTACCTCCTGTAATCAGTAAATTAGACTTTCTAACGGCATCAGCGACTTCTGTAAAAGATAAATCATAAGCTCTTAAGTCATTTTCACGAACAGCTATTTCTATTTCTTCATCAGGAAATCCAGAAAGCACTACTTGCGAAATGCCTTCAATACCACGAATGTCGTTTTCTATATCTCTTGTATATTGTTTCAATGCTTTTAATGAAACATTTTCTCCACTAACTGTAAAACTAATAGTGGGCCTAATGCTTTCAACTTTTGCAATTACGGGTGGTTCTATTCCCGAAGGAAAAGATGGAACTCTGTCTACTGCATTTTTAACATCAGATAAAACAACATCTATATTCTTTCCTTTTTCTACTTCAATATTTACACTTGCCGAATTTTCTCTAGAAATAGAAGTTACCCGCTCTACCCCAACAATTCCTTTTAAATTATCTTCAATTTTTAAAACCACACCCGCCTCCATTTCTGCAGGTGAAGCACCAGGATATGTCAAACTAATTCTAATTAGTTGCGAATCTACTAGTGGAAAAAAGGAGGATTTCATACTGAAAGCACCCACTGCACCAAAGATGATAAACGCAATAATTATAACATTGACAGCGACGGGATATTTTATAAAATAAGTAATTATTTTTCTCATATACCTATTTATTTTTATTGATTTTTACAATCATACCGTCAAAAGCTCCAGGTAAGGTTTGAACTAGGATTTGAGAATCATCCTGAATTCCTCTGACAATCACTTTTTCCGTTCCAAAATGCACTGGCTTCACTTTTACCAAACTTAAAACACTATCATTTTTAACGGTATACACCATATTGTTATTTACCAATAAGTTTCTTGATATTTCTATGGATTCACTTTCAGATTTTGCAGTTAAACGCGCTTCTAAAAACATCCCTTCTTTCAACTTTGGGTGCTGTACGTCTATAAAAACTTTAATGGTCTGTGATACTTGCTCCACTTTTCCATTTACGCGCACTATTTTTCCAGTATATTTTTTAGATTTCTCAAGATTAGAAAGAATTACAGAATTGCCTATTTTTAATAAATCTGCATATGCAGCGTTGATAGAAACTTCCAGCTCGTAGACAATTGGATCTATATATTCGCCTAACTTTTGCCCAACTCTAACCAAGCTTCCAGGACTTACCAGAGCTTCAGTTAATATTCCAGAAAAAGGTGCTTTAATTTGATATTTAAGATTGCGAACTTCTAAATTTTTTACCGTGTAATATGCAGTTAAAATTCCCCTACCAGAAATAAAATACTTTTCTTTATCGGTAGTGAATTTTGGTAATTGTGGCATTTTTTTATTTATTCCAAAACGCTTCAAATAATCTTCCCATTTTTTAAATTCATTCGGGTAGTCTATTCGTATGTCTGGCATTATCCCCGTAATTAAATTGTATAAATTACTTTTTTGAGATTGCAAGCCTGCATAAAACTCATCACTATTTATACTCAATACCGTTTCTTCTGCAGCGTAACTTGTTCCAGTTTTAAAAGCTTTATTGGTTATATTTAAAATCCCTTGAACTTCAGAAAATAACTCAATTTTATTTTTAGCAACCAAATTCCCACTAGCAGAGAGCATGATTGGAGTTTCTTTATTCCGCACGTTTTCTACAAAAACAGTTTTTATTTGCTTGTTAAAATTTGGTTTTGGTCTCTGATTTTTTTCTATCAAACGATTTCCAAAAAAGACAGCAGCAAAGATTGCTAGAGCTCCTAGAATAGCTAAAATTATTTTCCTCATAATTAATTGATTAGTCTTTCTAAATAAAGAAAGATTTTATAGTCTTGCAAATATACTTTTTTGAGAGTACCTTACTTACAATGTTAAAAACAACAATGTTAAAGAAACGTTATAACTTTGTAGTCTATTGGTAAAGTTCTTGAAATACGTTTCTTTAGCAATTATACCAATAAATATTAGACTCTTTTATTTTTAAAGACATTGAAATCTTAATATATCACATGAATTAATTTGACCTTTTGTAAAAACACAAACACTGCGTTATTTTTCTCGGCTATCGATGAAGTTCCTTCCCAAATTTGGGATGCCTTAGGATGTAAAAAAAACAGCTATTTTCATCCGAATTTTTTAAAATCTTTAGAAAAAAATCATCCTGAAATCACCTTTTCATACATCGTTTTAATAGATCATAAGAAGCAACCAACCGCCTTTGCAAGCATAAAAATTATTGACTTTTATGCAGATTCTATTAAAAAAGGTTTCCCGTTTTTAATAAATATTGGAAGAAAACTAAGGGTGCTTCCCGCTAAAAAACCTTTAAAACTATTAATTTGTGGAAACACCTTTGTCAGCGGAGAGCACGGAATTTTTATAAATAAAAAACAAAATAAAAAAGCAATCATAAAGGAACTCGCAAAGAGTATTAATCATTTCGTGAATTCTAATAAAAAGCTAAAAAAACAGATAGACGCGTTTCTACTGAAAGACTACGCACAAGAATCGCTTTCAATTACGAATGAGCTAAAAAGATTCAATTACCTTGCCTTTTCTGTAGAACCAAATATGAAACTTGAGTTGCAGAAAAATTGGCAAACTTTTGACGATTATTTAGCTGCCTTAAAAACAAAGTTTAGAGTAAAAGCAAGAAAGGCCTTTGCGCTGAGTATGCCACTTCGTATAGAAGAGGTTACTTTAAAAAACATTGATCAAAAATTACCAAAAATGACTGCTTTGTATGAAAAAGTAGCGTCGAATGCAGGTTTTAATTTGGTCGATTTTAATTTAGAAACCTATAAAGATTTAAAAGAAAAACTAGGTGAAAATTACATTTTAAAAACCTACTGGTTGGATGCTGAAATTGTAGGTTTTATATCTGGTATCATCAACAATGATTCTTTAGATGCACACTTTGTTGGTATTGATTACCAACTAAATAAATCGTACGCTATTTATCAAAGAATGTTGTACACGTATATAGAAATCGGAATCGAAAAAAGGCTAAAAACTATTAATTTTGGAAGAACTGCTAGTGAAATAAAAAGCTCTGTTGGTGCAGTTCCTCAAGATTTAACCATGTATCTTCGTCATAAGAAAACTATTAAAAACAGAATTTTAAAATTATTTTTGCAACGTGTACAACCCACAGCATTTCAACAAAAATTTCCGTTTAAAAAATAAAAATAAATGCAAACAAGTAAAGAATTAATTGCCCTTTTAGATCTAAAAAATATAGGTAAAAATACCTTTAGCGGAAACAGTTATACAATTGGAAGTCCGCAAGTTTTTGGTGGTCAAGTTTTAGCACAAGCTGTAAACGCTGCATACAAAACAATACCAGAAACCCGCTTTTTACACTCTTTACATGGTTATTTTTTAGAAGCTGGAGATTTAACGATTCCGATTCATTATAAGGTTGAAGAAATGCGAAACGGAGGTAGCTTTTCTACCCGCAGGGTTACTGCAATTCAAAAGGAAAAATCAATTTTTATTTTAGCAGCGTCTTTTCATATACAGGAAGACGGATTTGAACATCAAACAGACTTTGATCCGAATATAAAACAACCAGAAGAATTATTGAGTTGGGATGACATGTTAGCACAATTTGGTGATTTTTTACCAAAATCTACGAAAGAATTTTTAAGTGTAAAAAGGCCTATAGAATTCAAACCTGTAAGGGTTCCCAATCCTTTAGATCCTAAAGACCTGCCAGCAACAGAGCAAGTTTGGTTTCGTTTAAAAGGTGAAAAAAAAGATTTAGACTATAGAACTAAGCAAGAAATTCTTACCTATATTTCAGATTATAATATATTAAATGCAGCGTTTAACCCAAATGGAAGTAAGTTTAGTTTTGCAAATACACAAAGTGCAAGTTTAGATCATTCTATGTGGTTTTTTAGAGATTTCGAGTTTGATGATTGGATGCTCTTTTCTGCAGAATCTCCCAATGCTTTTGGAGCAAGAGGTTTAGCAAAAGGAAATATTTTTACAAGAGAAGGAAAACTTGTTGCCTCTTTTGCACAAGAAGGATTACTAAGACCTAAAAAGAAATAAAAATATGAGTGATGCCTTGTTATATGTTTTTACTACCAACGGATTGTTGTTTTTAATCAGCATTATTTTTTGGAAATTTCCACCAAAAAAAATCAATCGCCTTTATGGCTATAAAACTCCAAAAGCAATTCAAAATCAAGAAATATGGGATTTTGCCAACACCACTTTTAATAAAAGTTTATTAATTTATGCAGGCATTTCTTTTCTTGCTGGTCTCGCTTTTGTAACTTTTCTAAAAGCCGAATTAACATGGCAACCGATGGCTTTTGTTTTTTTATCTATAATTGTAAGTATTGTAAAAACTGAAAAAGCCTTGACTAGTAATTTTACAGAAGAAGGAAAAAAAAAGTAGCTTAAAAATTAGCCCGAAAGGAAACCGATAAATTTCTTCCTGGAGAAGCAACCCCAGATGCGAATTCTATATAATGCTGGTCTAATAAATTATCTATTCTTGCGCGTATAGAAAAATTACTGCTAATTATATATCTTCCATTCAAACCTAAAGCAACCCAACTTGGTGAACCAAAGTATATCTCTTTGTCATCGGTTCCACTTTCATCTACAATTGGTGTTAAGTCAAGATTATCGATTCCTTCTGTAACATTAAAATCTTCAACATCTTTCTGAGAGTTAAAACGAATCGCAGCACCCAACTCAATTTTATCGGCTCTATAAGTAACTTCAAACTGACCAAATAGCGGTGGAATAGAGGACAACGGCTCTTTTGTGTCGTATGTTCTTCCCTTAGTATAGGTTATAAATCCAGAAGTATTCCAAGCATTAGAAATTTTACCTAAATAATTTGCTGTAAAACCAGTGATATAGGCTTGCTCTTTATTTTGATTTGAAACTGCATTCCCAAATTCACCATCAAATTCCACTTGTTGTATACTTCCGTCTGCGTTGTAAACAAAATCTCTTTGAATATAATTGTCTAATAAAGTATAATACACATTCGCGCCAAAACGGAATTTTTTATTATTGAAGTATTTCTGAATCCCAATTTCTGCATTGTACGCAAATTCTGGTGTAACGTGTATATTTGGCACAGTAACATTACCCGCTTTTTCGCGAACTCTTCCTATATCATCTATATTAGGAGATCTAAACCCAGAAGAAATAACACTGTTAATTTGCCAATTTTTGTTCGGTTTATATACATATCCTAAAGTTGCAGTTACCGCAGAGTGATTTGCTTGAATTTGGGTTTCTGCCAATTGTATAAAGGTTTGATCTATCCATTTTGCATTTAAATTGGTGTTTGTAAAACGAACACCCGTATTTAAAGTAGATTTACTTGTAATATCTTGCCTATAATCTACATAAACGGCAGAACTTAAATAATTACTACCACCGTCTGGGTATCGAGATTGAATATTAAAGTCGTTTGAAAAACCAGCTATTTCTCCTTCTACAATATTTAATTTTTTGCCCAAAGCTATTGATTTCAAATCATTGTAAGCAAATTCAAAACCATAAGAAAGTGTTCTTTTTTTATCTTCTGTTAACGATACAGAAAAGTCTCCATTCACACTAAAAACGTCTACAACTTCTTCCCTATTAGATCTATCTAAACTGCCAAATTTACGTTGAATTCTACTTTCTTGTAAGTTTTGATATGCTGCTGTGATTGTGCCATTTTCAATCCAACTATTGTTAGGATTTATAAGAAACTGCGTAGATGCTAGAAATCTTTTTTGAGGTCCATAAAACCATTCTGCAAATTTTAATTCTCCATCTTTTAACTCTGCCAATCTATCAAATCTTGGAATATCAGATGATGAGGAGTACTGGAGGTTTATCTTTAAATCGGTATTTTCAGATAGTGGTACAAAAAATTTTTGCAAAACATCTGTTTGAGTATACCCTGTATTTCTTTGCAAATTTGGATTAGAATTTCTAGTTGGATTCTCTTTATAATTTCCATTGATATTTTCTGAGTAGAAGAATACCTTTCCCCAATCATCAAAACCATGAGAACGCTTTTTACCCGCTTTTAGATCTCCAAAATCACTATAAGAAACGCTTGTTAAAGATGCCCAGTTTTTTCTTTTAATTTCTGCAGAAACACTAGTTGTTACTTCATGATTTACTGTTGAAAACCTAGAAAACACTTGACTTTCAACTTCATTTTCTTCAGATAATTTTGGTGTTTTTGTGTAATAATGAATGACACCACCTAGGGCATCCGAACCGTATACAACCGACGAAGGTCCAAAAACAACTTCCGTTTTTTCTAACATATTAGGAGTAACCGTAATAGAACTTTGTAAATGTCCTTTTCTATAAATAGCATTATTCATTCGAACACCATCTACGACTAACAAAACGCGGTTAGATTCCATACCACGAATTACAGGACTTCCGCCACCAAATTGAGATTTTTGTACTTTTATACCTGGAATTGTTGCCAATAAATCTGCAGATGTTTGTGCTGAAACTTTTTGAATATCTCTCGAATTTAAAACGGCAATTTGTTCTGCAATTCTATTTGCTTTTTCCTCTTTTTTAAATAAAGAAATTACTACCTCATCTAATTGTTCAGATTCATTTGTTAAGTATATAATATATTTTTTTGATTTTATAACCGATTTCTTTACTCTTAAAATGGTGTAAGAAAGGTGAGAAAATACTACAATTTCTTTATTCAGAAATTCAGAAATATCTGCAAACCCGTTATTATTTGTAGTGATATTAATAGTTTGTTTGTCATTAAAAATGGTTACATTTTTAACTATTTTACCAGTTTGCTGATCTAAAACCTTCACTTTTTGTGAAAAAATAAAACTACTGATAAAAAAAACGATTGTAAAAAGTAAATTCTTCATTAATTAAAAACTGCTTCTAAAATTTGTAATGATTTAGGTTTTCTAAAACCGTCCAAATGTAATTCAAAATATCTGATTATGGTTCGTAACACTAATTGCCTTTCATTTTTGCTAAAAGATACTTTTTCTATACTATCAAAATTTATGCCTAAAAGCTTTTTAAATTGATAAAATTCGTTGCCAAAAATAACATTTTTATTACCTGTTGATTCTGAGAAACTTCCGTTTAATAAATCGAAACCAAAAACTTCTGATGCTGTTGTGTCTGGGTAGAATCCTAAAAAACGAGATGCATTCAATAAAAAAAGTAAGTGAAAATTGGCTATTTTATCATGAACATCTAGCCAAGTTAAACCTGCTTCTAAATAATTGTAAAAATCTAGATTCTTTTCTTCTTCTTGAATACTGCTAGACAGCACTTCAGAAAGAAACAACACCACAGATTGTTTTACAATATCTCTATAAATTGTTTTGTATGGGTTTAAAATTTGTACTTCTTTTAAAGTATGAAGCGAACTTTTAGTGCTGTGGTTTGCAACCAAAGTTAATTGTGTTAAAGGCTGAAAATATGCCACTTTAATTCCACCTTTTTTCGGTTTTAAAATACCTTTTATAATGTAAGATTTAATGCCTTCTTGCGCTGTATAACATTTTACAATTAAACTGGTATCGCTATACTTTAAGCTGCTTAACACAATTGCTTTGGTGGTTACAACGGCCATTTAATTAACGATAGCGATTTTTGTAACTGAAGTTTCTGAGGCATCGTCATTAGAAAGTAAAACAACATAAATACCAGACACCACTTTATTTCCTGCTAAGTTTAATTTATTCCAAACTACTTTTCCTCCTTGTAATTCTTGCCCCTCGACAACATTGGTTTCATAAACTAGATTGCCAGCTACATCAATAATTTTTACATTTGTTCCTCTTGGTAAATGTGTGCCATTTCTTCCGTCTATAGTAACAGTTTCGTGATTTTTAAGTGCAGGATTTGGATACGCATATACAGCTCCCAAAACATCACCAAAAGGGGAAACATTACTATTGTAAGCCACAATACCTTTATCTGTAGCAAAGTATACTTTACCTGAAGAATTATCTACCCTAATTTTAAAAATCCGATTAGAAGGTAACGGAGAGTTCCTTTTACTGAATATTGCAAGTGTTTCTTGACCATTTGGATTTGTATACACAACACCTCCATTGTCTGTTCCAAACCATTTATTATCACCGCCATCTACCGCAATCGCGTTAATTGCTTGGTCGCCCAGAAGACGTTCTCCAAATCCATTTTCGTCCCCATTAATGACTATCGGCTGTGCATTAATTGCTGTATCCTCAAAAACTCTGGAAGCACCGGTATAGATAACTAAGCCATTTTTTGTACCGATCCAAATACTATTACTTCTGTCTACCGCCAATGCATTCACATTAGCATCTGGTAGGTTCCCTAAATTTGGCGTTGCTATTAGCGCTTTTTTTCGATTTCCATTTTCATTAAAAACAAAAACTCCGTTACCTCTAGAACCATACCAGATACTATTGTTTCTGTCTATAACCATTTCGCTTAAACCATTTTTTGCAACGGTTTTAACAGATCTCATATCAAAACTAGACCATTGTCCGTTTACTGAAAGTTTTTTTAATTCGTTTGGTACTCCAATATTTGTTACCCATAAATTACCTTGACTATCTATAGCAGATCCGACTACTCGAATTACAACTCTGTTTGGATCTGTCGCTACTATATCTTCTAAAGGACTATTTAATTGGTTATAGAAAGTTTCAATTTCGTCATTTTCAACTACCAAAATCCCTCCAGTAGATACACTATTCACGCTTCGCGTATCTCCCAAAGAACTGATATATACTTTATTTTCTGCGTTTGTATCGATAGTAATATGACTTAAATCTTTAATAGGAAAAGCTGGATTATATTTTGTATTTATCCAGTTCTCTCCGTTATAGTGACTAAAACCTTGTTTATTAAAAGTGGGGCCAAAAACATCATTATAACCACCATAAACTACCCACAAATTAGTGTTATTTGCTGCAATTGAAAAAACATCATTAGACAAAGGACCTTCTGGGTGAATTTCTAAATAAGTATCTGATGCATCTAAAGTTGCCGCTAAAATACCGAAATTTTTGGTAGCTAGGAAACAAGTATCATTTTCAAAAAAAGCATTATTTAAAGAATAATCGAGGGCAGTACTTGCAGAAAATTGACCCAATTCATTCATAGAAATATCAAGTACCACCACTTTTTTATTTAAAGAGATACTTAAATGTGTAGTAGATGCTTTTATGCTTTTTATTTCTTCATCAAAATTTATTTCATTGCCTAGAATATCTCCATCAAAAGCAAACAGTTCAGAACCTTCTGTGACATACAAGCTATTTAAGAACGCAATATTTTTAAAATTTCTATCTTTAATTGGTTGTTCCCAATTATTAAAATCTATCAATAATTTGTTTGTAACGTCTGCTTTAAAAATTCCCGTTTCTGTAGCTGCATAAATTATATTATTCGAGACTATCGTTTCATTAACCTTGATAGATGAAGAATTATTTCCAATAAAAAAAGTATCTCCAAATTCTAATTTTTCTATGTCATAAACAACCACTGCAAATGGAGTAGATAAATAAAGTTTGTTTTCAAATGCTGAAATATGGTTGATACTTTTCTCTCCAGATTGATTAAAATTAACAATGTCCGAAGAAATAGTAATGCTTCCATCATCATCTACAACCTCTAGTAAACCATTTTCATAGCCAATAACTAATCTTTTAAATTCTTTATTATAATAGATGGCTGTTGTGGTTTCACCAGACAAGCCTTGTACAGAGGATAATTTATTAATTTCTCCGCTTGTAACGTCGTAGGTAAAAATAGCATTATCTGCCAAAGCATAAATTACATTTTCTACCTTTGTAAAGTCTTTTACATTATTATATGAGTAAAAATCTTCCCAAGAAGCACTATAATCTGTTTGTGCATATATTGCTAGCGAAAAGATAAGAATATAAAGCGAAAAGATTTTTTTCATTTAAATAATTTAGTTTCCAAAGATATTTATTTATTGTTACAATAACGCTAAAACAGACTACATTAGTACAAAATTGAATAGGATTTTATGGGCATAGAAATAGAAAGAAAGTTTTTAGTGAAGAATTTAGACTTTAAAACAGAAAGCTTTGAAAAGAAATACATTAAACAAGGATATTTAAACTCCAATAAAAATAGAACGGTAAGAATAAGGGTTTCTGACGATACAGCATTTGTAACGATCAAAGGAAAATCAAATACCACAGGAACTAGTAGGTTTGAATGGGAAAAAGAAATACCTTTTTCTGAAGCTGACGAGTTACTACTTTTATGTGAACCCAATTTAATAGAAAAGCAGCGATATTTAATAAAAAAAGGGCCTCATACTTTTGAAGTAGACTTCTTTTTAGGAGATAACTTAGGTTTAATTGTTGCAGAAATAGAATTAGGCGCTGAAAATGAGAAATTTGAAAAACCAAGTTGGTTAGCCAAAGAAGTTACTGGAGAGTTAAAGTATTATAACTCGAGTATTAGCAAACTTCCTTTTAAAGATTGGGCCTAAAGAATCGATCTAATAAATACTCTTT
>JBNMOF010000057.1:0-10992 GCA_051277175.1 Polaribacter sp.
CATGTCCGTCTACTCTGCCAATAGCCACAGGAATTGTGGGAAATAAACGATCTAATTTCTCTTTTGTTGGGAATTCTTTTAGCGTCCAATCGTTTTGATCCCAACCCCGACCTGTAATAAAAGAGGTATTTTTTTCTTTTTGAAACTCGACTAGTTTTTGTAAAACTTCGTCATAACTTTTAGTGCCTTCCAAAGAAACCTTTTGTTGTTGCAATCCCATTCTGTAAAAGTGGCAATGTGCGTCTATTAATCCAGGTACAATGGTTTTATTTTTAGCATCTACAAGTACGTCAGATTGATATTTACCTGAGATTTCTGCATTTTTTCCAACAGCTACAAAAACACCATTTTTAATGGCAAAAGCCTCTGCTTTGTCAAAATTAGCATTCACAGTATACGCATTTGAATTGATAACAATTACATCAACCTTTTCTTTGATGCAAGAAAATAGCGAAAGTAGTGTCACTAATAACAAGAGTATTTTTTTCATTTTTTGATTCTTTAATTTATGAGTTTTTATAAATAATATACGCGCAATACATCAACAAAAATTGTAAAGGAATTCTAATAAAAGCAATTTTTTTAGGTCCGATTGCTGGTTTAACTTTGGTGGCGTCCCAAATATGAATGGGTAGAAATAAGAGCATCAGTATACAAATTCCTACGGCTGCATTTTTTACCGTTTCAGAAAAAAACAGTCCAACTCCTAAAATAAATTCAATAGCTCCAAAAATATAATTAACCGTTAATTTTGGAAGAAAGTCAGGTATAAAATCCTTAAAAATTCTTGGTTTTATGACGTGCATAATTCCTGCAAAACAGAAAATTATTCCGAATAGTATCCTTAAAATAAGTGCCGTAGTTTCCATAGCACTTAAGGTTTTACAGCAATGTCTTTGTATAGGTATTTATCCATCAAATAAACAATACTCGCCATAGAAGCACTTCCTAACTCTAGTTCACGCTTATTTACTTTATCAAAGGTATCGCTACTTGTGTGGTGATAGTCAAAATAGCGTTGACTGTCTGGTCTGTAGCCAACTAAAGTTACATCTTCTCCTTTTAGTGGAGCAATATCTGCACCAGAACCACCAGCATCTAAATCATGTAAACCATAAGGAGCTAATAACTTTTTCCAGCTTTGTAATAATTTGGTATTGGATGCATTTGCTTGAATAGAAAAACCTCTTGGAGTATGACCACCTGCGTCGGATTCTAAACCACCGATATGATTTTCCTTATTCAATTTTGCTAATGCTGCATATTTTTTTGCTCCACGAGTTCCGTTTTCTTCATTCATGAAAAATACGATTCGAATGGTGTTTTTTGGTTTGATATTATTTTTTTTGAATAAGTAGGCAACTTCTAAAGATTGTACAATTCCGGTGCCATCGTCATGGGCGCCTTCCCCTAAATCCCAAGAGTCTAAATGACCACCTACTACAAAAATATTCTCAGGCGTTTCTGATCCTTTGATTTCTCCAACTACATTAAAAGAAGGCGCATCTGGTAAGGTCTCGCAGTCTTGCTTGAAGTAGAATTTTAAATTTGGATTCCTTTTTAAATCTGCACTCAATATGGTTGCAGCTCTACTACTAATTGCTGCTGCTGGAATGCGCTGTTCTTGAGGAAGCTCATTATAAGTCATTGTTCCTGTATGCGGAAAATCATCTTCGGCATTTGTCATCGAACGCACAATTACTCCTTTTGCGCCAAACTGGCCACAAATATTAGCACCCTGTACCCGCTGATCTACACAACCACCATACGCACTAAATGTATTTATTAATGTATTATCGAAAGGTCTGTTAAAAAACACAATTTTACCTTGCATTTTTATTCCGAGAGCAGTGGCTTCCTCTAAACTTTGAACTTCAATAACTTCTGCTAATATTCCTGTTTTAGGAGTTGCAACAGAAAATCCCAAAGCGCAAATAGGGACCTTCTTTTTTATTCCGTTTGTTGTATATCTTGCAGTTTCTTTTTCACCACGAACCCAATGCGGTACCATTACAGGTTGCAACCAAACAGAATCTAAACCAACTGTATTCATTAGTTTCTCTCCCCAAACAACTGCTTTAGCCGCTTCTGGAGAACCCGATAATCTGCCCCCTATATTTTGAGTTAAATCTCTTAACCACTCATAAGATTTACCATCTTTTAAAACACTGTTAAATAAGGTTTTAATATGTGTTGAATCTACTTTCTCTTCCGAAGAAAGTTGCTGAGCTATTTTTTTTTCTGATTTTGTAATACAGGAAAGTGTAAGTAGCGAGATGGAAATTAAAAGCAGTAGTTTTTTCATGTTTTTATAATTTTATTTCGTCTAAAATTACAAAAAGGAAATGAGAAAGCGGAGCATTTAAAATTTATGTACTTATTTCTCTACTTTCATATATTTAAGTATGGTATTTTTTAAACTTGTTTTGAAGTAGCGAGATTAATGGAGTGGTTGTTAGAGGTAAATATGCTATTGTTTTCTTTTAAAAATTTTATTTTGAAAACAACTATCTCTAAAAGTCAAACTTATATGTAATTCCTCCTAGAACTTGAAAACCTTGCGTTTCAAAATTTGCAAAACGCTGGTATTCTGTGTTTAAAAGATTGTTGAGTCTTAAAAACGTAGAAAACCGGTCATTAAAATGGTATCCTCCATTTAAATTAACATCTATAAAAGCACTTAAAGTTTCTACACCATTTATACTTGAAGGGATTGTGGCATTGTATAAGGCGTCTTTACGTTCATCTACATAATATATATTTGCAGTTGCATACCATTTATCTTCTTTATAGTTTGCGGAAAACGAGCTTTGTAAGCTTGGTAAATTCCAATTTTCTAAAGCATTTGTAGCGGTATAATTGTCAAATTGAATTTGTGCAGAAAATAAAAGGTTTTTATCATATTGATATTCTACTTCGGCAAATAATGAAGTTGAGCTTACATCATCATAATAAATTTTAAAGGAGTTTCCGTATGCATACCCTTTTAAATCTTCTCCGTTAGAAATGGTGTTTGTTCCGTTAGACTTGGAGTTATTGCGTAAAAATAATGGCTTATTGGCTTCTTTTTTGGTACTTGCTTTTACATGATAACTAAAATCTCTTGAAATATTCCCTTTTAAACCAAAAAATAAGTTTGAAGACGTTGCGGTTTGTTTTATCAATAATGTGGGGGCCACATATGGATTCTCATCTGTGAATTTTTTATAAGTGTTTGTTTCTAAATCTCCGTTAAAACCGCTGTAGGCGAATATATATTTTTCAAAAATACTTGTTTGAACAAATATATCTGGGAATATGAAAAAGTTTGTAATATCGTTTTCTACGTCTAATGAAACAAAAGTTTTTAAACCTGCTTTCAATGAAAAACCAAGATATTCCATTTTGTACTCAGGCGCCAGTTTTGCAGTTATTAAATTGTATTTTATTTCACCAGTATTGTCATAATTATTTTTAAAGGTTCCGCTCAATACCTCGATTCCTGAATTTATAGAAATATCATTTAAATTAGTACTTAAAAAGTCTAACGGTAAGTTTAATTTCGTTTCAAAATTAGCAAATATTTCTGAAGTTTTAAACGCATCCGTAAAATAAGCTACAGACACTTTACCAAACTCAAAATAAGAATCATGAAAGTTAAAATCTCCTGCTAATTTTACATAATTATAATTTTGTGCTTCATCAATGGCACGAATCGTAGTTTCTGTATACACCTTATCTGAAGGCAAACCATACCAGTTGTAGTTCTCTTTTTCTGCGTCTAAACTTACTTTCCAATCAAAGTATCTTGTTTCTTTTTTGAAGAAAATAGCCGTATTAAAATTTAAAAAATTACTATTTAAAACAGTATTTCTAACATTTTCTGCAGAAGCGCTATATTTTGCATGTACACCATATTCGTTATCAAAACGCGTACCTTTATAGATAAATAATTCTGCATAAGGACTTGCAAAATTACCATAACCACCGGCGAAATAGTTGTTGTAAATTCTTTCTTTTACACCCACATCGATGCCTTTTAAAACACCTGTTTTAGGAACAAATGTAGAGGCAACTGGTGCAGAGAAAATAGTATATTCTAATTTCTTTTTATTGCTTTTTTCTAATAATTTAATGGTTGGATTGTTCTTTATTTTATTGGCATCTGCAATCTTAGGATTGTATTTTGTTTCTATATTTACAATTTCTGTTGCGACAATAGTATCTTTCTTTTTTTCTTGTGCATTCACAGAAAAAAAACCAATTAAAATAACGTATATAAGAAAACTATTTTTCATTAGTCTTGTTTTTCTGGTGTTACGGAGTTATTTGTTTTCGCCTCTTTTTTCTTTATTGCGGCGAGTTCAAATTGTGCATCTTTTACAATATTGTCAAACTCTTTAAAGTTTTTTATTACGTTTTCTAACACAAAGGTTGCTTGATATATATCTTGTAAGCCATAATAGTTTTTACCCATTATCACATAGCTTTTTACTGCCCAATACCTGTGAGTAACATGAGTCGAAATTAATTTTTGAACGATTTTATTAGAGGCTTCATATTCTTTTTCCTGATTTTTTAAATAGGCATTGTAATATAAAGCTTCGGCTTTTAAGACTCCGTTTGCTGTCTTTTCTATTTCAGTATAATATGCTTTTGCAGTAGTAAAATCCTCTTTTCTAACAGATGACCTCGCAACAATTATCTTTGCATCGTTTGCTATCGCAATGTCTAACTTCTCTTTTTGTAATATTTTTTTAGCGTATCGTATGGCAGATTCATAGTTTTCTGTTTCATAATAGCCTTTCATTAGGTTGCTTTGCGCAAAAAGAATATTTTCTGAAATGTAAGCTTCCTCTTCTAATCTTTTTAAAGTTGGAAGCGCATTATTAAAGGCACCCTTCTTTAAATAGATTTGAGATAATTTATTTAAAGATTCTTCTGTATATTCAGAGCTTTCTTCTTGAATTATGAAATCATAATAAGGAATTGCTTTTTCAAATTGTGCTGCTTTAAAAAGGACAGCTGCCAGATAATAATTTGCTTTTATCTTATGCATTCCTTCAGGAAATTGGCTAATATATTTTTCAAGGCTAAAAATGATTTCGTCTTCTTTTGTAGCGGTTAAATATTTTTTTTCTGCAACCGCAAAAGTGGTGTTTTCTAGTTCTGAGTTGCTACTATTAATAAATTTTAAGGTTGAAATCCAATTTACATAATCTTCGAGGTTTCCTTCCGCTATGTAAACTTTTCGGGCATTTGAAACCGCCTCTAAGGCTTCTGGTGAATTCGGAAATCTCGACACAACATCTTTGTATTTCAACAAAGCTTTCATATTTAGATCTTCATTAAAATAAAGCAAGCCCTGTCTTAGTAGGGTGCGTGATAAAAACACACTTTTAGGGTGCTTTTCTAACAACCTGTTATAAGAAAAATGTGCATTTTTAAAATCCTTTATTTTAGAATAGGTGTTTCCAAGTTGGTACAATGCATCATCCTTTAAATTAGAAACGGGATAGTTATTAATTACTTCTTTGAGTATTATTATTTTAGCTTCATTTTCATCAATAAAACCATAACTCATTCCAATTTGGTAGGCTGCGTAGTCCGCACCCAAACCATAATTGTCAGTTACTTTTTGATAGGTTGCAATCGCTTCTTTATACTTGGTTGCTGCAAAATAACTATCTCCTAAACGGATTAAAGCGTCATATTTTGTGGTATCTGGAATGGAGTCTTTTTGTAGGAAAATTGCAAAAGCTTCCCCTGCTTTTTCGTATTCTTTTAATTTAAAATGACTGTAACCAATGTTATAATCTATGAATAAAAAGTCTGATGTATTTGTTGGGTTTAAAAAAATATTTAATGAAGTAAACTTGTTCAAAGCAACCTTGTAATTTTTTAACCTATATTCTGTTTCAGCTTCCCAGTATTGTGCTCTTTGTTTTACTTCTAAAAGGTTGGATTTTTTTCCATTAATAAAATAAGGAAGTGCTTTTTTATAATTGTTTTTGTTAAATAATTGAATTCCTCGATACAAAGAAACCTCTAAAGTTAAAGCAATATTTTCTGCGGATTTTTTCTGAGATAAGAATTTTAAAGCACCTACATAATCTTGCTGATTCAAAAAGGAAGAAACCAGTAAATTATTTATTTCTTCGTATGCTTTAGACTCTGGATATGCTTTTAAATACGCTTGTAAAACTTCCGCAACAGGTTTAAAAGGATTTCCTTCTTCGTAACTTAATTTTGCATAATTTAATGCAGCATCTTCTTGAATTTTTTTATCAAAATTCATTTCAGAGGCAGATTTAAACGCATTTAAAGCAGCTGCTTTTTTCTCTAAATTCATATAACACTCTCCTAAATGATAATATGCATTTTGAGATACGGTATTCTTTTCATCAATAATTTTATTGAAGTTATTTATGGCATTTTCAAAATCGTTTTGTTTGTAATAGGCGTATCCTAATTGGTAAAAATCTGTATTACTCCATTTTGATTTCGTTCCTTTATACCCTATTAAATAAGGAATCGCTTCTGCGTATTTTTTAAGATTAAAATAACTTTCGCCAATAATTTTAGAAACCTCAGATTTTAATTTTTTATCTATTGTTTCGAGTAGTGCTAAACCAACTTTAATGGAACGATTAAATTTGCCCGTTTTAAAACTAATATCTAGTAAATAATAAGAAATTTCTGCTCTGTAAGATTCATTGTCTGCAATTTCCTTCAAGGTCGATTGTGCAATGCCGTAATCTTCTAATTTATATGCAATATATCCGTAATAATATCTTGAGTCGTTTCCGTATTTTGCATCGTTAATTAATGGTAAAAAACGTGTTTTTGCTAAATCTAAATTTTTGGTAACTAAAAAACCATACCCCATTTTAAAGTTCAATGCTTTCTGATCTTCTAATGCAAGCGATGCTATATTCACTTTTTGATACCACTTTAAGGCGTAAGCGGCTCTTTTGTTTGCAAAGTAATAGTTGGCGATATTAAAAAAAGTATTATTTTTTTTACTACTGTTTGGATTCTCTTCTACAAAAGCGCGTATTTTTTCTCCAGCATCTGGCTGATTTAGTTTTATAGCACACATTGCTTCATAATAAGAAGCATTTGTTTTTAAATTAGAACCGCTAGAAGCTTCTTCAGAAACTTCATAAAATGTTTTTTGTGCAGCAGCATATGCTTTTGTATTGTACAGTTTTAATCCATTATTATAGGCGGTTAAATGGGTTGCATCTGCAATAGATTGTTGCGAAAAAGTGTTGTTTGCAACAAAGTAAATACTTAAAAATAGCACAAGTTTTGTTAAAAAATAATGTTTCATAGAATTATTTTTACTCTCAAAATAAATAACGAACAATTTTTTAATTTGTTGGATAGCGCGTCGAATAATTAGCAAAATTCTACTCAAAAATAAGAATTGTTATCAATTAATAGTAAAAAATCGCCAGAAACTTTTAGATTTGTGAAAACTAATGAATATTATGAGCAATCCTGTTTTACAATTAGAAGACGCAGCTATTTATCAGCGAGATAATTTAGTCCTTTCTAAAGTGAATTTAACCCTGAATAAAGGAGATTTTTGCTATTTAATAGGAAAGACAGGAAGCGGTAAAAGTAGTCTAATGAAGACGCTCTATGGCGATTTACCTTTAAAAAAGGGAACCGGAAGTATTGTGGATTTTGATTTGAATCAATTAAAAGAAAAGCAAATTCCATTTTTAAGAAGAAAAATAGGAATTGTATTTCAAGATTTTAAGTTATTAAATGATAGAAATGTTTTTGATAATTTAAAATTTGTCTTAAAAGCAACAGGTTGGAAAGACACCGAACTTATAAAAAATAAAATTCATGAAGTTTTAGACAAAGTGGGTTTAAAATCTCAATATTATAAAAAAACGTTTGAGCTTTCTGGGGGGGAACAACAAAGAATAGCCATTGCAAGAGCCCTTTTAAATGATCCAGAATTAATTTTAGCAGATGAGCCAACAGGAAATTTGGATCCGAAGACTTCGATGGAGGTGATGGAGTTGTTGAATGAAATTCATAAAAGTGGTAAAACCATTTTAATGGCAACACATGATTATCAATTAATCGTTAAATTTAAACAAAAAACATTGAAATGTGAAGATGGAAAATTGTTTGAAGTAGCGCAACAAATTGGAGTTTAATGCTTTCTGTTCTGATACCAACATATGATTGTGATACTTTTTCTTTGGTGAAAGAAATGCAGCAACAATTAATTTTAGAAGCTATAAAATTTGAAATTATTTGTTTAGATGACGGTTCTCACTCGCCATTAAATTCTAAAAACGAAAAAATAAATACACTTTCTTTTTCTAGTTTTAAAAGTTTGGAGAACAATATAGGCAGAAGCGCTATTCGTAATTTATTAGCGCATACAGCTAAATATAAGTGGCTGTTATTTTTAGATGCCGATGTTATTCCTGTAAGGTCAAGCTTTGTGAAAAATTATATAGCTTGTTTTAAAAAAGAGCATACTGTTTTTTGTGGGGGCATTTTATATCAAAATAAAAAAGAAAACTTTAGTTTGTTGCGTTATAAGTATGGCAAGAAACATGAAGAAATCTCGTCACAACGGCGCAATGAAAATCCGGAAAAATATTTTTTTACATCTAATTTTCTGATTCAAAAATCGGTTTTTGATGTGGTGAAATTCGATGAAAATTTAACACAATACGGGAAAGAAGACTTTTTATTTTCTTTACAATTGATTCAAAAAAACTATCAAGTAACGCATCTAAACAATGAAGTGTATCATTTAGGTTTGGATGAAAACACCCTTTTTGTTACAAAAACTAAAAAAGCGATGGAGAATCTTGTTTTCCTTGACAATCAAGAATTAATTGATGCCAAAGAAATGCCCTTGCTTTCGTTTGTTAGAAAGATATCATTGCTTAAAATGGCACGTACGGTAGCTAAGTTTTATCCTTTTTTCGAAAAGTTAACGATTAAGAAATCTTCAGTTTTTTTCTTAAATTGTTTGAAAGTAAGCTATATCTGTCACTTAAAATCGGAACAAAAATAGCGGTTAAATAGTCGGTTTATTTTGTGTTTGAGTATCCGGTACTAGCAACATATTTGTAGGTAAAGTTGAAATCTAAAGGTACTATTTGTTGCTTTTTTGTGATGATATTGTATGTGTAGCGTTCATTTTAGAAAATTACTAAGAATATATCGGAGCAGGTACCCTGTTTTAAAAGTAGTATTTAGGAATGTTTACATACAAAATATCTCCAATTAGTTCGAAGAAATAAGCGCTAGAAGCGCTAATCCGTTTCTTTTCAATATTTAAAATAATTATTTTAAATTATTAAATATCGCCATTAATTTGCGCTCTTGTTTTTCCCAAATCAACTCCTTTTTCGCTACTTTTAACTCTTGCGTAAAGTCCTTTTCTAAAAGCTGTTTAATTTGATTTGCTAATTTCTTTGGATTCTTATTTAGAACAACTTCACCCACATTATAATGTTTAACAATTGCACTCATTTCAGGCAAATTAGAAACCAAAATAGGCACTTCGGCTTGAATATAATCAAAGATTTTGTTGGGTAAAGCAAATCTATAATTTAAGCCTAAATCCTCTTCTAAACTAATTCCTAAGTCTGCCAAAGGTGTTAATTTATGCAATTTTTCTGGCGAAATTTTTCCTAAGAAAATGACTTTGTGAGTTAGTTTTTCTATTGAAACGTTCTCTTTTAGAGATTTGTAGATATCTCCGTCACCAATAATTACCAAAAGATGATTTTCTAAGGATTTCATTGTTTCTATAAGGTTTTCTAAACCACGCCCAATATTTAGAGCACCCTGATATAAAATAATTTTTTTATGAGCAGTTTCGAAAGTAAACATCCCTTTTTCAACTTCTTTTTTTATTGGAAGGTTCCTGATTGTTTCAAAATGTACGTTGTATTTATTTTTATAGAAATCTGCAATGCTATTGCAAACGGTATAGTTGTTTTTAAGTTTAGGAAGTATGCTTTTCTCTAAAGAAAGCCAGATTTTTTTTACATTAGGTCGGGCTACCAGTTCAGGTATTTCAGGAAAAAGCTCGTGACTATCAAAAACAATTTTTTTTCTTTGAAGAACACTAATTAGATAATTTGGTAGTAAAGTATCTAAATCGTTGGATAACAAAATATCTTTTCTAGTGAATAACAAGAAAAAAAATAATCTAAAATTGTATTCTGCGAAAAAAAGAAAACCAGAGTTAAATATTAAATTAAATCTTTTTGTTTTATATTTTCTTTCTACAATTTTACTATTCTTTAATTTCCTACCAATTAATAGCACTTCAAAATTATTGTGAAATAAAGTATTACAAACTTTAGCTACTCTTTGGTCTGTAGATATATCATTTGTAACTGCAACTATAACTCTTTTCAAATTAGATAGATTTTGTGCAATATAAAAACATTAATTTGAATTCGATAAAAGTTTGTTTTTTATAGCATGAAGATGGGCTAGAATTGATTAATTATTTACTGAATTTGATTGTTTATGTAGATTGATAAATTATATATAAAATCAATTCTAGATAAAACACCGCTATGATGTATTCAGATGTTCATATCTTTTTATTTGGCGTTTATTTACAGATTCCTTATATTTAACACTTTATGTTTTATATTAACTTCAAAAACCCTCACATTATGAAAAAACTATTACTTCTATTTGCAGTATGTATTACTGCAGTAAGTGCTGCCCAGAATAACTTTTGGCAACTAACTAAATCTCTAGATAGCCGAGTTTCTTTGCAGTCTCGCCGGACAATGCCTTCAGATTTTCAATTACACAATTTACAGTTAAATGCAATTCAAGAGCATTTGTCTGCGGTTCAAAGGGCACTAAACACTACTGTTGACTTAGATTTCCCTTTGGCAAATGGTTCTACAGAAACTTTTCGTGTGAAAGAACATTCTGTTTTTCAGGACGGTTTACAAGCAGCACATCCTAATTTAAGAGCTTATAAAGGTGTAA
>JBNMOF010000058.1:0-10981 GCA_051277175.1 Polaribacter sp.
CTGGTATTTACCACTGGTTCCCAAAGATGTATGGTAGAATGATGAATAAGACATTAGGTTATTGGCACTTTTGGATAACAATAGTTTGTGCTTATGGAGTTTTCTGGCCGATGCATTTTATCGGTTTAGCCGGTTTACCAAGAAGGTATTATACCAATACAAATTTCCCAATGTTTGATGATTTAGCCGATATAAACGTTGTAATTACATTGTTTGCCTTGGTGGGTGGTGTCGCACAAATTTTCTTTATTGCGAACTTCTTTATCTCTATGTACAGAGGTGAGAAAGCAACACAAAATCCTTGGAAATCGAATACCTTAGAGTGGACGACTCCGGTGGAACATGTGCATGGTAACTGGCCAGGTAAATTACCAGAAGTTCATAGATGGGCTTATGATTACAGTAAACGTGTAGATCCAAATGATGATGATAGTGATTACCTACACGGTCAAGATTTTGTATTACAAACAACACCTTTATTAGAGGGTGAGGAAGCTTCATAAATAGTAAAATATTCATAAAAAACCTTTCCAATTGGAAAGGTTTTTTGCTTTTTAAGAACATTGTTTTTTCTTCTTAAAATCTGTTATCTTTGTTTTATGAACGAAAATTTAAATCCTGAAAACGATAATTTATCAAATGAAGATTTAGACGTAGAAAAAAAATTACGTCCACTTTCCTTTGAGGATTTTACAGGTCAAGATCAAGCAATTGATAATCTAAAAATATTTGTAGAGGCTGCTAACCGCAG
Organism: Polaribacter sp.; assembly: GCA_051277175.1. GTDB lineage: Bacteria > Bacteroidota > Bacteroidia > Flavobacteriales > Flavobacteriaceae > Polaribacter. The sequence continues at coordinate 752 of JBNMOF010000058.1, forward strand.
AGAGGAGGCTTTAGATCATACGCTATTTCATGGACCTCCGGGTTTAGGGAAAACTACACTTGCACATATTCTTGCAAACGAACTACAAGTTGGTATAAAAGTAACATCGGGTCCGGTTTTAGATAAGCCAGGAGATTTGGCAGGTTTACTTACCAATTTAGACGAACGGGATGTTTTATTTATTGATGAAATTCATCGTTTAAGTCCAATTGTAGAAGAATATTTGTATTCTGCGATGGAAGATTATAAGATTGATATTATGATTGAATCTGGGCCTAATGCCAGAACAGTTCAAATCAATTTAGAGCCTTTTACCCTAATTGGAGCTACAACGCGTTCAGGATTATTAACGGCTCCAATGAGAGCTAGATTTGGAATAAGTAGTAGATTACATTATTATAAGACAGAGTTATTGACTACAATCATTCAGAGAAGTGCGCTTATTTTAAAAGTACCCATTTCTATGGAGTCAGCTATTGAAATTGCAGGAAGAAGTAGAGGAACGCCGAGAATAGCGAATGCATTGCTACGCAGAGTGCGAGATTTTGCGCAAATAAAAGGAGACGGTAACATTACCATAGAAATTGCCAAGTATGCTTTAGGAGCCTTAAATGTGGATGCACACGGTTTGGATGAAATGGATAATAAAATTTTAGCAACAATCATTGATAAGTTTAAAGGGGGTCCTGTAGGTCTCTCTACAATTGCAACTGCTGTAAGTGAAAATACAGAAACAATTGAGGAAGTATATGAGCCTTTTTTAATTCAACAAGGGTTCATAATGAGAACACCGAGAGGTAGAGAAGTAACAGAGTTAGCCTACAAACATTTAGGAAGAACAAAAGGAAAAAACCACGGAGAATTATTTTGATAAGCGATGCGTCTTTTGCTATTCGTTTTTAGAAACAGCGAAGAACCAAAAGCCAACTTTAAAGGGCGAAACTGCCAATAGCGCAAAGAATGAATATAAAAAAATTAGTACCTATTTTAGATTGGTTACCAAACTACAATACTTCTCTTTTTAAAGGGGATTTAATTGCAGGAATTACGGTAGGTATTATTTTAATCCCACAAGGTATTGCATATGCGCTTATTGCAGGATTACCTCCAATTTATGGTTTGTATTGTGCTTTAGTGCCACAGGTTATGTATGCCATTTTTGGTTCTTCAAGACAAGTTGCAATTGGTCCAGTTGCTATGGATTCTTTAATTGTTGCGACAGGAGTTTCTACGTTGGCATTGGCAGGTTCAGAAAGTTATATTTCTATTGCTATTTTATTAGCACTAATGGTGGGTGCAATCCAATTTATAATGGGTGTCTTTAGTTTAGGATTTATTGTAAACTTCCTTTCAAAGCCAGTGATTACAGGTTTTACTTCGGCTGTTGCATTAATTATTGGCTTAAACCAATTTAGAAACTTATTTGGTGTAGATATTATTCAAAGTGATCAAATTCAGATCATTATAGAAGATATTTGGCTGCAAATAAATAATTTTAATCCCTATACAACGAGTATCGGACTTATTTCTGCGTTATTAATTATTATTTTTAGAAAAATAAATAAAAAGATTCCGAATGCACTTATTGTGGTTGTTTTAGGGGTTTTGATTATGAAATATTTTGGTAATAGTTTTACAGAGGTTGCCATTGTAAAAGATATTCCTTCTGGGTTGCCAAAATTTGGTTTTCCAGAATTTGACATACCATTATTAAGAGAATTATTACCAATTGCATTAACATTAGTGATGGTGGGATATCTTGAAATTATTTCTATAGGAAAGTCCTTGGAGGCAAAACAAGATGTATATCGAATACGACCCAACCAAGAATTAATCGCTTTAGGTATTAGTAATATGGTAGGCTCTCTATTTAAAGCATATCCAAGTACATCTAGTTTCTCGCGCTCTGCAATTAACCAAGAAAGTGGTGCAAAAACGGGGATGGCAGCATTAATATCTGTAGTGATGGTGGTAATTACATTGTTGTTCTTAACACCACTATTTTATCATTTGCCACAAACGGTATTAGCAGCGATTATAATTGTAGCAGTCTTTGGATTGATAAATTTTAAAGAAGCTGTTTTTCTATGGAAAGCCAATCAATTAGATTTTTGTTTAATGTTCGCTACATTTTTAGCAACCTTATTATTAGGTATTGAGCAGGGAATAATTATTGGCGTAAGCTTGTCATTAATTATCTTGATTTTTAGAACTTCTAGACCTTATGTTGCTGAATTAGGGAAAGTACCAGACGCTAATTTTTATAGAAATAAAGAACGATTTTCCGAGGTTATTATTGATAAAGATATTTTAGTATTTCGGTTTGATGCACAATTATTTTATGCAAATTCAAATTACTTTAGAGATAAGTTAGATGAAATGGTTCTTAAAAAAGGCAGTGCTTTAAAATTGATTGTTTTAGATGCAGAAAGTATCAATAGAGTGGATAGTACGGGAGTAGAAATGTTAAAAGAGCGCATACGATTTTGTCAGAAAAAAGGAATATTCTTTTATTTTGCAGGTGTAAAAGGACCTGTAAGAGACGACTTATTTAGAAGTGGAATTTTAGAAATTATAGATTTAAGTCATTTTTTTATGCGTGCCAATCAGGCAGTTAAGTTCTATAAAACAGGAGATAGAGCCTATCAAGAAAAATACGCGAAATACATACATCAATCGTACGACTAAGAAGTAAATAAAACCGCTAGTTTTTAGCTATGAGATGCGCTAAATTATATCCCACACGCATACAAGTATCATAAAGATTGATATATCATTTATCTAACACAGCTATTTAATTAGTTTTAGGTTTCAAAATAAAGAATAGAACATGATTATAGAACAAATATACACAGGTTGTTTGGCACAAGGAGCCTATTATATAGAGAGTAAAGGCGAGGTGGCTATTATAGATCCTTTGAGAGAAGTACAAGATTATATTGAAAAAGCAGCAAATAATAATGCAAAAATCAACTATATTTTTGAAACACATTTCCATGCGGATTTTGTAAGTGGACACGTAACTTTATCTCAAAAAACTGGAGCAAAAATAGTGTACGGTCCAACTGCAAAAACAAATTTTGAAGCGATTATAGCCGAAGATAATCAAGTTTTTAAAGTCGGTGCTATTACGATAACAGTATTACATACGCCAGGACATACCATGGAAAGTGTTTGTTATTTATTAAAAGATGAGAACGGTAAAGATTATGCACTATTTAGTGGAGATACTCTTTTTTTAGGTGATGTAGGCAGACCAGATTTAGCTCAAAAAAGTGATATTACTGAAAAAGACTTAGCTGGTTTTTTGTTTGATAGTTTAAGAAATAGAATAATGCCACTGGCAGATGCTGTTATTGTTTATCCGGCCCACGGTGCGGGTTCTGCCTGTGGTAAAAATTTAAGTAAAGAGACTGTTGGTACTATTGGCAATCAAAAAGAAACAAATTATGCTTTACGAGCAGACATGAACAAAGCGGAATTCGTAAAAGAAGTAACCGACGGTTTATTGCCTCCTCCAGCGTATTTTCCTTTAAATGTGCAATTAAATAAAGAAGGCTATCGATCTATAGAAGATATTTTAAAAATTAGTAGAAAACCTTTGTCTATCGAAAGTTTTGAGGCAATTGCAAACGAAACCAATGCTGTGATTTTAGATGTTCGACATGAGTTAGAATTTATAAAGGGTTTTATACCCCAGTCTATTTTTATTGGTATAGACGGTGGTTTTGCTCCTTGGGTAGGTGCCCTAATTAAAGATATAACGCAACCAATTTTATTGGTAACACCAAAAGGCAGAGAAGAGGATACAATTACAAGATTATCTAGAGTTGGTTTCGATAATGTTTTAGGTTATTTAGAGGGAAGTTTTTTTTCTTGGAAAAAGGCAGGTAAAGAAATAGATACTTTAATGTCTATTTCTGCAACGGTTTTAGAAGAAAAAATTAAAGATAAAATACCTGTTTTTGATGTAAGAAAACCTGCAGAATATGCAAGTGAACATCTACAAATAGCAGAAAATACACCTTTAGATTTCTTAAATAATTACATTACCGAATTTCCAAAAAAAGAAAATTTTTATGTGCATTGTGCTGGTGGATATCGCTCAGTAATTGCAGCTTCTATTATAAAGGCTCGTGGTTTTCACAACGTTGTAAATGTACTTGGTGGTTACGATGCGATTACAACCACAACTATAGAGAGAACAGCAGCAGATTGCACATCAACCCTAAAACAATAAAAATGAAAAATATTTCTTATCTTTTTTTGATGCTTTTCTTTTTCATGAACTGTGGCCCACAAGCAGAAATAAAATCAATTTCTGTAAAGGAATTAAAGGTCTTGTTATCGAAAGAAAAAATTCAATTGATGGACGTTAGAAGTCCAAAAGAAATAAAAGAAGGCGCTATAAAAACTGCACTTTTTGCAAATTATTACGAGGTAGATTTTTATGAAAAAGCATCTCAGCAATTAGATAAAAATAAGCCTGTTTATTTGTACTGTAGAAGTGGAAATAGAAGTAAAAAAGCAGCTATAGTTTTAGACGCAAATGGCTTTAGGGTGGTAAATGTTTTAGGAGGATATATGCAGTGGGAAAAAGAAAATTAGAAAAAGCATTCTAAATTTAACTAGAAAACTTAAAATGTGGTGCGTTGTGTTACTGTTAAAATAGATTATAGATAAAAAAGCGAGCGGAAAGCTCGCTTTTTTATATTATCCTAAATATGTTCTCAGCATTTGTGTTTTAGATTTTGATTGCAAGCGTACAATTGCTTTATGCTTTAATTGTCTTACTCGTTCTCTTGTCAAATCAAATTTTTCACCGATTTCAGACAAACTAGAAGCTACTTCGTTTCCAATACCATAATACATCTTAATCACTTTTGCCTCTTTATAGGTAAGTGTGCTTAAAACCCTATCAATTTCAATTTTTAAGGATTGATTCATTAATTGGCTGTCTGGATTTGGAGAATCTCCAGACTGTAATATATTGTATAAATTAGAATCTTCACCTTCTTTAAAAGGAGCATCCATAGAAACGTGTCTGCCAGAATTTTTTAAAGACTGCTCTACTTCTGATTCAGTCATATCTAATTGTTTAGCAAGTTCCTTATTGGTGGGCATGCGTTGTTCATTTTGCTCTAACTTCGCATATATTTTCTTTATTTTATTAATACTTCCTATTTTATTTAAAGGCAAACGTACAATTCTAGACTGCTCTGCTAATGCTTGCATAATAGACTGACGAATCCACCATACGGCATATGAAATGAACTTAAAACCTCTTGTTTCGTCAAAGCGTTTTGCCGCTTTTACCAAACCTAAATTACCTTCATTTATCAAATCAGATAATTTTAAACCTTGCCCTTGGTATTGTTTTGATACAGAAACTACAAATCTTAAATTTGCGCTCACAAGTGCATCTAATGCTTTATTATCTCCTTTTTTAATTCGCAACGCCAATTCTACCTCTTCATCTGCAGTAATAAGACCAATTTTACTAATTTCCTGAAAATATTTATCTAGAGATTCCGCATCACGATTGGTTACTTGTTTTACAATTTTAAGCTGTCTCATATATTTATTGGAATTTTTAGGGTTAATGAAAAGTAGTAGTTTTTAAAAGAAATATATTCTTTTAAAATTGTTGAAAAGTGCTAAACGAAATGAAAAAACTAGAAGTCAGGTAGCGTACATTGGTTTAACTGATACCAATTTATAGCATGCTTTTCTAAGCTTTTATTTGTGAAGATATAATTATATTTCATGAATTTGTAATATACGAAAAAACGAGCTATTTTCAATAGAAAACGCTCGTTTTGTTTGTTTTTTGATCATTTTTTGACCAATTTTGGTTAAATAGTGATATTTTCTAAAACTTCAAACTGACTCCAATTAGGAAATTTCTTGTCGCTTGTGGATAGTAACCAGCACCATCTACAGTAGTAACTACTCCTGGATTTGAGAAATCATCATCGTATGTGTAATAGTACCCTCTATCTACATATTCTGCATTAAAAATATTATTTATCAGGGCTGTGAAGGTAATCGATTTAAATATTTTAGAAGTTTCCAACGTATAAACAATATTTATATCTGAGGTGAAATAACTATCTAATACATCATTTGCAGAAATTTCACTGCTAAAATTACTCAAAAATTGTGCGCCAACATATTTAGATAAAAACGAAAATTGTAAATTTTCTTTTGGTTTATAGGTCAAAATATTTCCAAAAATTAGATCTGGAGAAAAAGATAAGTCTGTGTTTCCTATAGATTTTGGTTTGGTAGCTCCGTCCTTTGTGATAAAGAAATCTCTATTTTTATTTGAACTAAACGTCGCATTTGGTTTGATAGAAAAATTATCAGAAATTCTTATATCTGCGTCTATTTCTGTACCCAATCTATAGCTACTCCCAGAGGTTGCTCTAATGGGCGCGCCAACATCGTTTAAAGCACCCGTTAATACCAACTGGTTTTTATAATCCATATAGTAACTATTGATTGTCAATTTGATATTTTCAGACTTTAAACGCCATCCAAATTCATAATCATTTAAAGTTTCTGGTGTGGTTACACCGTTTTCAAAATCGTTTCTATTTGGTTCTCTATTTGCTACCGCAAAAGAAGCATACAAACTATTATTATTATCAATCTTATATGTAAAACCAAATTTTGGATTAAAGAAACTAAAGCTCGCATCTACGTTAATAGGAACGATATCATTTGTAATTCCTTTTGTTTGATAACTCACAAATCTTCCTTGTAAGTCTAAATATCCAATTAATTTCTCTGTAATATCAAACGTTGCTTTTGCAAATGTAGAAAAGTCTGTTTTTTTAGCATCAGAAAAGTAATAACGTTCTCTAATATTTACATCTGCAGCTAAATCTGATCCCCAAATTACTTCACCATAGTGATCTCCAGTATAATTAGAATAAGAGACACCGGTAATAAAATTAAGTTTATCGGTTCTGTAGTTTGTGTTAAAGTTAAAAACAAAAAAATCATTGTCTAACCAACGTCTTACAATTACATCACTACCATCTGCAATTAAATTATTAAAATCTGCAGCATCTTCACCTTCTTTAGACTGCTCAAAATACCCTAAACCTTTTGTATAGTTTAAAGCAACGTTCGTAGACCAATTATTATTTAACTTTTCATTCCAATGCAATTGATAGTGGTTTTGTTCATAATTATCCGTTTCATTATCGTAGGTATACGGGTTTTGTCTTCTGTCCGCTGCTAATTCAGCTGCAGATAAACCGAACCAAGATTGATAAGTTTGCTCTTTTCCACCAAATGTAATTGCTTTTATTAATGTATTTTCATCTGTATAACTAGCTTGTAAGTAATAGGATTTTAAATCGGCAAAAGCTCTATCTACATATCCATCAGAATAAATATTAGACAAACGTCCTGCAATTTCTACATGCTCATTTATTTTTCCTGTACTAAATTTTACAGTGTGTTTTCTGGTGCCGAAAGAACCGAAAGAATTTGAAATTTCTGCCGAAGCTTCTTCAGATACAGCATCTGTTAAAATATTTAAACTTGCACCAAAAGCGCCAGAACCATTTGTAGAAGTTCCAACTCCACGCTGTAACTGTAAGTTTTCTGTAGAAGAAGCAAAATCGCCTAAATTTACCCAAAAAGTTCCATGACTCTCAGGGTCATTGTAGGGTATTCCGTTTACGGTAACATTAATTCTTTCTCCGTTAGAGCCACGAACGCTCATATAGGTGTAACCAACGCCAGCACCACCGTCACTAGAAGAAACTACAGAAGGCATGTAGTTTAGTAAAATAGGAATGTCTTGCCCTAGGTTACGTTTTGCTATTTCTTTCTTTGATAAGTTAGAGAAGGTAACAGGAACTTCTGCATTTACACGAACTGCAGATACCAATACTTCTTCTAATACTGTAGAACTGCTTTGCAATTGAATGAGATACTCGTTGTCTTTAGAAAGTGTAACTTTCTCTGAAATGGTGTTATAACCAAGAAATGATACCGTTACGGTGTAGGTTCCTTTTTCTAACTTAAAACGAAAGGTTCCGTCAAAACCTGTTGAAGTTCCTCCTTTTGTTTCTTCAATTAAAACAGTGGCATTTGGCAATGGATTTTTACCTTCGTCTACAACTTTTCCAGAGAGACTATAGGACTGGGCGTTTGCAAGTGTACTTACAAACAAGAATAAAAAAATAGATATTTTTTTCATTTTAAGAAATTTTAAAACGAATAAAAAGAGGTAATTATTCTTGTGATTAATAGTGAATAATTAAATTTTGTCATTACAAGAAAGATAAAAACGAAGTACTCCGTATTTTAAAACTACTTCACTTTCTTGAAAAAACATTCAAATCCCTAAACAGCATTACCTGTTCTAGGTTCATTGGGTATGATCTCAGCTTTTTAAAGCACCCCTTTGTGAGAACTTTGCAAAATTAAGGTGGAAATATTTATTGTGAAACATAAAAGTGATTTATTTTTGTTTTACAAAGTACATAGATTGCAATTGTTTAATATTCAATAAAAATATTATTTTGCATATGAAAGTATCAGAAAGTTGTTAGTTTGTGAATTATTTTCTTCTGCTAAAAATTCAACTTTTTAATCAAAATTTGGTTTTTTGCGCAATGCTTTTTTAAACGAAGTTCTTTTTTTCGTTTCCACTCTTCTTGTCATTGCACCTTTACTAGGCCTTGTTATTCTTCTTCTTTTCGGACGAATTAAATTTGTTTTTAATACTCCTAAAAAACGTTTGATTGCAATGTCTTTGTTTCTGTGTTGCGAACGTGTTTCTTCACAAAAAAGGATGAATACGTTTTCTTTGGTTAATTTTGAAGAAAGTTTTGCTTTTAAAAGCTCCTTCTCGTTTTCAGAAAGAGAAAGCGAGTTTTCTAAATCAAAAGTCAATTCAATTTTAGAAGACGTCTTATTAACGTGTTGTCCGCCAGCTCCAGAACTTCTAGTAGCCTTGAAATTTAATTCTTTAATTATTTCTGTAGTATTCAAAAAAGAGGTTTTTAAAAAGTTTTTATGATGTGTAAACCTGCAAAATATTTAGCGTATTGTGGAATAATATTTATTCTATAAATTAAATTAGGGGCAACGTGATTTTGAATAAATTTACTGTTTATTTCATCTGCCGCTATTGGCCCTAAAATCGCACCTAAATAGTGTCCTGTTTTTTTCCAGTCATTAGAAATTGCCTTTTTGATAAAAACGAAATCACTAAGTATTCTTCATATACTGTTTTTTATTGTTTTACTAAGAGTTTGAAATATAGTATCTTTTTTTATCTTTTTGATACTTTGCGCACCAAGTAAAAATGTAGAAAGAAGTAGTATTGTTCGTACTATTTTTTCGTTCGTTTTCATAGAGGAAGCTTAGTCATCTTTATTTAAAAATGGGATGTCTGAACTTAACAAAGATGCAGAAAATGATTGCAAATTATTTTTATTAGAAATAATTTTATCAATAGCTTCGGTGGCATTTTTTAACCGAGTTTCTTTGTCACCTCTTAATATAATGTAATTTTTTTTATGTTTTTTTAGGGCATTTTCGAATGCATTAAACATTTCTAGACGTTGTTCAGGTCTGTCGCGTAAATCATCTTTTTCCCAGGGTGTATCAACGTAGGTTAAAAGATATAAGTCATATTGGTTTTCGCTTGCCGCTTTATCTAATTTTTCATCGACAAAACCGCCATAAAACTCTTCTGAGTATACTTTTGTTTCCAGTAAATCAGTATCACAAATAAGGAGTTTATCTGCTTTTTTAGCCAATTTATTTTCCATTTTCATTTGCCCGATTGCAATTGGAATTAGATCTTTTTTTTCGCAAGTTTTACGCTCATTATTCCATTTTTTTTGCAAATATGCACGTGCAAATTCCGGCGTCCAAACCGTATTGTAATATCTTGCTAAATGACGAGAAAGCGTTGTTTTTCCCGTAGATTCTGGTCCAAATAAAACAACTTTTACGATGTTAATTGGGTCTTGTGTAAGTTTTTTTTCCATGCTAAATAACCAAAAATTGCAATAAAAGTAAATCCAAAATATTGAAAGCTTGTAAAGGTAAATCCTTTATATAAATATAAAGGGACAGAAATTAGATCTCCAACAATCCAAAATAACCAATTTTCTATTTTACGTTTTGCCATTAACCACATACCAACAAAGAAAATGGCAGTTGTAATTGTATCTACATAAGCAACCCAACTTG
>JBNMOF010000059.1:0-10979 GCA_051277175.1 Polaribacter sp.
CAGAAATTATTGGTCTAGAAATGCTATTCCATTTTTTTTTAAAGAAAAAGATGGGTCTTGCTCTTTTTTCTGAAAAACCGTAATTAACATTTACACCTGCATTCCACCAATTTCCTTTGTCGTTTACATTTTTAAAATAACGAACCCCCATAGAAGTATTAAAACCTTGTACGGTATTAAACCCTAAATCTTTTATTAAACCATTGTAAGATAAAGACCATTTTTTATAAGAATTCCTAAAGGTGTAGCCTGTAATGGGAGAAAGAAAACTAACTTTATTTTGCTTTTTATTTACTGAATCTAAATATTTTTTTGATTTCCGTACTACTTTTAAATTGTCTTTAATTTCATAATCTTTTACTTCTTCTAGAGTTAAAGGAACTGGTCTTATAGCCATCCAATAAGAAGAATCTTTTTCTGCGGCTTCCTTCTCAAAAGTTAAAACCTCATTTGAAAATGTTTTTTTATTAAAATTGGGTGTAAAATTATAATTAGAAAAAGCAGCAGAAAAACGTCCATCAAACTTAAATCCAAAAGCATTTACTTTAAAATCTATCGTTTGACTGATTAAAACCCAAGCGTCATTCTTATCAGAATAATTATAATTTTGTTTCAGTTTTAAAACATCCACTACAGGTATATTTACTTGTGCTCCGGTGACAGAAACATCTGCTCCATACAAAGCCCAATCATCTTCCACGATATAAAGAGAACCACTAAAAACTCGGTCGTTTTTACGTTTTGGAATAATGTTTACCTTATTAATAAGCTTTCCGTTTTTATCATAAAACGTTCCTTCTAATTTAAACGTATAGTGACTAAAAGCATTTGTAGAAAGTGGTGAAATCAAATCATTCCCAAACTCAACTCTATCTTCATAAAAATTGATATTCGCATCTTCTGCCCTATTAAAACTGATACCATTATCTTCTCCACTAACTTTGGATGCAATAATATTCTCTTTGAATTTTTTAGGGTTTTTCTGAAATTTAATAGCAGAAATAGTTTCCGATAGATAGATAATACCACTTCTTGTAGAATCTAAACCTCCACCAAAATCACCTAAAGTTTGACCTAAAAATTTCTTTGGGGCATCTTTAATTCTATACAAACCGCGCGAATAAAACTTGGCAGTGTAATTCGCAAACTTATCGGTATTCTTCTCTTTATTCGCAATAACATTTCTAATAATTCTATTTGCAGGGTTGTCTTTTGTTGAAATAATAATTTCTTCTAATTGTATCTTTTGTTCTTCTAAAACAACATTCAATTCAAAAGGAAAAGAACTAATAATTACCTCTTTTTTAAAAGTAGTAAAACCTATAAATTGAAAAACTAAAGTATATTTTCCAGGTTTAACTAAATTTAAAATATAATCTCCATTGTCATTTGTAGTAGTTCCTGTAATTGTTTTGTTTATATAAACACTTACAAAAGAAAGTGGTTCTCCATTTTTATCTGTAATATTTCCTTTTAGCTGTGCATTTATAGAAAATGCAACAAATAATAGAAAAACAAAAATATTTTTTTTCATAAACCCATTTTACTAGTAGACGTAAACTTCAAGTTTATGTTACAAAAAAATATTTAATCTAGTAAAAAAAACATCCTATATGCTTTATTTCTAAAGGTCAAATAACCATGTATTGCACGTCAACAAAACACCTTGACTAATACAATTATTTTCCAATTTTAAAAAGGAAGTTCAAATTATAAAAAAATCTCTTTCTGCGTTTTCTCTTTCATTGAAAACCTTATATTTGTAAGTCACACTAAATAGTAAAATCTTGAGCGATTCTAGAAAAAGACACGAAGCTTTATTGTATCATGCAAAACCGAAACCAGGAAAAATTGCGGTTATCCCTACCAAAAAATATGCAACGCAACATGATTTAGCTTTGGCATATTCTCCTGGAGTTGCAGAGCCTTGTTTAGAAATTGCTAAAGATAGAAACAACGTTTATAAATACACCGCTAAAGGGAATTTAGTAGCAGTAATTACAAATGGAACAGCGGTTTTAGGTTTGGGCGATATTGGTCCAGAAGCCTCAAAACCAGTAATGGAAGGAAAAGGATTATTGTTTAAAATATTTGCAGATATTGATGTTTTTGATATTGAAGTAGATGCCACAGATGTAGAGCTTTTTATACAAACAGTAAAAGCCATTGCACCTACTTTTGGAGGAATTAATTTAGAAGATATCAAAGCCCCAGAAGCTTTTGAAATCGAAAGACGTTTAAAAGAAGAATTAGACATTCCTGTAATGCACGATGATCAGCACGGAACTGCCATTATTTCTGCCGCAGCTTTAAAAAATGCGATCGACATTACAGAGAAAGACATCAGTAAAGTTAAGATTGTAGTAAACGGTGCAGGCGCTGCAGCTATTTCTTGTACCCGTTTATACTTAAAGTTAGGTGTAAAAAGGGAAAATGTTGTGATGTGCGACAGTAAAGGAGTTATCAGAAAAGATAGAGAAAGCCTTACTTCACAAAAAGCAGAATTTGCAACAGATAGAAATTTACAAACTTTAGAAGAAGCCATGCACAATGCCGATATTTTTATTGGTTTGTCTAAGGGAAATATCGTTACGCCAGCAATGCTTTTATCAATGGAGAAAAATCCAATTGTGTTTGCAATGGCAAATCCTGAACCCGAAATAGAATATGATATTGCTGTAGCAACAAGAGAAGACATTATTATGGCTACAGGAAGATCAGATCATCCTAATCAAGTAAATAACGTACTTGGTTTCCCATTTATTTTTAGAGGTGCTTTAGATGTTAGAGCTACCAAAATTAATGAAGAAATGAAAATGGCTGCGGTACACGCGCTAGCAGATTTAGCTAAAAAATCGGTGCCAGAACAAGTAAATATTGTGTATGACGAAGTAAATTTAGCTTACGGAAGAGAATATATAATTCCAAAACCGTTTGATCCAAGGTTAATTTATGAAATTCCTCCAGCAATTGCAAAAGCTGCAATGGATTCTGGAGTTGCCTTAGAGCCAATTGAAGATTGGGATAAATATAGAGAAGAATTAATGGAACGCTCTGGATCTGGTAGCAAAGAAATTAGACTTTTACACAACAGAGCAAAAAGCAACCCAAAACGTGTTGTTTTTGCAGAGGCAGATCATTTAGATGTTTTAAAAGCAGCGCAAAGAGTTCATGAAGAAAAACTAGGGAAGGTAATTTTATTAGGTAGAAAAGAATTAATTCTTGCACTTAAAGAAGAAATTGGTTTTACTGATGATGTAACAATTATAGACCCAAAAACCGACGAGGAAAAAGAAAGAAGAAGTCGTTTTGGCGAAGCCTATTGGAAAAAAAGACAACGAAAAGGACGTACTTTTTCTGAGGCAAAAAAATTAATGCGAGAGCGTAATTATTTTGCTGCAATGATGGTAAATGAAGGAGAAGCAGATGCACTAATTACTGGGTATTCTAGACCGTATCCAACGGTTGTAAAACCAATGTTAGAGCTTATTGAAAGAGATAAAGATGTTTCAAAAATTGCTGCTTGTAATTTAATGTTAACAAAACAAGGACCTTTATTTTTAGCAGATACCACTATTAATGAAAATCCTACAGCAAAAGAACTGGCAAAAATTGTACAAATGACGGGTAAATTTGTAAATATGTTTGGTATGAAACCAAATATTGCAATGTTATCTTATTCTAATTTTGGTTCTTCGAATTCTGAAACTTCTAAAAAAATCAGAGAAGCTGTATCTTATATTCATCGTTATTTTCCAGATACTGTGATAGATGGAGAAATACAAGCAGATTTTGCTTTGAATAGAGAAATGTTAGCAAAAGAGTTTCCTTTTTCTAAATTAAATGGGAAAAAAGTGAATGTTTTAATTTTTCCAAACTTAGAATCTGCAAACATTACCTATAAATTATTAAAACAAGTTGAAGGTGCTGAATCTATTGGACCTGTAATTTTAGGTTTTAACAAACCTGTACATATTATTCAGTTAGGTGCAAGTGTAGATGAAATGGTAAATATGGCTGCTTTAGCAGTTGTAGATGCACAACAAAAAGAGAAAAGAAAAAAGAAGGCATAGTGTTTAAGTGATGGATTCTAAAAATTAATTTCAGACCCACCATTGAAAAACACAATTATAGATTATGACCTTAAAACTAAAAATTGATTAATTAAGAACATTTCGATTTGTTTGTATATTTTTGAGCATCTATTATCAAATTTTAAATTCCTAAAGAAAAAAGTAATCCTTTAGAACTAAAATATTTTTATGATCACACAAATTAGAGGAAGATTAGTTGAGAAAAATCCAACAGAAGTTGTTGTAGATTGTAATGGTGTTGGCTATTTGCTTCATATTTCTTTAAATACTTTTTCTGCATTACCTGCAGGTGAAAATGTGGTTTTATACACGCATCTTTCTATAAGAGAAGATGCACACACTCTTTTTGGGTTTATCGACAAAACAGAAAGAGCTATCTTTAAGTTCTTAATTTCTGTTTCTGGTGTGGGTCCAAGTATTGCAAGAACAATGTTGTCTTCTATGACATCAGAAGAAATTCAACAAGCAATTGCAACAGAAAATGTAGCTTTAATTCAATCTGTAAAAGGTATTGGTGTTAAAACTGCCCAAAGAGTAATTGTAGATTTAAAAGATAAAATATTAAATACTTTTGATATTGATGAAGTTTCTGCCGGCACAAGCAATACAAACAAAGATGAAGCGTTATCTGCCTTAGAGGTTTTAGGTTTCCAAAGAAAACAATCAGAGAAATTAGTGTCTGCTATAGTGAAAGAACATGTAGACGCTTCTGTTGAGCAAATTATAAAATTAGCCTTAAAAAATTTATAATCAATTGAGTCCGTTTTTAAAAAAGAATTTTTTATTTGTAGCAATTACTTTCGCAGTAAGTTTAACAACCTACGCCCAAAATAACACAGAAACAGATTCAATAGGTATTACAAAAGATTCTTTAGATTTACGTTACAACTTTAAAAGCACTCAAAAAGGGGGGTTATATTTAGATGATTTAGCAAAAAAAGAAATCATCTTTGACAGGGTTTTAAACAAATATGTTATTGTTGAAAAAATTGGAAATTATTATACAAGAACTCCTATTTATTTATCTCCAACAGAATACCAAAAATACCGCTTAAAAAGAGACATGTTGCAATACTTTAAAGACAAAGTAAGCGCAACAAATAGTAAGAAAAAAGGGTCAGAAGAAGCTCAAAAAGACTTGCTACCATCGTACTACGTGAATAATAAATTTTTTGAAACTATTTTTGGTGGTACAGAAGTAAAAGTAACGCCCACAGGAAATTTAAACCTAAAACTTGGTTTTATTTATCAAAACACAGAAAATCCACAAATTTCTGAAGAAAATAGAAGTAACCTTACCTTTGATTTTGATCAACAAATAAACGCAAGTATTCGTGCCCAAGTAGGTACCCGTTTAGATTTTACTGCAAACTATGATACGCAAGCTTCCTTCGATTTTCAGAATTTAATAAAAATTGGTTTTTCTCCCACTGAAGACGATATTTTACAAGGTTTAGAAGCTGGTAACATTTCGATGCCAATTAAGAACTCGTTAATTAATGGAGCGCAAAGTTTATTTGGTGTAAAAACAGATCTAAAATTTGGAAACACAAATATTACCGCTGTTTTCTCTCAACAAAATTCTGAAAGCAAAACGGTAGTTGCAGAAGGCGGCGCTTCTATTCAAGAGTTTGAGTTAAGAGCTACAGATTATGACAATGACAGACACTTTTTCTTATCACAATATTTTATAGACAATTACGCCAATTCACTAAAGAATTATCCATTAATAAGTAGTCCAATTAATATTACAAGAGTTGAAGTTTGGATTACCAATAGAAACGCAAGTACAGAAGACTTTAGAAGTATTGTTGCATTTGCAGATATTGGTGAATCTGAATCTAATGTTTTAGTAGACGAAAATGGAGTGGTTTTAAACCCAGCAATTACACAGGCACAAGTTTCTGGAAATAACTTACCTTTTAATGGAGCTAACCGAATTGGTACAGAGATTATAACTAGCAATGGTATTAGAGATGTCTCTACAGTAGACAGTTCTCTAAGACCCTACAATATGCAAAACGGAACCAATTACTCTGTTTTAGAAAATGCTAGAAAATTAGATTTCAATGAATACCGCTTAAATTCGCAATTGGGTTTTATTTCTCTAAATAGAAGATTAAGTGATGGTGAAGTTTTAGCAGTAGCCTTCGAATATACTGTTGCTGGTAATGTAAATGGGAGTTCTAAAAACTCTTTTAAAGTGGGTGAATTTTCCAATGACGGAATTCAAGCTCCCCAAAATTTAGCTGTTAAATTACTGCGTTCAGAAATTTTACAAACAAAAAGGCCTGATGGAAATGGTGGTGAAGAATCTTTTCCTACTTGGCGTTTAATGATGAAAAACGTATATGCTTTAGGCGCTTTTCCATTAACTCAAAATGGTTTTAGATTTGAAATTCAATACAGAGATGACCAAACAGGAATCCCCTCTAATGTGCTACAAAATGCACAAACTGAAGGTATTTCAAATGTACCGCTATTACAAGTTTTAAACTTAGATCAATTAGATCAAAGTCAATTTAGAACTCCAGACGGTTTTTTCGATTATGTAGAAGGGATTACTGTAAACTCGGAAAACGGATTTATATTTTTCCCAGAACCAGAACCTTTTGGAAACGATTTAGAAGACGCATTAACAAATCCTTTAGATGCTAATTTCTTGTTTAAAGAACTGTATTTAAACACGAAAGTTAACATTAAAAATAATTTTCAAAGTAAAGATAAATACTTCTTAAAAGGCTATTTTAAATCAGAAAGTTCTGGTGGAATTCCTATTGGTGCGTTCAATGTACCTAGAGGTTCTGTGAAAGTTTCTGCTGGCGGTAGGCAATTAGTAGAAGGCGTAGATTATGTAGTAGATTACCAATTAGGAAGAGTTCAAATTATAGATCCTGGTTTACAAGCCTCTAGTGTACCAATTAACGTTTCAACCGAAAATAATGCTGTTTTTAATCAACAAAGAAAAACTTTTTTTGGTATTGACGTTGAACATAAATTTTCGGAAGATTTTATCGTTGGTGCCACCTATTTAAATATTGAAGAAAGACCTCTAACACCTAAAGTTAATTTTGGGTCAGAACCTATCGATAATACCATGTTGGGTTTTAATTTTGATTATTCTACAGAAATTCCATTTTTCACCAAATTAGCAAATAAATTACCTTTTGTAGACACAGATGCACCGTCTAATTTATCTGTAAGAGGAGATATGGCCTATTTAATTCCAGGAACACCTAGTGGAATTGACGTTACTGGTGGTGCAACTTCTTATATAGATGATTTTGAAGCGTCTCAGGTACCCATAAGTATTTTATCTGCTTTAGATTGGTATGAAGCAAGCACACCTCGGTATTTTCCAAATTTAAACGGAGAAAGCGATGGTTTATCTTACAATTACAAAAGAGGTAAATTAGCCTGGTACAGCGTAGATCAAATATTTTATGGTGCTGGCGACACACCAGCAAGTATAAACGCAGATGAACTTTCTAGAGCAGAAACAAGACAAATTAACTACAGAGAATTGTTTCCTAATGTGCAATTAGACATTACACAAAACGCATTAGTAAGAACTTTAGATTTGGCATATTTCCCGCAAGAAAGAGGCTCTTATAATTTTGATCCAACAGCAACCATTCAAAACGAGAAGGTAACGTTACCAAATCCTGAAACAAGATGGGGTGGAATTATGCGCCCTTTAACAACCAACAATTTTGACCAAGCAAATGTAGAGTACATGCAGTTTTGGATTATGGATCCTTATGAAAATTATTCTTTAACTACTGAAGAAGGCAGACCAGAAGACACTCTTGTTGCTGAAGAGTTGCAGGAAAAATACAAAACAGGAGATTTATACATTAACCTAGGTAATATTTCTGAAGATATTTTAAAAGACAACCGTAAAATGTACGAAAACGGTTTACCAGAAGACGGTTTAAAGGTTGATGGAACGAATGTAAACAGCACTATTTGGGGAGATGTCCCTAGAAATCCATCAATTATTTATGCTTTTAATGAAGAAGACCAAGCTAGAGTAAATCAAGATATTGGTTTTGATGGGTTAAATGATGCTGAAGAAAAAAATCTTGCTGGAATTGGAGGATATGCAGGCTTAAGTGATCCTGCTGGAGATAACTTTCAGTTTTTTAGAGGTAGTAATTTAGATGCAATTAATGCTTCTTTAATTACTAGGTATAAAGATTATAACAATACGCAAGGAAACTCGCCTACATTAAATCAATCTGAAGAAGCATACCCCACTTCATCTTCAACATACCCAGATACAGAAGATGTAAACAGAGACCAAACCATGAATACTGTAGAAAGTTATTTTGAGTATAAAATCTCTCTAAACAAAGCAAATTTAAGAAAAGGTGTCGGCTATGTAGTTGATGAAAAAGAGACCAGTGTGACTTTAGAAAATGGAACCACTAAAAATACAACCTGGTATCAATTTAGGGTTCCTGTAAGAAGTGGAACTCCTGTAAATGGCATTTCAGATTTTAACAGTATTCGTTTTATAAGAATGTTTTTAACCAATTTTAAAGTGCCTGTCGTAATACGTTTTGGTGAATTAGACTTGGTGCGTGGAGATTGGAGACGCTATGTAAGAACTTTAGATCCTGAAATAACCCCAGATAAAGAATTAACACAAGATGAACTAAATAATTTTGAAGTTGGTGTTGTTAGTATCGAACAAAACGAAGGAAGTTATATTCAACCTCCAGGAATAGAAAGAGAGCGTTTACAAGGAAGCACTACTGTACAATTACAAAATGAACAATCTCTAACATTAAAGGTAAATGACTTAAAGTCTGATGAAGTAAGAGCTATCTACAAGAATATAAGTATAGATTTAAGACGTTTTAAGCAGTTAAAGATGTTCTTACACCTTCAAGAAAACCAAGGTGCCAGTACCTTAAATAGTGGTGACTTAACCGCAATTGTTAGGTTAGGAACAGATTTAAATGAAAATTTTTATCAAATTGAATTGCCGCTTACCGTTTCAGGAAGTGGAACTGCTGCGATAGATATTTGGCCAGAAGCTAACAATTTAGATGCTTTTTTAGAGACTTTTGGCAAAATAAAACTAGAGAGAAATAGCGCTAATTTTCCAGTTAATGAAGTTTTTAAATCCCAAGAACAAGAAGAAAATTTACCCTATACAATTAGCGTAAAAGGAAACCCAACTTTAGCACAGCTAAGAACAATCATGCTCGGTGTTAAAAACACGTCTTTAACTGCAAAAAGTGGAGAAATTTGGTTTAATGAATTACGTTCTTCTGGTTTTGATAACAAAGGCGGCTGGGCTGGAGTTGTAAATGCAGATGCAAATTTTGCAGATGTTGCAAATGTTTCTTTAGCAGGTAGCATGTCTACAATTGGTTTTGGAAATGTAGAGGACAGAGTAAACCAGCGAAGTTTAGATGAAACCAAACAATATGATGTTGCAACTACTATTAACTTAGGAAAAGTGTTAACTCCAGAAAAATGGGGAATTCAATTACCCATGAGCTACAGTATCGGTGAAAAATTTATAGATCCAAAGTTTGATCTTCAATACCAAGATGTTTTACTTAAAGACGTTAAAAGTTATACAGAAAATTTACCACTTGGTGCAGAAAGAGATCAAGCCTTAGAAAACATTAACGGCTCTCAAGATTATACCAAAAGAACAAGCATCAGTTTTACGAATGTTAAAAAGAATAGAAATCCCAATTCAACCAAAAAACCTAAATTTTACAATGTTGAAAATGTTTCTGTTTCATACGCACATAATAAGGAGTTTCATAGCGATTATAACATCCAAAAATACACAAATGAAAGTGTAACTGCAGGAGCAACTTATAGTTATAACTTTCAATCAAAATCAATAGAACCATTTAAAAATATAAAATTTTTACAAAGTAAATATTTCAAACTAATTAAAGATTTTAATTTTAATCCAATTCCATCTACCATAGCTGCAAACTCTAGAATTAATAGAAATTTTACAGAACAACAATCTAGAAATTTGGTTGAAGGTCTGTCTGCGCAACCAGAATTAAAACAACGAAGATTTTTATTCGATTGGGATTATACCGTTGGTTTTGATTTAACAAAATCGCTTCAGTTTAACTTTAATGCAACCAATAGTTACATTTACGATACCTTTGACTCTGACAGTGATATTCAAATTTTTGATGAATTTTTTAATACAGGACGCGCAAACCATTATCATCAAAAATTAAATGGTACCTATAAAATACCAATAGATAAGCTTCCTTTTTTTAGTTGGATAAAGGCAGATTATGCATATACCGCAGATTTTGATTGGCAAGCTGCTGCGCAAAGCACGATCGCTGTAAATGGAGTCGATGTAGCATATGTAGATTTGGTTGGTAATGTTATTCAAAATGCAAATACTCATAATCTAAATACCACATTTACACTTGATAAATTTTATAAAAGTTTAGGCTTTGAGAAATTATTAATGACTAAAACGCAAAGAAAAAATGCGAAAGGAATTTCTGGAAGTGGCACACCTCGTGCACCGAGAAGAATTAATAATAACAAAAAACTTCCGCTTGGAAAACAGCTTCTAAAAAGTGTTTATGACCTTGTAACTTCTGTAAAACAAGGTAAAGTAAGTTATTCCGAAAATAACGGACAGTTCTTACCAGGTTATACAGAAGATGTTGGCTTTTTAGGAGGCGCACCTACTTCATTTGCATTTGGTAGTCAAGTAGATATTCGTAATAAAGCACTGCAAAATGGTTGGCTAGTTGCTCCTAGAGATCCAGATAACAGTGCGTATTATAATAAAACTTTTAGCAAAACACATTACAATAAATTAGATTATACGTTTACCGTAAAGCCTTTTACAGATTTAAATATTGATGTTAG
>JBNMOF010000060.1:0-10789 GCA_051277175.1 Polaribacter sp.
CAGCAATGTCTCCTTTTAATGCATGGGTTTTGTCTAAAAGTTTAGAAACTTTGGCTATTAGAGTAGAAAAACACGCAGAAAATGCGTTAAAAGTTGCTGAATTTTTAGAAACGCAAGAAAACGTTACCATGGTGAAGTATCCATTTTTGAAATCGCATCCACAATATGCCATCGCTAAAAATCAAATGAAACTAGGAGGTAATATTGTTGCTTTTGAAATTATAGGAGGTATTGCAGCGGGAAGAATCTTTTTAGACAATATTAAAATGTGTTCATTATCAGCAAATTTAGGAGATACAAGAACTATTGTTACACACCCTTCTTCTACAACGCACGGCAGGTTATCTGAAGAAGACAGGCTCGCTGTTGGAATTACAAAAGGCTTGGTAAGAGTTTCTGTAGGTTTAGAAAATGTAGCGGATATTATAGAAGATTTAGAGCAGGCTTTAAAGAGTTAAATCAATTTAAAATTCCGTAATTTTGTTTTTATGCTATCTAAAAAGACGAAATACGGAATTAAAGCACTTACTTTTTTGGGTAGGCAAGAAGACAATACTCCCATAGCTATTGCTTCGATTTCTAAAAGTGAAAATATTTCATTAAAATTCTTAGAGAGTATTCTATTAACACTTCGTAAAAATGGAATTTTAGCTTCAAAAAAAGGAAAAGGTGGGGGATATTATTTATTAAAATCACCCTCTGAAATTCCCATGACTGATGTTATGAGGATTCTTGAAGGCCCCATTTCTATGGTGCCTTGCGTGAGTTTAAATTTCTATGAAAAGTGTGATGATTGTCCAGATGAAAATGCATGTTCTGTGCATAAATTAATGATTCAAGTAAGAGACAATACTTTAGATATTTTTAGAAATACTTCTTTAGCAGATCTTTGTAATTGCTAAACTTTGCAATATATATTGCATTTTATAACTTCAGTTTTTACTTCCAATTTTTATTTCAACAATAACGCTCTCTCGATTTCATATTCGCAATTATATAGGCTTTTTTTATTAATCTACTAAATCTATAGGATTTATATTTAATTAATGAACTTACTTCGTTTTAATTTTAAATTTAGGTGTATGTTTGCATTATCCTACTAATTTTATAGGGTATGTTGTTTGAATTAATTATCTATGATTTTAAATCAGTTTTTTTTTAGTAGGAAAACTTTAAGTAAGGGTTTTGAAGAAGATAAAACTTCTGAGAAACCCTTACGAAGTTTTGCAAAAGCTTTTAGTTGGAGGCTCATTGGTACGTTAGATACTTTAATAGTTTCTTACTTTATTACAGGGGCTATTGGTCTGGCTACTTCAATTGCAACCATAGATTTTTTAACAAAACTACTATTGTATTTCTTTCACGAAAGAGCTTGGAACAAAATAAAATGGGGAAAATAACACAGATGAATTTAGAAGAAATAAATAAAAAATTACAAAATAAAAGTCCAGCAGAAATTATTACTTGGGCTCTTTCTTCGGCTAATAATCCAGTAATTACAACAAACTTTAGACCGTATGAAGTGGCAATTTTAAAAGCTGTTACGGCTATTAAAAAAGATATTAAAATCATTTGGTGTGATACTGGGTATAATACACAACAAACCTATAAACATGCAGAAGAGATTATTAAAAAACTGAATTTAAACATCTACTTATATACACCAAAACAAACGGTAGCGCATCGAAGTGTGGTGTTGGGAGTTCCTTCAATAGAAGATCCAAAACATGCAATTTTCACAGCGCAAGTAAAGTTGGAGCCATTTTCTAGAGCAATGAAAGAACATCAGCCAGATGTGTGGTTTACGAACTTAAGAAAAGGTCAAACTGCATTTAGAAATAGTATAGATATTGTTTCTCAAAGTAAAGATGGAATTTTAAAAGTAAGTCCATTTTATAACTGGAACGATGATGAATTAGATGGGTATTTATTGGTAGAAAATTTACCCAATGAGTTTATTTATTTCGATCCAACAAAAGTAGAAGACAATAGAGAATGTGGTTTGCATATTTAAAAGACATGATTATGAATCAAAGAACGATACAAGTAGATGCTTTAGAAAGTGAAGCAATTTATATATTTAGAGAAGTAGTAGCACAGTTTGAAAAACCTGTCTTATTGTTTTCTGGAGGAAAAGACAGTATAACATTGGTCCGTTTGGCACAAAAAGCATTTTTTCCTGCTAAAATTCCGTTTCCATTATTACATATAGATACTGGGCATAATTTTCCTGAAACGTTAGCATTTAGAGATAAATTAGTGAAAGAATTAGATTTAAAGTTAATTGTTAGAAATGTGCAAGACAATATAGATAAAGGGATCGTAAAAGAGGAATCTGGCAGATATGCAAGTAGAAATATGCTGCAAACAGAAACACTTTTAGATGCTATTGAAGAATTTGGTTTTGATGCTTGTATAGGTGGTGCGAGAAGAGATGAAGAAAAAGCGAGAGCAAAAGAAAGAATTTTTTCTGTACGAGATGATTTTGGACAATGGGATGAGAGAAATCAGCGTCCAGAAGTATTTGATATGTTAAATGGACGAATAGATCTTGGGCAAAATGTGCGTGTGTTTCCTATTTCAAATTGGACAGAACTAGACGTTTGGTCTTACATTCAAAAAGAAAAAATAGAAATTCCATCTATCTACTTTGCACACAAAAGAAAAATATTTATTCGAGATGGTATGATTTGGTCTGCAGCAGATGCAGTTGTTTATAGAGATAAAGAAGAGGCAGTTGTAGAGCGAATGGTTCGTTTTAGAACTGTTGGCGATATGAGTTGCACCGCAGCTGTTTTATCTGATGCCGTAGATATTAAAAAAGTAGTGGAAGAAATTAGAGATTCTTCTATCTCTGAAAGAGGTGCAAGAATAGATGATAAACGTTCTGAGGCTGCCATGGAAAAAAGAAAGCAACAAGGATATTTTTAGAAATTTGCTTTAGAAAATTTGTGTATTTCGCTTCTGGTCGTCAGCCATTAGCAAAAATAATAGAATATAAAATTAGGCAAGTAGCTAATCAGTGAAAAGCCAGTAGCTCATTAAAAATGAAAGTACTAAAAATAGCAACAGCAGGAAGTGTAGATGATGGTAAAAGTACCTTAATAGGGCGTCTTTTATATGATACAAAATCTTTAACAGATGATAAGCTTGCTGCAATAGAAGAGAAAAGCAGGCAAAGAGGATTCGATTATTTAGATTTTTCTTTAGCAACGGATGGTTTGGTTGCAGAACGTGAACAAGGCATCACCATTGATGTGGCGCATATTTATTTTTCAACAAGAAAAAAGAGTTTCATTATTGCAGATACTCCTGGACATATAGAGTATACAAGAAACATGGTAACGGGAGCATCTACTGCACAAGCGTCTATTGTGCTGGTAGATGCTAGAAAAGGAGTAGTAGAACAAACATATCGTCATTTTTTTATCAATAATTTACTACGAATTAAAGAGGTGGTAATTGCGATTAATAAAATGGATTTGGTTGATTTTTCTGAAGAGAAATACAATATAATAAAAGGAGAAATTGAATATTTAGCAAGTAAAAGTGCCTATAAAAGTCAGAATTTAACTTTCATTCCTTTGTCTGCTTTGCAAGGAGATAATGTAGTTTCTAAATCTGAAAATATGTCTTGGTATGCAGGTGAAACTTTATTACATCATTTGGAAAAATTAGATACTGAAGCTATCGAAGAAGTAACGCAAGTTCGTTTTCCTGTACAATCCGTAATTAGGCCAAAAACGGCAGAGTATCACGATTTTAGAGGATATGCTGGTAAAATTTATGGAGGCGATTTAGAAATTGGAGATGAAATTGTGGTGCTACCATCGCAAACAAAATCGACTATAAAAAGCATTCATTTTTTTGATAAGGAGTTTGTGAAAGCGAAAAGCGGAAGTGCTGTTACCATTACATTGGCAGACAACGTAAATGTAAGTAGAGGAGACATGTTGGTAAAAGTTACTGAAGAACCAACAATTACAAAGCAATTAGACGCAACTATTTGTTGGATGGATAAAGAACCTTTGCAAGTTTCGCAGAAATACTATATAAGACACGGTGTAAATGATGCACAAGCAAAAATCACGCAATTGTCTAGCATTTTAAAAACAGATTTTTCTGGAAAAATTGAGAATCCGTCTGAATTAGCATTGAATCAAATAGGAGTTATTCAATTAAAGTTAAGTAAATATTTATTGGTAGATACCTTTAATCAAAATAAATCGAATGGCGCATTTATTTTGATCAATCCAAAAACAAACAATACCGTTGGCGTCGGTTTTATCCAATAATAAATAGAAAATCATGCAAAGTTTTAGAACAGAAATAGAGAACCCTATAGTAGAAAAAGACATTCTAGAATTAGAACGTAAAATTCAGCTATTTAAAGAAGGAAAAATAGACGAAGAACGTTTTAGAAGTTTGCGTTTGGCAAGAGGTGTATATGGTCAGCGCCAGTTTGGTGTACAAATGATTCGTATAAAATTACCATACGGAAAAGTATCAAGCGAACAATTGCATAGAATTTCAGACGTTTCTGATGAATATTCTCGTGGGAGATTGCACATTACAACACGTCAAGATATTCAAATCCACCATGTAAGTTTAGATAGAACGCCAGAGTTATGGGCACAGCTAGAAAAGGATGATATTACATTGCGGGAAGCGTGTGGAAATGCTGTTAGAAACATCACAGCATCTGAAACTGCGGGAATAGATACAGCGGAACCTTTTGATGTTTCTCCCTACGCAGATGCAACATTTAAATTCTTTTTAAGAAACCCAATTTGTCAAGAAATGGGACGTAAATTTAAAATGTCTTTTTCTGGTACAGATGATGATACCGCTATTAGTTTTATTCACGATTTAGGTTTTATTGCGAAGGTAAAAATAGAAGATGGAGTTGCTAAAAAAGGATTTAAAGTTTTATTAGGTGGTGGTTTAGGTTCACAACCAAGGCATGCGGATGTAATCTATGACTTTTTAGAAGAAGATGTTTTAATACCAACCATAGAGAGTGTTTTAAGAATTTTTGATCGTTTTGGGGAACGTACAAAAAGAGCAAAGGCAAGATTAAAATTTTTAGTAAAAGAAATAGGAACAGCTGTTTTTTTAGAATTAGTGTCTAAAGAGGTAAGTGCCTTAGAAAACAAAACATTTAAAATTAATACCAGTGCTTTTGAGCACCCCATTTCTTTTCAAGAAGTAGCAATTCCTGTAATAAAAATTAAAGATCAAGTTGCTTTTCAAAATTGGAAAGAAACAAATGTTATCAAACAAAAGCAAGAAGGTTTATTTGCTATTGGAATTAAAGTACATTTAGGAGATTTTTACACGCCAAAAGCAAGAATATTAGCAGATTTAGTAAAAAAATATGCGGCAAATGAAATCCGATTGACTTTGCGTCAGAATATTCTAATTCGCCATATTAGGGCAGATCTAATTCCTTTTTTCTATGTTGAATTGCAAAAATTAGGTTTTGCAAATGCTGGATATAATTCTACTTCAGATATTACTGCTTGCCCAGGAACCGATACTTGTAATTTAGGAATTGCAAGTAGCACAGGAATTGCAGTAGTATTAGAAAAAGTATTGGAAGAAGAATACCCTGCCTATATTAATAACAAAGAAATTGCGATTAAAATTAGTGGTTGTATGAACGCTTGTGGGCAACACAATATGGCGCATATTGGTTTTCAAGGAATGTCTATTAAAGTAGGTAAATTACAAGCACCTGCGTTACAAGTTTTAATTGGTGGTGGAATTTTAGGAGACGGAAATGGTCGTTTTTCTGATAAACTGATCAAAATTCCAAGTAAAAGAGGACCAGACGCTTTACGTATTTTATTGAATGATATTGAGAGATATCAGCAGAAAAAAGAATCGTTTTTAGAATATTATGACCGACAAGGGAAAATTTATTTCTATAACTTGTTAAAAGGATTGTCGGATACAACTAATTTGGTGCCAGATGATTTTATTGATTGGGGATACTCAGAAAAATATGTTAAAGCAATTGGAGTTGGAGAATGTGCTGGGGTTGTGATTGATTTGATTGCTACTTTATTGTTTGAAAGCGAAGAAAAAATTACAAATTCACAAGAAGCTTTCAAAGAAAATCAGTTTTCAGATAGTATTTATTATGCATACACTGCCATTGTAAATACTGCAAAAGCATTGTTAATTGCAGAGGGTATAAAAACAAATACGCAGGCAGGAATTATTAGTAGTTTTCAAGAGCAATTTGTTGCCACTCATAAAATTGAATTGGAAGGCTCTTTTGACGATTTGGTATATCAAATTAAAAATGAAAAGCCCACAAAAATATTTGCAGCAAATTACCTAAAGGATGCAAAATTTTTCTATTCAAAGATTGATGCATATAGAAAAACAGCAGTTAGCCATGTATAAAATCCCAAAATTAACAGTGGTTGGTGCCGGGCCTGGAGAAGTAGATTTAATTACTTTAAAAGCTATTAAAGTATTAAAAACAGCAGATGTTGTTTTGTATGATGCGCTGGTAAATGAAGAATTGCTAGACTTCATAAATCCGAATGCAGAAATAATTTTTGTTGGAAAACGCAGGGGTTGTTATACTTATCAACAAGATCAAATTAACGATTTAATTGTTGCAAGGGCAGGAACACACGGACATGTAGTACGCTTAAAAGGAGGAGATCCTTTTATTTTTGGAAGAGGTGCAGAAGAAATGGAATTTGCAGCAAGTTTTGGAATAGCAACAGCTATGGTTCCTGGAATTTCGTCTTCATTGGCGGTTCCGGCATCTCAAAACATCCCCGTAACAAAACGCGGAAGTGCAGAAAGTTTTTGGGTAATTACAGGAACTACAAAAGAACATAAATTATCAAAAGACATTGCGCTTGCAGCAAAATCTAATGCAACGGTAGTTGTGTTAATGGGAATGGGAAAATTACCTGAAATTATAAAGTTGTTTCAATTAGAAAATAAAAATGATTTACCCGTTGCTATTATTCAAAATGGAACGAGAAGTAATGAAAAAGTAGGTATTGGAACGGTAGATACAATTTTAGAAGTTGTAAAAGAAAATGAGTTAAGCAATCCTGCAATTATTATTCTAGGCGAAGTTGTAAAGCATAGAGCAGTAGTAGTAAATATTCAAGCCACATATTCAGAAACATTAATTGCATAACGGTGTTTATGGAAAGAAATAATTTATATCCTATTTTTCTAAAGACAAAAAGTTTAAATATACTTATTGTGGGTGGTGGAAATGTTGCGGAAGAGAAGTTAACATTTTTGTTAAAATCGAGTCCAGATGCACATGTAACCATCGTTTCGCCAATGTTTAGAAAAGGTACCACAACACTTGCCAAAAAAGGATGTGTCACTTTAATTAAAGACAGTTACAATAAACGGTATTTAACGGGTAAGCACATGGTGGTTGCAACTACAGACATGCCTGAAATTAATGTGCAAGTTTGGCAAGATTGTAGAGCCGTTTCTAAATTGGTAAATGTTGCTGATAACCCTCCTTTTTGTGATTTTTATATGGGAGGAATTGTAACAAAAGGAAATGTAAAAATAGCCATTTCTACAAATGGAAAGTCACCTACAACAGCAAAAAGATTGCGACAGTTTTTTGAAGATGTAATTCCAGAAAATATTGATGATTTTGTTAAGAATCTAAATGAATATAGAAAAACGATTAAAGGAAACTTTGAAGAAAAAGTAGCACAATTAAACGAGTTTACAAAAAGCTTAGTTGAAAAATAAGGTATTTGTTTTTCGTTATTAGCGAGAGATAAATAGCAAACAATAGGCAGTAAAAATAAAATTATGATTACAACAGATATATTAATTATTGGTGCAGGACCCACAGGATTATTCACCGTGTTTGAAGCGGGTTTATTAAAATTAAAATGTCATTTAATTGATGCTTTACCTCAGCCTGGTGGCCAATGTTCTGAGATTTACCCGAAGAAACCAATTTATGATATTCCGGCATATCCAGAAATTTTAGCAGGAGATTTAACACAAAAACTAATAGAACAAAGCAAGCAATTTGAACCAGGTTTTACTTTAGGTGAAAGAGCAGAAACTATTGAGAAGCAAGAAGACGAGACGTTTATTGTAACCACTAATAAAGGAACGAAACACCGTGCAAAAATTGTAGCTATTGCTGGTGGTCTAGGAAGTTTTGAGCCAAGAAAACCTTTGATACCCAATATTGCAGACTTTGAAGATAAAGGTGTAGAATATATTATTAAAGAACCAGAGTTGTATCGAGATAAAAAAGTAGTAATTTCTGGTGGTGGAGATTCTGCCTTAGATTGGGCAATTTTTTTATCTCATATTGCTTCAGAAGTAACTTTAATTCATAGAAGAAATGAGTTTAGAGGCGCTTTAGATTCTGTAGAAAAAGTCCAAGAATTAAAAAACTTAGGGAAAATTAGATTAATTACACCTGCAGAGGTGAGAGGAGTTTTAGGAACCGATAAGGTTACAGGAGTTGCGGTAGAAAAGAAAGGGGAGGATGCGTTTATTGTAGATGCAGATCATTTTATTCCATTGTTTGGTTTGTCGCCTAAGTTGGGTCCAATAGGTAATTGGGGATTGAGTATTGAGAAGAATGCCATTAAGGTAGATACGTTCGATTATCAAACAAACATACCAGGAGTATATGCTATTGGAGATGTAAACACGTATCCTGGGAAATTAAAATTAATTCTTTGTGGTTTTCACGAGGCAACTTTAATGTGTCAAAGTGCCTACAAAAGAATCTTCCCGAATAAAAAATATGTTATGAAATACACAACAGTCGGAGGTGTAGATGGTTTTGACGGAACGAGAAAAGAAGCACCAAAAGCAGTTGTAAAGGCGATAGAGTAATTTTTTTACAGCGTTTTAAAAAACTTTTAAGCGTAATAAATGTTAGGTTTACCTTACTTTATAGACAGAAGGAATTGCGAGAAAAGACGCTACAGGTTTTTATAACCTATGCGGTCTAACCAATCAAATTTCTTACTTTTGATCTATGATAAAAATATACAATGAGTTTAGATATTAATATAAAAATTACAGACAGAAATGGAGTAACACATGAAGTTGTGGCACCAACAGATATGGCAATGAATTTGATGGAAGTTGTTCGTTCTTACGAATTAGCTGAAGAGGGAACTATTGGTATTTGTGGCGGTATGGCAATGTGTGCATCTTGTCAATGTTATGTAAAATCGAATCATGAATTGCCAGAAATATCAGATGATGAAGACGCCATGTTAGCAGAAGCTTTTCATGTTGAAGCGAATAGTAGGTTAGGTTGTCAAATACAAATGACACCTGCAATTAACGGTCTAGAAGTTATATTGGCTCCAGAATCATAGGTTTAAAATGAAAAAAGTAGCAGCAAAAATAAAATTTGAAAATTACAGCATGTGTTTAAGAGATGCTGTATCAATTTTTACAAAAGAGTTGATTAATTGTTTGTTTGATGAAAAATATCAACAAGAAAAAGGGGAAGCTACTAAAAATAAATTTTTAACTATTTTAGGGCGATTGTCTATTGAAAATAAAGATTGCTACTGGTTAGATTTTGAGAAATCTTTTATAGAAATAAGAGGAAAATTAGATTTAGATGCACTGGCCGCTTTAAATAATGACCCTGCAGCAAAAAGCTTAAGAGAAGTTTATTTGGCATATCCAGGGTTTTACGCAATTGCTGTATATCGTTTAAGTACGCAATTATTAAAACAAGAAATTGGTATCTTACCAAGAATGATGAGCGAATTTGCACATGGTGTAACAGGAACAGACATTCACCCTGGAGCACAAATTGGCAATTCTTTTTTTATAGATCATGCGACAGGAATTGTCATCGGAGAAACAACCATTATTAAAAATAATGTTACCATTTTTCAAGGTGTAACTTTAGGTGGAATCCAAGTAAAGAAAAGTTTGGCCTCCATAAAAAGACATCCAACAATAGAAAGCAATGTTATTATTTATGCAAACGCCACTATTTTAGGTGGCGATGTTATTATTGGAGAGAATTCTATAATTGGAGCAAATGTTTGTATTATGGAGTCTACATTAGAAAACTCTGTGGTTACCGTGCAATCAGAAAATAAAATATTTCAAAGAGATTAAGCATATGAAAACAAAAAGTATCATAGATTTCGTAGGAAATACACCTTTGGTGGAAGCGCAACACATCTTCAAAAAAGAAGGAGTTACGTTATTATTAAAATTAGAAGGGAATAATCCTGGAGGAAGCGTTAAAGATAGAGCTGCTTATAATATGATTTCTCAAGCGCTAAAAAGAAATAATATTAAGATAGGAGATACTTTAGTCGAGGCAACCAGTGGAAATACAGGAATTGCGTTAGCCTTGATGTCAAAGGTTTTAGGGGTAAATATGGTGCTAGTAATGCCAGAAAATTCCACCATAGAGAGAGTGAAAACAATGCGTGCTTATGGCGCAAAAGTAATTTTAACATCAAAAGAATTGGGTATTGAAGGTTCGAGAGATTATGCGTTAAAATTAAAGTATGAAAAAGGGTACTTTAGATTGAATCAGTTTGATAATCCCGATAATGCAAAAGCACATTATAAAACTACGGGACCAGAAATTTGGAGAGATACAGCGGGAGAAGTAACACACTTTATTGCTGCAATGGGCACTACAGGAACAGTAATGGGAGTTTCAGATTTCTTAAAGCAACAGAATAAGAATATTAAAATAATCGGTGCACAGCCAAAAGAAGGTGCTAAGATTCCCGGAATTAGAAAATGGCCTCAAGAGTAT
>JBNMOF010000061.1:0-10603 GCA_051277175.1 Polaribacter sp.
ACCAAACCAATTACTTTATGACGCGGCAAACTCGGAAAAGAAACATTTTCATAGGTGATTTTTGGTGGGTTTTTTAAATACGCGTTTATTAAGTTTTGTATTTTGCTATCGTCATAAAAGTCAACTCCAAAAATCTTGTTTTCTTCATCTTCGATTCCAATTACGATGAAAGAATTACATATTGGGTTCGAATTTGAAAGTGCACAAATATGTTTTAAAAACTTCGCTTTTCCGTCCTTAGACTCAAAGGATAGTTTTTGTTTTTTGTCATAAAAACTGTTCTCGTCATTGTGAGAAAGTAAATTCTTAATAAGTAAACGCTTATTTATCATCTTGCCTTTTATTCATAATCATGGTGCACGTATTACATTAAAATATACTATTAAATCTTTATAAGTTTCAAGGTGTGACCTTGTCACTGCATATGAAGAAACTCTTTAACACTCACTATCTTCAAAGGTATATACTTTATAAAGGGGATCTACTTGTTCTATATCTCCTTTAAAACAAACTTCTAAGAGCACTATTTCCAAAACTCCTAAGCGAATTAAAAAACGTTAACTTATTTTTTGCTAATATTCAAAGTATTATTTGACACCCATATAATTTTTGTTGATGAACGAAAGTTACAAAAAAAAATATTTTAACCAATCATTTTTGAATACCCTCAATCCTCTTTTTTTTCAGGACCTAATCCCAATAATGCCAAAACAACGGGCCAATAAAAGACTAATTTTTGAAAAAAATAAAAGTATCTTTCAAATTGACCGCTATTGCAATTGGATTTTTTTTTATTTAATACTAAATTTAGCCTGAGATTTTTAAGAAATATAAAACAAAGAATACCCACTTATCTTTCTCAAAACAGTTAACTTTGTTTAACTGCTAAAAGGAAACATTAAACCATTGCTGGGCATACGCTTTTTTTTACTATTTACAAAAAAGACCCAGATGTAATACAAAGACCTGACAACGCAATGTGCTTTCGATTTTGAAAGTGGTATTAAGGTCCAAATCATCACTACAACGGCGGGCACCAAACAAATACAAGTGCCTTTTCAAATCCGTTTATCTGCTTGTTAGTGACCCTTATCCAGAATCGTCCCTTTTAATATTAGACGTATCACAATGAAACAAATTATAACTATTGACTTTTACTTTAAAAATTTAAAACACCTGCCTATTATTGATGTGCGGTCGCCTGGTGAATTTGCGAAAGGGAACCTACCCAAAGCTCATAATATTGAACTCTTTTCAGACGAAGAGCGCGCAATCGTTGGTACGGCCTATAAGAAAGAATCAAAAGAAAAAGCCATTGCAATTGGCTACGAATTTGTAATCCCAAAACTAAATAACTTTATCCATCGCGCAATCTCCGTTGCTCCCAATAAAGAGGCTGTAATACACTGTTGGCGAGGAGGTATGAGGAGTAATGCGTTTGCCGATCATCTTGTTGAGAACGGTTTTAAAAAGGTCTATGTTATTGAAAAGGGGTACAAGGCTTTTAGAAACTATGTACTAGATTCTTTTGAAAAACCCCTACATCTTAAAGTTTTAGGTGGATACACCGGCACTGGTAAAACAGAAATATTACATGCTTTAAAAAGAAAAGGAGCACAAGTTATAGACTTAGAGGGATTAGCGAACCATAGAGGGTCTGCTTTTGGAGGCATCGATCTTCCAGAACAACCAACTACAGAACAGTTTGAAAACAAGTTATTTTCAGAAATACAAAACTTAAATACCACCCAACCCATATGGGTAGAAGACGAAAGTAAGTCCATTGGAAAAGTATCCATTCCGAATGCTTTTTATTTAAAAATGGGAACAATGCCCGTCTATTTTTTAGAGGTTCCTTTTAAAGAAAGGGTGCAACATCTTGTGCATACCTATGCAAATTTAAACCAGCAAAAATTAGGAGAAGCAATTGGTAAAATCGCGAAGAGACTAGGAAACGATAAAGCCAAATTAGCTTTGGAAGCGCTCGAAGATAAAAATTATCACAAAGTTGTTACGCTTACGCTATTCTATTATGACAAATACTATTTAAAAGGCCTGAAAAAAAGAGCCGAATCTACGATATTAAGTTTCGAGATTCCTACTGTAAACCCTGAAAAAACAGCCACCTTTTTAAAACATCAATAAAGAAAAAAATGGATAAAATTATTAAATTAACTAGCTATAGTCACGGTGCAGGCTGTGGTTGCAAAATATCACCAAAAGTACTTACTACTATATTAGCATCTACCTCCCCAAAGATTGAGGATACCCGCCTACTCGTCGGAAACGATACTAGAGACGATGCAGCCGTTTATGACATGGGAAATGGAATTGGTATTATTAGTACTACAGATTTTTTCTTACCCATCGTAGACGATCCTTTTACTTTTGGACAAATCGCAGCAACAAACGCAATAAGCGACGTGTATGCTATGGGCGGAAAGCCTTTGATGGCAATTGCAATTTTAGGATGGCCAATTGACAAAATAGCTCCAGAGATTGCTGCTCAAGTGATGGAAGGTGGCAGAAAAGCGTGTTCCGATGCTGGAATAATACTTGCAGGTGGTCACAGTATTGATAATCCAGAGCCTATTTTTGGATTAGCTGTAACTGGATCTGTTAAAATTTCTAATTTAAAACGTAATGACCAAGCAGTAGCAGGAAGTGTTTTATATCTAACCAAACCTTTGGGTATTGGAATTTTAGCTACCGCACAAAAAAAAGGTATTTTAGAAGCAGCACACGAAGATATTGCCGCAAATTCCATGATCGTTCTTAATGACGCTGGAATAGAACTTGCAGAAATTGATGAAATAACAGCTTTAACGGATGTAACTGGATTTGGTTTATTAGGTCATTTACTTGAAGTGTGTGAGGGAAGTAATGTCTCTGCTGAAATTAATTATAGTAAAGTGCCAATCTTTGAAGAAATTCACACCTATCTCGATCAAAAATGCGTCCCAGGAGGAACTTTAAGAAATTGGGAGAGTTATGGACACAAAGTGACTCTTGAAGATGAAAAAAGACGTCATATTTTATGTGATCCACAAACGAGTGGAGGCCTGTTAATTGCCGTTAAAAAAGAGGCATCTCAAAAAGTTGCTGCGATTCTTAAGAGTAAAGGTCTTTTTGCAGAACCTATTGGAACCCTTATAGAAAAATCAGCGGCTCCCGTTTACATCAATGACTAATAATGTGCTAAAAACAGCACATTAAAGAATTTATTTGGCTTTTAAGAACACTCCTCTTATTCTCTAAAAAAAATAGGATGAGTGTATCTTTTAGCACCAAAATTTCTTGAGACATTGATTAGATTTAGAAAGACCACTTCATTTCTATTTCTTGTTTCATCTTAATTTTTATTCATAATCGTTGCACTAGCTTGTGCCGTCGGGTATACTATTAAATCTTCAATATTTACATGGTAAGGTCTTGTCACTACAAAATAAATAATTTCTGCAATATCTTCCGCTTGTAAGGGTTTATACCCTTTATAAACAGCATCTGCTTTCTCTGTATCCCCTTTAAAACGCACTTCTGAAAACTCGGTTTCTACGGCGCCTGGATGAATTGCAGAAACACGAATATTGTGTTTATTTAAATCGATTCGCATTGCTTTATTTAAGGCGTTTACTGCATGTTTTGAAGCACAATATACATTACCATTGGGATATACTTCTTTCCCTGCTATAGAGCCAATATTTAGAATAAAACCACTATTTCTAGCAATCATTTTTGGAAAGATTGCTTTAGAAACATATAACAGTCCTTTTACGTTGATATCGAGCATTGCATCCCAATCATCAATATCTCCATCTTGTATGCTAGACAGTCCGTGTGCATTTCCTGCATTGTTGATTAAAATGTCGATGATTTTAAAGTTTTCTGGAAGTGATTTGATTGCCATTTCTACTTCACTTCTCTTAGAAACATCAAATTGCAATGTAGTCACCTCTGTAAATTTGCTTAATTCTTGTTGAATGCTTTCTAAGCGATCTGCTCGTCTTCCGCAGAGAATTAAACGAATGTTATTTT
The DNA here is from genome assembly GCA_051277175.1 of Polaribacter sp. Lineage (GTDB taxonomy): Bacteria > Bacteroidota > Bacteroidia > Flavobacteriales > Flavobacteriaceae > Polaribacter. The sequence continues at coordinate 4,036 of JBNMOF010000061.1, forward strand.
TTGCAAAAATTTCTGCCGTGGCTTTTCCTATTCCAGAAGTTGCGCCTGTTATAAATGCTGTTGGTTTCATTTTATGAATTTTATCTTTACTCGGTTTCTCTTTTCACAAGAATAAAAGAAACATTTAAATTTATGAAAACTACTACTTACTTATAGCTTTTAAAAAGATACTTTCTCATCAATTATTAACAAAGAAAAAACCGTCCTCCTCAGGACGGTTTATCTTCTAATTGATTACTATGATACAATCAACTAAAATCAACTAACCAAACTTTATTTTAAATTTCCTTTATACTTTTTCTTTCTTTCTATTTTAGTACGTTTTCTATTTTCATTCCTTACACTGGCCTTCGCACTTTTATTTGTTTTCTCTCCTTTTAAATATTGTATAAATCCTCTTCCTTCAAAATCGTATGTTGTTTCTGAGTTTAAGTTGTAAAGCCGAATGGTTCCGTCATTTATGATACTTAATTCAAATTCTTCAAGAGCTCCATCGTCATAATTAAGGGTTAGTATTTTTAGATTCTCAAAACCAAATACATCAAATACCTCATAACCACCAACATAACTCCATCCTAAAGTATCAATTTGCGTGCCAAAGTTATCTTGAGAACTGTAAAATGTTGTTATATTTTCTGGTGTGAACTGTAAATAGTTCTTTGCATCAAATGCATTAGGAGCTCCACCGACTGTATTTATTTTTTCCCAAGCAATATATTCCTGTAAAAAATATTCTATATTTTCGTAAAATAACTTATCATAATCGAAGGTGCTTGTTTGATATCCTATTAAAAAATAAGTAATATTTTGCCTGTAATTATAAAGTCTAATTTCGTTTGGTGATGTAACTGTAACTTCAAAGTCATTGCTACCATCTAAATCGTGTCTTGTCTTTAAAACTCCCGAAAAAGTGTCATAAGTTCCAACATCTATTCCTAAACCATTTCCTGTAAAACCAATATCTGCAATATTATTATTTGCATATAATATTCCGTTTAGAAATGATACTGTAAATGCTTGAGATACATAAGGAATGTCTCGATTACCAATTGTTTTATGGTAATCTACATACCACAAATCATACCCAGAAACAACATCTTCTAAGGAGATTTCGTTGCCTATAAAATTGTCTTCATGCCCTGTGTTACACGAACTAAATAACACTACCGTGATACTAAGTATAAAAAGTAATTTTAAAGATTTCATAAGCTGTAGTTTTATAATTACAACTTCATAATATCCAAATTACGTGCCAAAAATAAAACCACTAAAAATAGCGACTCTTACATGTTGATAATGAAGTAATTATCTATTCTTTATTGACTAAAGGAAAAAGAGTCCCTTCTATTTTTTTTATTTTTATAATTTTAAAAAATAATGTTTTTTTTCCTTTTTTATAGCTAAGTATCGCTTCACTTTCTTCTAGCTCAAAAGGGATATTCTTAACAATTGGAGCAACATTTTGTAACTCTTTTGTTGGATCTATAGCTAAAATTAAATCGTTGTTTATTCTTTTTGAAGTTGAATAGTGACCAATTATTTGTGTTATTTCTTCTTTTTGAAGCACCTCTACTTTGGTTCTTTTATTTTTAAAATACAAAGAATCAAAAATAACTTCTGAAGCATTTTTTAGATGAATTTCTAACTTGGTTCCACTGACTCCTGGTTGCCCACCAACCCAATTATTATAAAATGCTTTTTCTACTTTAAATGAGGGATTTTGAACCAACGTGTTGCTTCCACATTGTGCAAAACTCAATAGAATTGCTAAAATTGATAAGGTTTTCATAGTTTTAATTTTCTGATGTTGCCATTATTCATTCAAATGCTATGCCAAGATAAAATAAAATCCACTCAACTGAGTGGATTTTATTCTTTTTCAAAACAAAATGTTCCTATTTATTTAGTTCCTAAAAGCAACAATTCACTTACCAATATCTCTGTGATATATCTTTTTTCACCTTCTTTAGTGTCATAAGACCTATTGGTTAACTTGCCTTCTACAGCAATTTCTTTTCCCTTATTTACATAGTCCTCTACTACTTTAACGAGACCTCCAGTGATCACAATATTGTGCCAATAAGCACGTTCCACCTTGTTACCTTCTTTATCCTTGTAACTATCATCTGTTGCCATAGAAAATTTTGCCATTTTGTTACCATCTTTAAAGGTTACTATCTCTGGTTCTTGACCTAATCTACCAATTAACTGTACTTTGTTTCTTAACGTATTCATAAGATAAGTTTTTAAACACTTTTATTTTAAGTGTAAGTTTATAATTTGTTTTTGTCAATTTGTTTGACACTGCAAAGTTGCGACACCTTTTAAGTTTTATTCGGTTACAAAACAATTACTTTCGGTTGTAATTACTTGTAGTCGTTTGTAAACGGATAATTTAATGTATATTTATAGAATGGAAATAAGAGAATGTTTAGCGTGTAAAGAAGCTGTAAAAGGTAGAGTAGATAAGAAATTCTGTTCAGATTATTGCAGAAATGCTTATAATAATCAAGTAAATAAAGACAGTAAAAACCTAATTAGAAATATTAATAATCGGCTTCGAAAAAATTATAAAATTTTATCTGAATTAAACGGTTCGGGTAAAACAAAAGTAACAAGAACTAAATTATATGACAACGGTTTCGACTTTCAGTTCTTTACCTCTATCTATAAAACCAAAACAGGAAATACCTACTTTTATGTATATAATGAAGGCTATTTGACTTTAGAAAATGATACTTTTTTACTGATTCGTAAAGAACGTTAGCACCTCAAAAAGGAATGCTCACAACATACATACAACATATTTCTTCCCGTTTTCCGTGTTTTTCTCTATTTATATGGAATGTAAGCTTGGAAAAAAGGTGTAGATCTTATTTACGATCGCATACACTACTAACCCCACGGTATTTTTTGCGCCAATTTTTTCCAAAATTCTCTGACGGTGGCCTTCAACCGTTCGTTTACTTATGAATAGTTTGTCTCCAATTACTTGATTGGTATGCTCTTCACATATTAACTTCAAGACATCAATTTCTCTATCCGATAAGTCTCGAATAATTGTTTTATTTTTTTTGGAGACTTGCTTTAATCTCTTTATTTCTTTTACTCTAAGGGAATTAACAGTTCCCTCTAAATTAAAAATTTTTTGATTTAAATTGTTTTGATTGGCCATTTTTATTGCTTTATTAGGGTTAACTAATGCAAACAAAACGGTTTCAGTAAATGGCAAGTAGGGCGGCAGAAAGTGAAATACTTTCGGATTTACAATGTACTAAAACGTTGTGTTTTTTTTAAAATTATTCGTTCTTAAAAACCAAATTAAAAGATTTAACAGATTTTATATTTAGTATTTAAACTATTAGCAATCATCGAACATCCTATCTGATATACAAAATTTTATATATCAGCGTGACCTTATATCAATGTTTCTTATTCTTAAAATCTACTAAGCAATTTTTCTTTGGTTCTTCTATTGAAGGAAGTTTTGAACTTCTTTACAATTTTTTTATTAAAAATAGCACATTCGATAGCACCAAAATAGGAAGGAACAAAACAAGCTTATCATAAAGTAAAAAGAGTAAGGATTCCCCTTACTCTTCCAATAATTAAGTGTTCAATTTTTTTAACCTGAAGCTTTACGACTTTTTTTTAAAAATTTTTGTCTAAATCACAACGTTTTATTGGTATCCCTTATGATTGGTAACTTATTTCCTTACCTAAATCCTATGAATATCAATTAACTTTCGATAAAAATTAAAATGATAAATTGTTTAATTATTGAAAACAGCACAAAAGTAATTGAAAAAATAAAATCTTTTAAGGATGAATTTACGGGCATGAGTTTTACATACGTATCTGAAAATCAAGAGATAGCATTAAACCTAATCTTAAAAAGTAATTTTGATCTTATCTTTTATAATATTGATTCTACTAAAATTAACATCTCTAATTTTTTATTCGAAATACAGACCTCTTATAAATCTAAGCTAAAGTTTATTGCTCTGTCTTCCAGAAAAGAAAATGCGTACGAAGCATATACATACAATTTTTGTGATTTCCTTCTCAAACCTTTATCTGAACTAAGTATTAGAAAATCACTTTTAAAGTTTCAAAAACAAAATCCCGTAGAAATACTTAAAACAATTTGCCTAAAATCTAATAAAGATTATAGGTACTTGTGCGTTGATGATATCCTTTTTCTGAAAGCAGATAACAATACAACCGATTTTTATATGTCAGACGGAACTATTATAGGAGCCTATAAAACACTAAAAACCTTTGAAAACTCGCTGCCAAATAACTTTTTAAGAATTCATAAAAGCTACATTATCAACAGTAATTGCATTTCACGCATTCATTACGGGAAATCTATCTGCACATTAAATAATAGTGCCTATAAACTGCCATTCACAAAAACATTTCTTGACAATGTAAACTTTATAAACGATTTATATTACAAAAACGTGGTTGCCTTAAATTAGCTTTCACCACACAAAACAAGCTTTTCACTCACAGATATGCTCCTTTTACTAAATGAAGACGCATCTCTGCATTTCTTCTCTGTTTTCGCTGTAGTTTTATACTTGAATATTCGAAGCGTTAAAAAAATACGCTTTTCATTGTGCACAATTTTACATAAGCTGTATCAACAGCTTATAAACCCCACTGTCTAATCTTAAAAATTATTATTATGAAATTATTAAAAACATTATTATTTTTAGCCCTTTTTTCAATTTCTTTTACTTCGTGCAACGACTTAGAAGATGACGACAATACACAGAGTTTACTAATCACAGATACCAATGACGCTACTGGAGGTGAAGTGAGTTTACCTGACGGAACGAAAGATTAATTAAAAAAAGCCTTTGACCACTAGTTGAAGGCTTTTTTTTTATATTTGGTTTAAAACTCTTTTGAAAAAAAAACATCGCATAAAGTATTTATTTTACGCTTTTTTTATAGTTCTAATACACGCTTGCAATTCTCCAAAAAAAGAAAAACAAAGTATAGAGCCTTTAAAAAAAGACAGTCTTATAATATGGATACAAAAAGCGAAAAACTCCAAAAACCTCCTCTCAATACGAAAACAATATTTAAATAAAAGCTATAATTATCTTTTATCTAATAATATCGATTCTACAAGTCTTAAAAAACTCAGTGACATCGCATATCAAACGTTTAAGGTTAATGATACTTCTGCATTTAAAAAAAGAAACAAAAAGGTACTCCAATTGGCATTAAAAATAAAAGATTCTTTTTCTTTAGGAGATGCTCATTGGAATTATGCCACATTTTACAACAGGATAAAAGACTACGAAAATTCATATTTTCATTTTAATGAAGCCGAAAAATACTTTAAAGAATATCAATATTATGTTGGAAAAATGTTGGTTGGAAAATCCTATATAAAAAACCGTTTTTCAGATTATATAGGTAGTGAACTCGCTATCATTCAAGCTATTAAAATTTTTAAAAAATATAAAAAATATAACGATTTAGTCGATTGTTATACGGCCTTAGGTGGGATTCAGTATGGCTTAAAATTCAACAAAAAAGCACTGTTTTACTATGACAAAGCTTTAGAATATTCTACCATGTCTAAAAATAAAAACAAATTAAGCCTCAATAATAATATTGGCTTGGTTTATTTAGAAAAAGGAGATTATAGCAAAGCTATATTATTTTTAAAAAAAGATTTAAGCCCAAATTTAGAAAAAGAGAACCCCAGTGAATATGCAAGAGTAATCGATAATATTGCATATGCAAAATTACTTAACAAAGATACTTTAGGTGTAAAAGAAGCTCTTTTCACCTCTTTATTAACAAGAAATCGTTTAAAAGACAAGGAAGGAATAATAATAAGTAAAATTCATTTATCAAAATATTACAGCTACAAAAAAGATATAATTCCTGCAAAAAAATATGCTTTAGATGCAAGTCAAATTGCTAAAGAAGTAAAAAATAGTGATAACTATTTGACTACGCTTAAAATGCTATCTTCCATAGATAGTAAAAACTCAAAATACTACCTTGAAACCTATATATCTTATTCCGATAGCATACAAACCTTGCAACGCAGTTACCAAAATAAGTTTGCTAGAATTTCTTATGATACAGATGAATACATAGAAGAAACAGAACGCTTGTCACAACAAAAATTATGGATCACATTGGTTGCTGTTAGTCTTTTCTTAATTCTTATCCTCTTCTATTTCTTAAGAGTCCAAAAAATTAAAAACGAAAATCTTTTATTAGAAACAGCGCAACAACAATCTAATGAGCAAGTGTATCTCTTGACCTTAAATCAACAATCTAAACTAGAAGAAGAAAAAATAAAAGAACGAAATCGGATTTCAGAAGAATTACATGACGGCATATTGGGACGCCTGTTTGGCACAAGAATTGGTTTAGGCTTTATAAAGGTAAATACTGAAGAGGAAAACAACAAGAAATACCAGCTATTTTTAAATGAATTACAAAATATAGAAAAAGAAATTCGGAAAGTGTCTCACCAACTTAGCGACAACTTTGATGGTTCTGACGTGAACTTTAAAACGATTATTAA
>JBNMOF010000062.1:0-10564 GCA_051277175.1 Polaribacter sp.
TATTTTTACTGCAAAATACAAAATATAGCGATTATTATCCTCTAAATAAAAAGAAATCATCTTTTATCGATTCTATTTTAGAATGGTCATTGGTAATAATATAATCTATTGCTCTGTCGGTAAAGTTTTTTCCCTTATCTGTTAAAGAAATAATACTTTTCTCAATGGTGATCATATTATTTTTTAAAGCTAAATCTAACACCGATTTTGATTTTACACGTCGCCAATTAATATGTTCGTTCAAATGATTTATGTGACGTTCACTTATTTCTTGATGATTGTTTAAGTGTAATAAAAAAGTTAATAATGAGACCTCTATTTGCTGTTGTTTGTTTCTGTATAACACGGAAATTAAACCTCTTTTTGGAGCAAATAAATACACAATTAAGAATACAATTCCTAAAATTGTAGTCATCGATCCAGAAATAGAAGCATCTAACCAATGTGCTAACCAATAGCCAGCAATCGCTGAAAAAACACCAAATATGACCGATAAACCTAACATTCGCTTCAAATTATCGGTTAATAAATAGGCGGTTGCTGCTGGAGCAATCATCAAGGCAACAACTAAAATTGCTCCGACTGCATCAAAAGAACCAACAATAGTGATAGAGGCAACACTCATTAATCCGTAATGAATCATGATTGGCGAAAAACCTAAAGCAGTTGCTAAACCAGCGTCAAAAGTGCTGATTTTTAATTCTTTAAAAAAAGCAAATAATAAACCGATAGTAATTAATAAAATAGTTCCTATAATCCATAACGATTTTGGCCCTAAATCAGATCCATCAACTAAAAAACGATCAAAAGGAGCAAATGCTAATTCTCCTAATAAAATGGCATCTGTGTCTAAATGTACGTCATTGGCATTTTTTGCAATCATAATAACACCAATACTAAAGAGTACTGGAAAAACCAAACCGATTGCAGTATCTTCTTTCACCAATTTTGTTTTCTGAATAAACTCCACCAAAACAACTGTAACAACCCCTGATAGTGCCGCCATAACAATTAATAACGGAGAATTTAAATCGTGTGTAATAAAGAAACCCAACACCAAACCTGGTAATATCGAATGACTGATTGCATCACTAATTAATGCCATTTTTCGCAACACTAAAAACGTACCCGGAATTGCGCAGGCAATAGCCACGATACTCGCAATTAATTGTATTTCTATTTGAGCACTACTCATTTTCGTTTCCTTGTTGATTGTATAAATTTGCTGCAAAATAATATCCTTTTGGCGTCATAGACCACATAGAACCCGCTACATTTATATATTCTTTTTGTACTAATTTACCCAGTGATTTTCTAGTATAACCATGAAAATTATTTAATATTTTTACAGCATGCGGATGTGAAATATTCTCATGACCTTTTGCAATTTCAAACATAAACGCCAACGTTTTATGCAATTCTAAATCTTTTCTATTCTGAATAAATCTGATTTGCCTAAATAATAAGCCTCTTGACGGAGAAAAAATAAAAGAGAATCCCACAAAAACAGCTGCAACCAAAACAATTACAGGTCCCGTTGACAAATTATTCTGACTTGCACTAATTGCAGTACCTATAACCCCAGAACTAGCTCCAAAAAACGCTGCTAAAATTACCATAACCCCTAAACTATTTGTCCATTGTCTTGCAGCTGCAGCTGGTGCTAATAGCATTGCGCTCATTAATACAACGCCCACAGTTTGCAAACCTAAAACAATTGCAATTACAATAAATGAGGTTATTAAAATATCTATTAGTTGAATATTAAAACCCAAAGTCTTCGCATAATCAGCATCAAATAATAAAATTTTAAACTCTTTCCAAAACAATAGCAAAACTACTAAACAGATAAACGTTACAGATGCCATAAACCAGACATCTCTTGCCAACAAAGTTGCTGCCTGTCCAAATAAGAATTTATCCAAGCCCGATTGGTTTGCATTCGGCAATTTTTGAATATAGGTTAGTAATAACATCCCAAATCCGAAGAAAATAGATAAAATTAAACCCAATGCCGTATCTGATTTTAAATGTGTTCTTTTGGTAATACCCCGAATCCAAAACGCACCTAATAAACCACTCACCAAAGCACCTATTAATAGGACATTAGTTTCTTTGGTACCGGTAATTAAAAAAGCGATTGCTATTCCAGGTAAAGCTGCGTGTGAAATAGCATCTCCTAACAAACTTTGTTTTCTTAATACCGCAAAACTACCTAACATACCACAAATTGAACCCAATATTGCCGTCCCCAAAGTGATTGTCCGTAAGGTATAATCTGTAAAAACTAGCTTTATGTATTCTGAAAAGTCGATCGTTTAAGTTTTAATTGTTAAAATTATAATTTATAAACTCTGAAATTTATTTCTTGTTTCTATTTTGAAAACTATTTTTGCACACTAACCTTATAATTTATTCCATAGGTCTTCGTCAAATTATCGTCATTAAAAATTTCTTTTACTGGACCTGTTGCTATTTTTTTTACATTTAAAAACGTAACCCAATCAAAATATTCTGGCACGGTTTGTAAATCGTGATGCACAACAACCACTGTTTTTCCTGCTTTTCTTAATTCTTTTAAAATGTTGATAATCGTGATTTCTGTGGTTGCATCTACCCCTTGAAAAGGCTCATCCATAAAATAGATCTCAGCATCTTGTGCCAAAGCTCTTGCTAAAAAAACACGTTGCTGTTGCCCACCTGATAACTGATTTATTTGTCGGTCTTTAAAAGAAAGCATCCCTACTTTTTCTAAAGACTCTAATGCTATTTTTCGTTCTTTTCTGCCAGGTCTTTTAATCCAACCTAAACTTCCGTAAGTCCCCATCATTACAACATCTAAGGCGGTAGTTGGAAAATCCCAATCTACACTCCCTTTTTGTGGAACATACCCTACTAATTTTCGTTGTTTATCATATGGTTTTCCATAAATAGAAACACTTCCTGCAATTGGGTCGATAATTCCTAAAATAGATTTTATCAAGGTTGATTTTCCTGCACCGTTGGGACCCACAATTGCCATTAGAACACCTTCAGGAATGGCTAAATCTATGTCCCATAAAACAGGTTTGTAATTATATGCAACCGTTAAATCATCTACAGCAATCGCTATTTTTTGTGGTTCCATTCGTTCTATTTTAAAGCGCTAATAATAATTTCTACGTTATGCTTGTACATTCCAATATAGGTAGCCTCAGCTGTTCCTGCACTTCCTAAAGCATCAGAATATAGCGTTCCTCCAATTACTACTTCTTTACCTTTTGCTCTCACGGCTTCTTGCAAAGCTTCCACCGTTCTTTTTGGCACTGAACTTTCTACAAAAATTGCCTTCACATTTTTTTCTTCAATAAAACTCGCTAATCTTCGAACATCCTGAACACCTGCCTCTGTTGCTGTAGATAAGCCTTGTAAACCAACTACATTAAATTGAAATTCTTTTCCGAAATAATTAAAAGCATCATGCGCTGTTACTAAAATTCTCTTTTCTACTGGTAAAGAGTTTACTTGTTCGGTTATTGTTGTTTTTAAAGACGCCAATATTTTTAAATAGTTTGCTCCGTTTGTTTTATAGGTTGCTGTATTTTTCGCATCTAGCTCACATAACTTATCTACAATATATTGTGTAATAATTTCCCAATTGGTAATACTAAACCAAATATGTGGATCGTAATTAGACGCAAAATACTCTGAACCAATCAGTGTAGCCTTATCAATAGCGTCAGAAACTGCAATCGTTTTTTTATTTTGGTGACGCATTTTCTCAAACACATCCTCTAACTTTCCCTCTAAATGCAATCCGTTATATACAATTACATCTGCATTAAATAACGTACTTACATCACCTTCACTTGCTTTGTATAAATGCGGATCTACACCTGCACCCATCAATCCTTGTATATCTATTTTATCGCCACCAATATTTTTTACCAAATCGGTAAGCATTGTTGTTGTAGTAACTACCTGTAATTTCCCGTTCTCTTTAACCTCTTTTTTACAAGAAAAAATAGTTATTAAAAACACTAAAATTATATATTGTTTCATATTTTTCTACTTCTTTATGTATAGATTACTGGCTATTTTCTTTGAAATTGATAATTTTTCCCCATCAATTTCTATAGATAAAGAGTCATCAAAATCTTCTTTTTCTAGCACGGTTATTTTTTTTCCTAACGTGATTTTCTTCTTATCTAAAAACCGTAAAAATTCTGATGAAGAATCATTCACTCCAACACAAACCCCACTTTCATCTTTATTAAAGGTTGATAAAAGAATTTTATCAACTGTATTTACATTCCCATCTTTATCCGGAATTGGATCTCCATGAGGATCATGTGTTGGGAACCCCAAAAGCGCATCCAATTGATTAATTAATTTCGGCGATTTTATGTGTTCTAATTGTTCTGCAACATCATGCACTTCATCCCAAGAAAAATTTAACTTTTCTACTAAAAAAACTTCCCACAATCTGTGTTTTCTCACAATATTAGCAGCAGTTTTTTTTCCGAATTCTGTTAAAGTTACTCCTTGATATTTTATATAAAGAACAACCTGTTTTTCAGATAATTTTTTAACCATATCTGTCACAGAAGAAGCTTTTGTTTCTAAACTTTTAGCAATAGCATTCGTACTAATTCCTTTTTTAGAATCTGATTCCAAATGGTAAATTGCTTTCAAATAATTTTCTTCAGAAAGTGTAAACATTCTTAAATATTTAGTGTTACAAAGATATACTTTTTATTTTTATTCGAATATATTTTTAGGCTTAACTAAAAAAATATTTATATTTGTCAAAAATTAAATATATTAAAATGAAATATATAGTATTTATCTGTTTTTTATTTATTTCAACCTTTATGGTAGGACAGATCATTAGAGGAAAAATAACCACAGAAAATGGTGACGAAATACCATATGCAAATGTGTATTTAAAGAAAACCAAAATTGGTACTTCTTCAAATGATAACGGTTTTTATGAGTTAAACAACGTACCAAAAGACAGTTACACACTAATAATTAGTAGTATTGGATACAAAACAAAATTCGTCAAAATTCATATTATAAGTGATGAAAAAATCACAAGAAATATTACTTTATTAGAGGACAATTCTTTGGATGAAATTGTTATTTCTGGAACGTTAAGACCGGTATCAAAAACTAACAGTCCTGTTCCTGTAGAAGTTTACAGCGAAACCTTTTTTAGAAAAAACCCTACGCCTTCTATCTTCGAATCTTTACAAAATGTAAACGGGGTTCGTCCGCAATTAAATTGTAGTGTTTGTAATACAGGAGACATTCATATTAATGGTTTAGAAGGGTCTTACACCTTTGTTTTAATTGATGGAATGCCAATTGTAAGTGGACTTTCTACGGTTTATGGATTAACGGGAATTCCGCAAGCATTGATAGAAAGAGTTGAAATTGTGAAGGGACCGGCTTCTACTTTATACGGTTCGGAAGCAGTTGGAGGTATTATAAATGTTATTACTAAAAAACCAACAAATGCACCACTTTTGTCAACAGACACCTTTGCCAGTTCTTGGGGAGAAGTGAATGTAGATGTTGGTTTACGTTACAATGCATTAGAAAAAGTACAAGGTCTATTAGGTGTAAATTATTTCAATTATCAAAATAGAATTGACAACAATAATGACAATTTTACCGATATGACTTTGCAAAATAGAATCTCAATATTTAATAAAATTAATATTGAAAGAAAAAGCAATAAGGCTTTTACCATTGCTGGTCGTTATGTCTATGAAGATCGTTGGGGAGGCGAAATGGATTGGGAAAAAGAATTTAGAGGAGGAAGTGAAATTTATGGAGAAAGTATCTACACAAATAGATGGGAAACTTTTGGAACCTACGAATTGCCAACTACAGAAAATGTAAATTTTCAATTTAGTGCAAACGGACATTATCAAGATTCTTATTATGGGGAAACTTCTTATGATGCGACGCAGTTAATTGGTTTTGGTCAGTTGGTATACAATAAAAAACTGGGCCTAAAACATGATTTATTATTAGGTGCAGCGTATCGGTATACTTTTTATGATGACAATACATTTGCAACTTTAAATGAAAATGGTTTTAAAAATAATCCATCAATAATTCATTTACCAGGAGTTTTTGCACAAGACGAAATAAGTTTAAGTGCTCGAAAAAAATTACTTTTAGGCGTTCGATGGGACCACAATAGTGTGCATGGAAATATCTTTTCGCCAAGACTAAATTATAAATGGAATTCTAGAAATAAATCTAATATTGTAAGACTAAGTGTTGGTAACGGATTTAGAGTTGCAAATGTTTTTACAGAAGATCACTCCGCTTTAACTGGTGCAAGAACAGTATCGTTTGATGGAGCATTAAATCCTGAAACTTCTTGGAATGCAAACGTTAATTATATAAAGAAAATAAATACAGAAAATTCTTTTATCACTTTAGATGCGAGTGCTTTTTATACCTACTTCAATAACAGGATTTTACCTGACTACGAAACGGATCCTAATAAAATTATCTATGCTAATTTAGAAGGATCTTCAGTTTCAAAAGGAATTTCCTTGAATGCAGATTTTTTATTCACAAACGGATTAGCTATCAACACCGGGGCAACATTAATGGAAGTTTCTGTCACAGAAAATAACGTAAAGAGAACACAATTACTAACCGAAAGTTTTAGCGGTGTTTGGTCTATTTCTTATAAATTTAACAACGATTTTACCATAGATTATACAGGGAGTCTATATGGACCAATGCGTTTACCTCTCTTAGGTGAAAATGACCCGAGAGATGAGTATTCTCCTTGGTTTAGCATTCAAAATATTCAATTGCGCAAAAAGTTTAGCAACCGTTGGGAAATTTATGGCGGAGTTAAAAACCTATTAAACTTTACACCTGCAGCGAATAGTATTAATAGCGCAGATAATCCTTTTGATGTTGGCGTAAACACAGAATTGAATCCAGAAAGAGCTTTTGATCCCAGTTATGTGTATGCATCTAACCAAGGAATTAGGGCTTTTGCTGGAGTTCGGTATACACTTTTTTAATATATTGCATTGCGAATTATGTATTTTACAAAAAAACTTGTTTTTCTTTTTATATTCTTTGAGTGTTTTACCTTCAATGCTCAAGAAAGTGATGGAAAAGAGGTTTTAAATATTTTTACTTTTGAAGAAGCTGAGAAGTTACTCCAACAAAAACCAAAACCTATACTTGTTTTCCTCTATACAGATTGGTGTAAAATTTGTCATGGAATGAAAAAAACTACTTTTAAGAATAAAAAAGTAATTCAGCTTTTAAATGAAAAATTTTATTTTATAATGTTAAATGGAGAGGAAAAACGAGACATTACTTTTTTTGGAAGAACATTTAACTATAAGCCCTCTGGAGCAAATACGGGGATTCATGAATTAGCAAGCGAGTTGGCAACGATAGAAAAAAGAATTAGCTACCCAACCACCACAATTTTAAACACAAAACTTGAAATAAGTTTGCAATTAATTGGTTTTTTAAATAGTAAAAAGATGATTAATACTTTACTTAAATATCAACAAGTAAATTAATTTTCCCAAACTCTCGGTTGCATAGCCCTATCCAAAACTATATACAAAGCCAACAGAGGTCATAAAATGAGATTTTTGACTGGCAAACTTAACTTGAGAATCTTTATACATTATCTGAGAACTGAATCCATATTTATCAGAAAACCAATAGGTATTACCAACACCAAAGTTAGTAGTTGGTGTTACACTGGAAGCGTTAATAAGGCTTCCCCCCCCATTAAAAACATAGGGTACAAAACTATTTTGAGAAGTCCCAAAATCGTAACGAACTAAACCGTCAAAAGTAGTATATTTCTTATTTTCTCCAATCGCAGTTGAAAAAGAGCCAACAAAATTGATATTGTACAACACATACTTCGCTTTAGAAGATCTTGATGATTAGTTTAAAAGAGAACTAGCAATACCTCCACCACCTTTAATTAGATGTAGTTCAGATGCCAAATCTAGAGTGAAAGTACATTTATTATTTGCATTTTGACTGTACAAGGAAATAAAATGACATACAAAAATAATTATACAAGATATTTTAAATTTCGGAACCATAGTTTGCCTTATCTTCTAATTTAATGTTGCACTTTAATAACTAAATAGTATTTGTAAAATAATCTAATATTTTATGAAACCAAGGAAATAAAAACAGGTTTTTATGAATATACGGCTTACATTTGTATAAAACTTAGTAGGTTGAACAAACAGCAAATTGTAAATCAATATCAAACATCTGTAAATGTTTCGCAGATAATTACACAGCTTCAACAAGAACAAAACCATTTTCAAATATCGAATTTAGTGGGCTCTTCGTTGTCTTTTGTTATTTCAGAAACTTTTAAAAAAGCAAATAAACCGTATCTTTTAATCTTTAATGATAAAGAAGAAGCGGCCTATTATTTAAACGATTTAGAGCAACTTTTAGGTGATAAGAATGTGCTTTTTTTCCCGGGTTCATACAGAAGACCTTATCAAATTGAAGAAACAGACAATGCAAACGTTTTATTGCGTTCTGAAGTTTTAAATAGGATAAATTCTCGAAAAAAACCTGCTGTAATTGTAACCTATCCTTTGGCACTTTTTGAAAAAGTGGTGACTAAAAAAGAACTAGATAAAAACACGCTTAAAGTTACTGTTGGCGAAAACTTATCTTTAGACTTTGTGAATGAACTACTGTTTGAATACAAATTTAAACGCGTAGATTTTGTTACAGAACCGGGAGATTTCTCTGTACGAGGAGGAATTGTAGATGTTTTTTCTTTTTCCAATGATGAACCTTATCGGATTGAATTTTTTGGTGATGAAATAGATAGCATTCGATCTTTTGATGTAGAAACACAACTTTCTAAAGAGAAGCTAAATAAAATTTTTATCATACCCAATGTAGAAAATAAAACATTACAAGAAAAAAGAGAAAGCTTCTTAAAATACATTCCCTCTAAAACAGCAATCTTTACTAAAAACACAAGCTTACTATTTGGAAGCTTAGACAAACTTTTCCTGAAAGCAGAAAATGCTTTTACTGACTTATCTAAGGAAATAAACCACTCAAAACCAATCGAATTGTTTTGTGACGGTGCTTTTATACAAAGTCAATTACAAGACTTTACGTTGGTAGATTTTGGAAATCAGAATAAAGTGGATTCAAAAATTAACTTTAATACAATTCCACAACCTTCATTTAACAAGCAATTCAATTTATTAATTGATAATTTGACTGAATATCATAAAGGCGGATTTACAAACTATATTTTCTGTGCAAACGAACAACAAGCAAAACGTTTTCACGATATTTTTGATGATTCTGAACAAGAAGTACATTATGAAACTGTTGTTTTTCCTTTATATCAAGGTTTTGTAGATGTAGATAATAGATTGGTTTGTTATACAGATCATCAAATTTTTGAGCGATATCACAAATTCCGATTGAAAAATGGATATGCAAAAAAACAAGCAATTACACTTCTTGAATTAAATAAACTTGAAATTGGAGATTATGTAACACACATGGATCATGGAATTGGAAGGTTTGGTGGTTTACAAAAAATTGATGTCCAAGGTAAAAAACAAGAAGCTATTAAACTAGTTTATGGCGAAAGAGACATTTTATATGTAAGTATTCATTCGCTTCATAAGATTTCTAAATTTAGTGGAAAAGATGGAAAAGCACCTAAAATATATAAATTAGGCTCTGGCGCTTGGAAAAAAATCAAACAAAAAACCAAAGCGAGAGTTAAACATGTTGCATTTAATTTAATTCAATTATACGCAAAAAGAAAGCTACAGAAAGGATTTGCCTTTGGACCCGATACTCACATTCAACACGAGTTAGAAGGGAGCTTTATGTATGAAGATACCCCAGATCAATTTACGTCTACACAAGATGTAAAAAAGGATATGGAAAAAGAACAACCTATGGACAGGTTGGTTTGTGGGGATGTTGGTTTCGGTAAAACTGAAGTTGCCATAAGAGCTGCTTTTAAAGCGGTAGACAATGGCAAACAAGTCGCAATTTTAGTTCCAACCACTATTCTTGCCTTTCAACATTACAAGACGTTTACAGAGCGTTTAAAAGATTTTCCATTAAAGATTGATTACCTGAACAGGTTTAGAACTGCAAAAGAAAAAACGATTGCCATTAACGGGGTTAATGACGGATCTGTAGATATTATTATTGGCACACATCAACTTACAAATCAGCGCATAAAATTTAAAGACTTAGGCTTGTTAATTATTGATGAAGAGCAAAAATTTGGTGTCACAGTAAAAGACAAGTTAAAAACTTTAAAGGAAAATGTTGATACTTTAACACTTACCGCAACTCCAATTCCTAGAACTTTGCAATTTAGTTTAATGGCTGCAAGAGATTTGTCTGTTATAAAAACGGCACCTCCAAACAGGCATCCAATAGATACCAACGTGATTCGTTTTTCTGAGGAAACAATTCGAGACGCAATTTCTTATGAAATTTCTAGAGGTGGCCAAATTTTCTTTATTCACAATAGGATAGAAAACAT
>JBNMOF010000063.1:0-10510 GCA_051277175.1 Polaribacter sp.
GGAATTATAGTTGTAGATTTTATTGATATGCACAAGCCTGAAAACAGAAATAAACTGTATCAGCATCTGAAAGATGAAATGGCTTTAGATAGAACAAAGCACAAAATATTACCTCCAAGTAAATTTGGATTGGTACAAATTACAAGACAAAGGGTAAGACCAGAGTTGAGTATAAAAACTACCGAAGCCAACCCAAATAAAAATGGAGATGTAGAAGCACCAATTGTCTTATTAGACAAGATAGAGGCAGATTTAGAAAAATTTATTTCTAATCCAAAGAATAAAAAGATACAATTACACGTGCATCCTTTTATTGCTGCTTATCTATTAAAAGGTGTAAATTCTACACGTTTTAAATGGTATTTAAAACATAAAAAGTGGATTACTATTATACCTAGAGATGCTTACACATACTTACATTATAGATTTAAATCTCCTAGAGATTAATTTTTATACTTGTAAAAGGCAATAATTTTTTATCAAAAAACCCGAAACTTATAAAGTTTCGGGTTTTTCTTTTTTACAAAGTCATACTTATTTTTTTTCTTTAATCAAATACATGTAAACAGGGTAATGATCTGAATACCCACCAGTATATCCACCATTTGAAAAACTTCGAAAAGGATAGCCTTTGTATTTTCCTTTTGTATCACTTAAAAACCGCTTATTAAAAATCATCGCTTGATACATTTTGTACGTAGAAAAATCCTTTTTTCCTTTGTCTAACAAAGGAGATGAAATTAAAATCATATCGAAGAGATTTAAATTATCTCTATATGCTAAGGTGTTATATCCTTTTCTATGCAAATTTTCATAAGGATTGTAAATATCGTTTTCTCCAACATTTTTCTTTTTCCTTTTTGTTTTTAAAATCTTCTTAAAACTAGAATTTATAGGATCGTCATTAAAATCTCCCATGATTATAATTTTAGCATTCGTGTCTTTTTTTCTGACCTTATCAATTATTTTGAGATTTTGATATGCAGCTTTTTCGCGCAAAGGCCTACTTTTTGCTTCGCCTCCGCTCCGAGAGGGCCAGTGATTTACAATTAGATGAATTAACTCGCCATCTAAATAACCAGTAACTAACAATTGATCTCTGGTGAAAACTTTTCTATTGTTTCTGTAAATATTCGGATTAAAAACTTCGTGAAATATAGGACTAAAATATTTTTTTTGGTACAATAGGGCCACATCAATTCCTCTTTTGTCTGGGGAGTCATAATGTATAATTCCGTATTTTTTTTGTGCTAAATGCTTCGATTTCACCAAATCTTCTAAAACACTTCGATTTTCAACTTCAGAAACACCTATAAGTGCAGGGCTTGTTTTTGCTTTGTCCAATCCTATTTGTGCAATGGTACTTGCAAGTTTGTCAATCTTATCCCAATAAACTATAGATCTATTAAATTTTAATTCCATCATTGGGCTCGCTTCGTCATTAATGGAAACATCATTTATAGTATCAAAAAGATTTTCTAAATTATAAAAAGCAATCGTTCTAATTGTGTATTTTTTTTCTTGACAATGCGTCGTACAAATACTAGATATAAGTATTGCGAATAGCAGAATATTCTTTTTCATTTTCTTTCTTTTTAGCTCCTAATTTAAAGAATAATAAGTGGTTAAAAAATTAAAATATGGAATTCAAATCTTTTTTTTAACTAAAAAACAGTAACTTTACCTTGCTATTAAATTGAAAAAGAATAAGTTATGAATAGGTCTGTCGTGCTAATAGTGCTATGTCTATGCATGTTTAGAATAACAAATTCACAGAATACTGTGAAAGGAATTGTTGTAGATAACAATTCTAAAAATCCATTAAAAAATGTTTTAATACGTGTTAAAAACACAATTGTTACCACGAACACAACTATTAATGGAGTCTTCACAATTAGAGATCTTGCAAATGGAAACTATATTTTAGAATTCATATTTAATGGATTCGAATCTCAGAGTTTTCCGATAACACTTTCTGAAAGCACGGTAGATTTAGGAACTATTTCTTTATTCGAAGATATTACAGAAGACCAAGATTTAAGTATTATCACAATTACAGACGATCAATTAAGTACCGACGCGAGTGCCGCAGATAATATTTCTGGACTTTTACAAGCTTCAAAAGATATTTTCCTTAGAACTGCTGCGTTTGAGTTCAGTTCTTCTTTTTTTAGAATTAAAGGGTTGGATTCTGGAAATGGTAAAGTTTTGATAAATGGAATTGAAATGAATAAAATTTACGATGGTAGGGCACAATGGAGTAATTGGGGCGGACTAAATGATGTTTTAAGAAATCAAGAATTTAGCAATGGATTAGCTCCATCTAGTTTCACTTTTGGTGGCATTTTAGGATCTACAAATATGAACACTAGAGCCTCTCAGCAAAGACCAGGAACACGAATATCATATTCTTCATCCAATAGAAGTTACGAGCACAGACTTATGGCAACGCACACCACAGGTATTTCTAAAAATGGATGGGTAATGACTTTTTCTGGAAGTAGAAGAGCAGGAAATGAAGGTTTTAATGAAGGTACATCTTACAATTCATATTCTTTGTTCGCATCCATTGAAAAAAAAATTAACGAGAATCACAGTGTAAATTTCACTGGAATTTTTACGCCAAATAGAAGAGGAAAGTCTTCACCGAATACCCAAGAGGTTTTCGATTTAAAAGGAATCGAATACAACGAATATTGGGGGCATTTGAATGGAAAAAAACGCAACTCAAGGATAAAAGAAGTTGTGGAACCCATTTTAATGCTAAGTCATTATTGGGAGGTATCAAAAAATACAAGATTTCAAACAAATGTATCTTATCAGTTTGGTAAAATAGGAAATAGCCGTTTAGATTTCAATGGCGGTTCGAATCCTAGTCCAAGTTATTATCAAATATTGCCGAGCTATTTTTTAAGAAATAAAGATTTGGCAGGAGCCTATACTTCGCAAGAAAACTTTGTAAATAACGGACAATTAGATTGGACTCGAATTTTTGATGCAAATACGACTAATGGGAGCGTTGGCTTAAACAATGCATATGTTTTGTATGAAGATAGAAATAACGATAAACAAGTAACCGTAAATACTATTTATAATACAAATTTAAATAACAACATTTCTATAAACGGAAAATTAGAATACAAACGATTACACTCTCAAAACTTTGCTGAAGTGATTGACTTGTTGGGAGGAATTGGTTATCTAGATGTCAATAATTTTGCAGACACAGCAAGACAAATGCAAAACGACATTGCAAATCCTGATAGAGTAGTGGGTGTTGGGGATAAATTTAGGTATAACTTTAATTTAAATTCAGCATTTGTGAACGCTTTTGTGCAAGCACAATTTAAATATAATAAAGTAGATTTTTTTGTAGCAGTAAATATATCTAAAATCACGAATCAAAGAGAAGGTTTGTATCAAAATGGGCGTTTTGAAAATACTTCTTTAGGACTTTCTAAGAAATTAAGCTTTACAAATTACGGTATAAAAGTAGGGGGAACCTATAAAATTAATGGGCGTAATTTAATAGATGCAAATGTTGGGTATTTAACACAAGCTCCAACACTTAGAAACTCTTTTTCTAACTCACGAGAAAATAATAATACGGTTGATAACTTAGACAGTGAAAATCTAATTTCTTTGGATGCGAGTTATATTAGAAGAAGTCCAATAATAACTTCCCGGTTAACAGGGTATTACACCTCAATAAAGGAGGCGACAGAAATTTCTTTTTATTTTGCAGATGGAGTTGGAGGAGATAATACGGCTTTTGTTCAGGAAATTTTATCAGGTATTGAAAAGAATCAAGTTGGTTTAGAGCTGGGTTTAGAAGTACAGGTTACCGCAACCATAAAATTAAAAGGAGCCGCCGCAGTTGGCAGTTATACCTATGCGAATAATCCTGATTTATATCTTACTTCTGATGTTACAAATGATGGTATTTTTGACGAAAATGGTAGCTCAGGAAAGTATACATCTAATTTAAAAAATTATAAAATTGCTGCAGGACCACATCAAGCGTATTCTGTTGGTTTTGAATACAGAGATCCCAATTATTGGTGGGTTGGGGCAACAACAAATTTCTTTAGCAACACATTTGTAGACATTGCACCGCTAACAAGGTCAAGTAATTTTTACACAGATGCAGACGGTTTAACATTTCCAGATTACGATATAGACGTTGCAAGAGAATTATTAAGGCAAGAAAAATTTAATAATTATAAGGTTGTAAATCTTGTTGGAGGCAAGTCTTGGAAGGTACGTGGGAATTATATTAGTGTATTTGCCACGGTAAATAATTTATTAAATACGGAGTATAAATCAGGGGGATTTGAACAAGGTAGAAATGCAAATTATAATGAATTGAGAAAAGACAAGGCGTTAGACAAACCTGTATTTGGTAATAAATATTGGTACGGTAGAGGTACAACCTACTTTCTAAATGCGAGCATAAGTTTCTAACTTACATAAATTCAATCGAAATGAGAAAAAATAAAATAATGTTATTATTAGTTGCTTTTATAACAAGTGTTTATTTTATTGCTTGTGTAGAAGATGGCAATTTTACGGTACCAGAGAATTTAGGAGCTGAAGAAAATCTAAAGTTAGAGTTGCTATTAGACAGTATTCGAAATAATCAGTTAGAATTAAAATCGATAAAAGATTTAAAAGGATTGTATAATTCAGGAAGTAACCCTGTAAAAATAGTTTCTGATATTCTCATAAAAGGCTATGTTACTTCTTCAGATGCCAAAGGAAACTATTTTCGAGAATTTTACATGCAAGATGCTCCTGAAAACCCAACTGCAGGAATCAAAATCGCTATTAATTTAACCAACAGTTATAATAAATTTAACTTTGGAAGAGCGGTGTACATTCGGCTTAAAAATCTTTATATTGGAGAGGTTAATTCTGGTGATGGGGTAATTACAATTGGAGGAAAAGTGAGTACAACAGATGTAAAAGAAATAGAAAGTGTTGCTTTAAATCAAATGAATGCTCATTTTTTTCGTTCTATAGAAACCGAAACTATCATACCAAAAGAAGTTTCTTTAGCAGGTTTAAACGCTGCTGATATTGGTACATTTATAACTGTAAATCGTGTTATTTTCCCTTCTAATTTGGAAGGAAAAGCATATGTAGATCCAACTGAAGATTTTGACACACAACGTAAAATACAAACTTGCCAAACATTAGGTTATGCAGATTTATTGATAGAAACGAGTTCGTTTGCCAGTTTTGCAAATAAAGCACTTCCTGTTGGGGGTGGATTTTTAAACGCAGTGGTTTCTAAAGATTATAATGGCGATTTTTTAGTACTTGTTTTAAATACTTCTGAAGATGTTACAATGACTGGTGCTAGATGCACAACACGATCTGAAAGTGATTTCCCAATCATTTTGTTAGAAGAAAATTTTGAGACAGCATCCGGGGAAATAACAATTACAGATTGGATAAATTATAGAGAAGAAGGTACAAAATCTTGGAGATCCTACTCAGATACGTATGCGCAGAGTACAGCAGCAAGAATGGGTTCTAAAAGTTCAGGAGACGCCGCTACAATTACTTGGTTGCTTACAAAAGGAGTAGATTTAGAGTACACTTCAGAAGAGTTTTTGTCTTTTGAAACATCTAACAGCTTTGCAAATGGCAGTAATTTAGAAGTCTTAATTTCTACAGATTGGGATGGAATAGCAACAAACATAACCACCGCAAATTGGACTATTCTACCCGCTAAAATAGTTTCTAATGGAGAAGGTTTTAAAAATTGGGTGCATTCTACTTTTGTAAATTTGTCAGATTATACAGGTACTGTTTTTATTGCTTTTAGATATACCGGAAATGGAAATGTTTATTTTGATGGAACCTATGAATTAGATAATATCACTATTATTGCAAAATAATATTCTTACAAGATGAAAAAAGTAGAACATATAGGTATTGCTGTTAAAGACCTCGAAGTATCGAATAAATTATTTGCTTCCTTGTTAGGTGAAAAGCACTATAAAGAAGAAGAAGTAGTCTCTGAAGGTGTAAAAACTTCTTTTTTTAAAACTGGTCCAAATAAGATCGAGTTATTACAAGCTACAAATCCAGAGAGTCCGATTGCGAAATTTATCAATAAAAAAGGGGAAGGAGTGCATCACATTGCATTCGCAGTTTCAGATATAAAAGCAGAAATAGAACGACTTAAAAAAGAGGGTTTCATTGTTTTAAATGAAACTCCAAAAAAAGGTGCGGATAATAAATGGGTGGCTTTTTTACACCCAAAAACTACAAATGGGGTTTTAATTGAATTATGCCAAGAAATAGGATAAGTAAAAATACTGTCAACTGCATACTAATTATTATCTTGCCAGCGTTTTAAACTTATTATGAATGCCTTCAAAATTTGAATCTTATCAAAAAAGACGCTTAGCATCTTCTTACATATCTGTTGTAATTAGTATTGCTTTAGTGCTATTTATGGTTGGAATTTTAGGCTTGGTACTTTTAAAATCTACTTTAGTCTCAAACAGAGTCAAAGAAAAAGTAGCGATTACCTTGTTTCTAAAGGATAAAGTGAGCGCAAAACAAATAAATAGTTTTAAGGCTTCTATCGCAGAAGAGGCGTTTACAAAAAGAGTTATTTATACTTCTAAAAAGCAAGCAGCAAGACAATATAGTAAAGAAATTGGGGAAGATTTTTTAACTTTTCTAGGTAAAAATCCTTTAAAAAATGCAATAGATATTTTCTTGAAAGCTGATTTTGTAACTCCAGATAAGATGCAAGAAATAGAAATGCGCTTTCTTAAAAATGCATTTGTTGCAGATATTTCCTATGATAAGCCTTTAATAAATTTACTTACAAAAAATATTCAAAGAATTAGTTTTTGGTTATTAGTAATAAGTAGCTTTTTTGGTTTAGTGGCAATCATTTTGATTAACAGCTCGATACGATTGTCAATTTATGCTAAAAGATTCAATATAAAAACCATGCAAATGGTAGGTGCTACAAAAAGCTTTATTAGAAGACCTTTTATTTGGCAAGGGATAAAGTTAGGCTTTATTGGTGCATTTTTGGCATTAATAGGTTTGGGCGTTGTTATTTATTATTTAGATACATTTGCACCAAGTTTAGGCTTACTAAAAGATTATATTTCCTTGAGTTATTTAGTTGGTGGTGTCTTAGTCTCTGCTTTTATAATTACTTGGCTAAGTACTTTTTTTGCAACACAGCGTTTTTTAAATCTACAGACAGACGAACTTTATTATTAATATATGAAAGACGAAAACATTCAAAAACCAGTATTTATTTTTGGAAAGAAGAACTACACTTTTATGGTGTTAGGAATTATTTTTATAGCAGTAGGATTTATTTTCATGTCAGGTGGTGGAAGTGATAATCCTGCCGTCTTTAATAAGGAAATCTACAATTGGCAACGCATTCGTTTAGCACCCACTTTAGTAATTATTGGTCTAGGAATTGAAATTTATGCGATTTTAGTAAATCCTAAAAAGTAAGTATGGATATTTTAGAAGCAATAATTCTTGGTATTATTCAGGGTTTAACAGAATTTTTACCAGTTTCGTCTAGCGGACATTTAGAGTTGGCTAAAGCAATTTTAGGAGACACCTCTGTACCCGAAGAGAGTTTAACTTTTACAGTAGTCTTGCACTTTGCAACTGCTTTAAGTACCCTTGTTATTTTTAGAAAAGAAATTATAGAGATTTTTAAAGGATTGTTACAGTTTCAATGGAATGACGAATTTAAGTTCTCACTAAAAATTATTATTTCCATGTTTCCTGCGGTAATTGTAGGGCTACTATTTGAAAAAGAATTAGAATCTTTTTTTGGTGGTAAAATACTATTAGTTGGGTGTATGTTGTTGCTAACCGCCTTGTTATTGCTATTGGCAGACAAAGCAAAAAACACAAAAAAAGAAGTTTCTTTTTCTCACGCCGTATTAATTGGTATTTCGCAAGCAATAGCTATGCTGCCAGGAATTTCTCGATCTGGTGCAACAATTTCTACTTCTGTTTTATTAGGAGTGGATAGGACAAGAGCTGCTAAATTTTCTTTTTTAATGGTAGTTCCATTAATTTTTGGAAAAATAGGAAAAGATCTTTTAAGTGGAGATTTAAACTTTCAATCATCAGAAATGATTCCTATCTCGGCAGGTTTTATTGCCGCTTTCTTAGCGGGTTTATTAGCTTGTAAGTGGATGATTTCTTTAGTGAAGAAGAGTAAACTTTCTTATTTTTCTATTTATTGCGCAATTGTAGGAAGTATTGCAATTGGGTACGCCCTTTTAAATTAAAATCACATTAAATTCAGCACAAATGACTGAAGACGATTATAAGAATGGTCAAGTTTTATTGATTGATAAACCACTAACGTGGACTTCTTTTCAAGTAGTAAATAAATTACGATGGGAAATAAGACAACGCTTTAATATTAAAAAAATTAAAGTAGGCCACGCGGGTACTTTAGACCCGTTAGCAACAGGTTTATTAATTATTTGTACGGGTAAACAGACCAAGCAAATAGACTCCTATCAAGGTCAGATTAAAGAATATACGGGTACTTTTACCGTTGGAGGAACGACACCAAGTTACGATTTAGAAACAGCAGTGGATGAAACATTTGCTACAGCACATATTTCAGAAGAATTACTACATAAAACTACCGAACAGTTTACTGGTGAGATTCAACAAAAGCCACCTATTTTTTCTGCCATAAAAAAGGAAGGGAAACGTTTGTATGAATTGGCAAGAAAGGGAGAAACTACAGAAATAAAAGAAAGAACAGTAACGGTATCTAAATTCGAAATAACAAAAATAAATTTACCAGAAGTGGAGTTTAGAATTATCTGTAGTAAGGGAACGTATATTCGCTCTATTGCTTTTGATTACGGAAAAGCACTAAATTCTGGAGCACACTTGTCAGCTTTAAGAAGAACAAAAATTGGTGATTTTTCTGTTGATAATGCACTTTCTGTGGAAGAATTTATCGAAAAACTAAAAGTAGGATACTAGAAAGAGTACATTAAACCGTTTTTTTGAAATAATTGCTTGTAGACGTATGAAGTTTATTGCGGTCTAAATATTGAAATTAAATAAAAAGATTGGGTAGGAATTATTTCTTATAAACTTGAAGATTTTAAAAAAGTGCAAAACAAAATAAAGGCCAAAATTTAATTTTGGCCTTTATAAACAATCCATAAATCCCCCAACTTACGATTGTATTTCACTATGATGTCTAACTTAAATCTTGTTTAAATTAATATGTTTATTACTAAACACGATGTAAATGTAACTTGTATTTAACTATTTTTAATTAACTTTCGATAAGTGAAAGTTTATGTAAGATGAATAGCGTCTTTTCATAGATAAATGACATTTTAAAAAGTGGTAATCTTCCAGTTATTGAATATATTTAATTTAAATATGGTAACAAATAACAAAAAAAAACTGGAGTTTGTGTATCCTAAAAGTTTAATTATTATGCTAAAAAATGCTACCAATTTTTGTCTTTACATTCTTTTTTTAAATTCAAATGAATAATAATATAAAAAGGACTAAATTTTTTACTAATATTTTAAAGTGTTATCCTATTTTTTATAATCCTCTTATTTTAGTTTGATTGAATCAATTTACATCATAATATAAGTGACTAAAAATCAAAAAAAAATAGAGAACACGTAGCGCATTCTCTATTTTTTATAGTTTTAAATTTTGTGGACCTACTCCATTACAAAGTCTTCCATAAATTTAGTAGTGTAATTACCTGAAATATAATCTGGATGATCCATTAATTGTCTGTGAAAAGGAATTGTAGTTTTAACTCCTTCAATTACAAACTCATCTAGCGCGCGTTTCATTTTATTAATTGCCTCTTCTCTTGATTGAGCAGTCGTAATTAATTTAGCAATCATAGAATCATAATTTGGCGGAATCATATACCCTGCATATACATGTGTGTCAATTCTAATTCCGTGACCTCCTGGAGCATGAAACGTTGTAATTTTTCCAGGAGCTGGTCTGAAATTACTATACGGATCTTCTGCATTTATTCTACATTCTATAGAATGCATTTTAGGATAGTAGTTTTTACCAGATATTGGCACACCTGCAGCAACTAAAATCTGCTCTCTAATTAAGTCGTAATTCACAACTTCTTCAGTTATTGGGTGCTCTACTTGAATACGAGTGTTCATCTCCATAAAGAAGAAATTTCTGTGTTTGTCTACCAAGAACTCTACAGTTCCTGCGCCTTCGTATTTTATGAATTCAGCAGCTAGAACAGCTGCATCCCCCATTTTATCTCTCAATTCATCTGTCATGAAAGGAGAAGGTGTTTCTTCTGTTAATTTTTGATGACGTCTTTGAATAGAACAATCTCTTTCAGATAAATGACACGCTTTACCAAAAGAATCTCCAACAATTTGAATTTCTATATGTCTAGGTTCTTCAATAAGCTTCTCCATGTACATATCATCATTGCCAAAAGCAGCTTTAGATTCTT
>JBNMOF010000064.1:0-10504 GCA_051277175.1 Polaribacter sp.
GCAAACATGCCAGATGTAGAGAGTGTTTTAGAATTGGTAAATACCTATTATTCAAAATAGGAGCTCTTTCTAACGGTATCAAATGGAAGGCATATTCAGGCGAATAGCCTGCATGTTATTCTTGTAAATTGAGATTTTAAAATAAATTATTAACCGCACTATTTTTACGGTGCTCCCTTTCGGGGAAATAGGGGTTTTATGTTTAGAACGAGAAGACTAAGGAAATCAGAAGGAATTAGAAGATTAGTAAAAGAGACGAGACTTTCGGTAGACGACTTTGTATACCCACTCTTTATAGAAGAAGGAGAAAACATAGAAACAGAAATTGTTTCGATGCCTGGAATCAAACGTTTTTCATTAGATCGAATTTCCAAAGAACTAGATGAGGTTGTTTCTTTAAATATTCCTGCAGTTTTACTATTCGGAATCCCATCAAACAAAGATGACGAAGGAACAGAAACTTGGAATGATAACGGAATCATGCAGCAAGCAATTCGTTTTATAAAGAAGAATTATCCAAGCTTATATGTAATTACAGATGTTTGTTTTTGTGAGTATACTTCTCACGGACACTGCGGAATTATTCACGACAATGATGTTGATAATGATGCTACTTTAGTTAATATAGCAAAACAAGTAATTTCTCATGCAAAGGCGGGAGCAGACATGGTTGCACCCTCAGGAATGATGGATGGGACGATAGATATGGTGCGTCAATCCTTAGATAATTCAGGTTTTTCAAACTTGCCAATTATGGCGTATGCTGTAAAATATGCATCAGCATTTTACGGTCCTTTTAGAGAAGCAGCAGGTTCTACTCCGAGCTTTGGAGACAGAAAAACCTATCAAATGGATTCATCAAATAGAGACGAGGCATTGCGAGAGGCAACTTTTGATGACCAAGAAGGAGCTGATATTTTAATGGTAAAACCGGCATTGTCTTATTTAGATATCATTAGAGATTTAAAGAATAATTTTGACAGACCTATTGCATGTTATAATGTAAGTGGAGAATATGCAATGGTAAAGGCCGCTGCAGAAAAAGGTTGGATTGATGGTGAAAAAGTAATGATGGAAAGTTTACTCTCTATGAAAAGAGCAGGAGCAGATATTATTATCACTTATTTTGCCAAAGAAGCAGCAAGAGTATTAAATAAACAGTAGTTCGCTTTTACTATTGGCAATTAGCCGTTCGTAAAAAAATGAATCTGCAAAAGCTTAAAAAATGAAATTCAAGAAATCAGAAGAATTATATAAAGAAGGATTGGTACATCTTGTAGGAGCCGTAAATTCTCCTGTAAGAGCATTTACATCTGTCGGAGGAAATCCGCTGTTTATTAAAAAAGGACACGGTAGTAAAATAACGGATGTTGACGGAAATGAGTACATTGATTTAGTTCTTTCTTATGGGCCAATGATTCTGGGTCACCGTCATAGGAAAGTGCGAAGAGGTGTTGCAAAAGCACTAAGAAGTGGATACTCTTTTGGGGCATCTACAGAAAATGAAATTATATTAGCAAAAATAGTTTGTGACGCTTTCCCAGGAATGGACAAAGTTCGTTTTGTAAACTCAGGAACAGAAGCTGTAATTAGTGGAGTTCGTTTGGCGAGATCATTTACAGGAAAAGATAAAATTATAAAATTTGCAGGTTGTTATCATGGGCACCAAGATTCGTTATTAGTTGCTGCAGGTTCTGGTTTGGCAACATTAAGTTTACCGGGTTCTAAAGGAGTTCCTGAAGGTGCAGTAAAAAATACGTTAATCGCTACTTATAATGATTTGGAAAGTGTGAAAATTCACTTTGAAGAGCATGATGATATTGCGGGTGTAATTATAGAGCCTATCTGTGGTAATATGGGAGTGGTAATTCCGCAGAATAAGTTTTTAATAGAATTAAAGGAATATTTAAAAAGCAAAGGAGCCTTATTAATTGCAGATGAAGTAATGACAGGTTTCCGTTCTAAGTTTGGTGGAGCCCAAGAATTATTAGGAGTTGAAGCTGATATTACATGTTTAGGAAAAGTAATTGGAGGAGGTTTCCCAGTAGGAGCGTATGGTGCCAGAAATGAAATTATGCAAGAAGTTGCGCCTTTAGGTGGAATGTATCAAGCAGGAACATTAAGTGGAAACCCGATTGCTATGGCGGGAGGAATCTCAACGTTAACAGAATTGAAGAGACAAAATCCATATGACCAGTTTAATGAAACGGCTGCTACTTTAGAAAATATTTTACTGGAAACTGCAAAAAAATATGAGGTAGATTTGGTGGTAAATCGTTTTGGTTCAATGATGAATCCTTTTTTTACAAAAGGGAAAGTTACCAATTTTGAGGAAGCCCAAACTTCCGACACTAAAAAGTTTGCAATTTTCTTTTGGGAGATGATAAAAAATGGCGTGTTTTTGCCGCCAAGTCAATTTGAAGCTTGGTTTTTGTCATCTGCAATTTCAAACAGAGATATTAAAAAAATAGCAGTAGCAGTTGACAAAGCAATGTTGGCAGTTTCTAAAATGTAAATTTAATAGACAAGGCGGCACAGATTTTTAAAACCTGTACCATCTTAAAAACCTTTGCGCTCTTTGCAAAAACCTTTGTGAACTCAGCGTTTAAATACACAAGATGATAAAAAACGATTTATTTTTAAGAGCATTAAAAGGAGAAACTGTAGACAGACCACCGGTTTGGATGATGCGTCAAGCAGGAAGATATTTGCCAGAGTTTCAAGTAATCAAAAAGAAATATGATTTTTTTACGCGTTGCCAAACTCCAGAATTAGCCTCAGAAATTACCGTACAACCGATTCGAAGATACGGAATGGATGCAGCGATTTTATTTTCAGATATTTTGGTAATTCCGCAAGCAATGAATATTGAAGTGGAAATGAAACCAGATTTTGGACCTTATTTACCAAACCCAATTCGTACTCAGAAAGATTTAGATCGTGTAATTGTTCCTGATGTCCATGATTCTTTAGGATATGTAATGGAAGCGATAAAAGCAACTAAGGAGAAGTTAAATGATGACATTCCATTAATTGGTTTTGCAGGTTCACCTTGGACTATTATGTGCTATTGTGTGCAAGGACAAGGTTCTAAGAATTTTGATAAAGCAAAAGAGTTGTGTTTTACAAACCCTGTGATGGCCCACTCTTTATTACAAAAAATTACAGATACCACAATTGCATATTTAAAAGCAAAAGTTGCAGCAGGCGTAAATGCAGTTCAAATTTTTGATTCTTGGGGCGGAATGCTGTCTCCGGTGGATTATCAAGAATTTTCTTGGCAATATATCCAGCAAATTATCGATGCTTTAAAAGACGAAACTCAAGTGATTGCTTTCGGAAAAGGATGTTGGTTTGCTTTAGGTGATATGGCAAAATCAGGTGCAGCTGCTTTGGGTGTAGATTGGACCTGTTCTGCTAGAAATGCACGGTATTTGTCAGGAGGTAAAATTACCTTGCAAGGTAATTTCGATCCTTCAAGATTGTTGTCTCCACCAGCAGAAATTAAGAAAATGGTACACCAAATGATTAACGAATTTGGGAAAGATAGATATATTGTAAATCTTGGTCACGGAATTTTACCAAACATTCCTGTAGAAAATGCAAAAGCATTTGTAGATGCAGTAAAGGAGTATAAAGTTTAAATTTTGGGCGTTACCAAAAGGTCGCGCTTTACGTTGTATCTTTTATTCGGAAACTCATAAAAGGATGTCACTACAATCGCTAACGCACATTTTTGTCCACAAATAGCATGAAAAATAAATTTTACGCATACATAGAAAATTTACAAGATCAAATTACTTCTAAATTAGAAGCAGTCGATGGACTTGCTAAATTTGAAGAAGATATTTGGGAAAGAGAAGAGGGTGGAGGAGGAAGAACACGCGTTATTGAAAATGGAGGTGTTTTTGAAAAAGGAGGCGTAAATATTTCTGCAGTTCATGGAGAATTACCAGAAGTTTTAAGAAACCAGTTTAAGGTAAAAGAAGGAAACTTCTTTGCTTGCGGATTGAGTTTAGTCTTACATCCAACAAATCCTTTCGTTCCTACTGTGCACGCAAATTGGCGCTATTTTGAAATGTATGATGAAACTGGAAACATTGTTACGCAGTGGTTTGGTGGAGGTCAAGATTTAACTCCATATTATTTATTTGATGAAGATGCAACTCATTTTCATACGGTTTGTAAAACTGCTTGTGACAAGCATAATTCAGAATTTTATCCGAAGTTTAAAAAAACATGTGATGAATATTTCTGGAATTCGCACAGAAACGAAGGACGTGGAATTGGAGGTTTGTTTTTTGATTATCAAAAAGAAACAGCAGCATATTCCATTCAAGATAGATTCAATTTTGTAACTGAAATTGGCAATAGTTTTTTAGAAAGTTATGTTCCTATTGTCGAAAGAAGAAAGAAAATTGAATATACTAAAGAACAGAAAGACTGGCAAGAAGTAAGACGCGGACGTTATGTAGAATTTAATTTAGTGCATGACAGAGGTACGCTATTTGGTTTAAAAACAAACGGAAGAATAGAAAGTATTTTAATGAGTTTACCACCAATTGTGCAGTGGAAGTACAATCATCATCCAGAAAAAGATTCTGAAGAGGCAAGGTTGCTACTTATTTTAGCAAATCCGAAAGAGTGGATTTAGTTATTTATTAACAAATCAATAGTATTTAAGCTAAAAACTGATTTATTTATTAAAATAATCTGTTTTTAGCTTTTTATTTTATGAATAATTTAAAGGTTATTATTTTTCAATGTTATTTTTAATATTAAAAGATAGGAATCAGTCACCACTTTTTTGTACTTTTGCATTCTGTAAAATCAGATAGAAATGGCAAGATTTGAATTGAAATTACCTAAAATGGGAGAAAGTGTTGCAGAAGCAACCATAACTTCTTGGTTAAAAGAGGTTGGAGACACCATTGAATTAGACGAGGCTGTAGTAGAGATTGCTACAGATAAAGTAGATTCTGAGGTTCCTTCGGAAGTAGAAGGAACTCTGGTAGAAATTCTGTATCAAAAAGATGAAGTAGTTGCTGTTGGAGAAACAATTGCAATCATAGAAATTGAAGGTGAGGGTTCTGAAAATGAACAAGCTGATACTACTAATAATGTAGAGAAATCTCAAGTTGCAGCGGTAGAAGAAACGATTGAAAAGGCTGTCGAAGTAGTGTCAACGCCAATTTCTAAAAACTCAGATTCTGGTAAATTTTATTCTCCTTTGGTAAGAAATATAGCAAAGACAGAAGGGGTTTCGATGGAACAATTAGAAACAATATCGGGTTCTGGCAAAGATGGCAGAGTAACGAAAGAAGATATCTTATTATACCTTGAAAATGGAACTCCGGTTCCGAAACCAGCGGTTATAAAAGAGGCGTCAGAAGAAAAGGTGTCAAAACCAGTTCAGAAAGAAGTACAAAAAGTTGCTTCAATTTCCGTAAACGGAGAAGATGAGATAATCGAAATGTCTAGAATGGGTAAATTAATTTCTAAGCACATGGTAAATTCGGTTCAAACCGCTGCGCACGTGCAATCTTTTATAGAAATAGATGTAACCAATATCGTAAAATGGCGAACAAAAGTAAAAGATGCTTTCTTTAAAAGAGAAGGAGAGAAGTTAACTTTTACGCCAATTTTAATGCACGCAGTTGCGGCGACAATTAAAAAATATCCAATGATTAATATTGCTATTGATGGCGATACAATCATTAAAAAGAAAAATATTAATTTAGGAATGGCGGCCGCATTACCTGATGGAAATCTAATTGTACCTGTAATTAAAAATGCAGATCAATTAAATTTAGTTGGTATGACTAAAGCTGTAAATGATTTGGCCGGAAGAGCAAGAAACAATCAGTTAAAACCAGACGAAATTCAAGGTGGAACTTATACGGTAACAAATGTTGGTGGTTTTGGTTCTGTAATGGGAACTCCAATTATCAATCAGCCACAAGTTGCAATTCTAGCTTTAGGTGCAATTCGAAAAATGCCCGCAGTTATAGAGACACCTGAGGGAGATTTTATAGGAATTAGACAGAAGATGTTTGTTTCTCACTCATATGACCACAGGGTCGTAAATGGCGCTTTAGGAGGGTTGTTTATTAAAACGTTAAAAGAGATTTTAGAGGCTTGGGACATCCATCAAGATTTCTAGTAAAATAGATACTTAGTATTAAAAAACGTTCGAATTTTTCGAGCGTTTTTTTGTTTAATAAATATTTATTTCACATTATATGTGGAATAAAAATATTATCTTAGAATAAAAAACTAGATCCCCCATGAAAAAGAGCTATATTTTATTTTTAATTGTCTTTCTGTGCGCAACAGTTTCTTACGCTCAAAATATATTTAAAAAAGTAAATCCTAACACTAGAATAAATAAAATCACTGAAAACCCTAAAAATTTTACCCAGTATAGATTCAATGAAACTCAGTTTACAACCATTTCGGCGAATATAAAATCTAGAGAAACACAAAAACAATCGAAAGTTATTATTTCACTGCCTAATGAAAAAGGCGACTTCGTGAAATTTGAAATTTTTGAAGCTTCTGTCTTCAGCAAAGAGCTATCTTCTAAATATCCAACGATTAAATCTTATGTGGGTAGAAGTATCGATGGGCTGTCTAAAGTTAGACTTAGTTATGCGCCTTCCCAGGGTTTAAATGCAGCTATTTCCAACAATAAAACGGCTACAATTATTATAAAACCGTCAAATATTAAAAATGGAAGCTATATTTCTTTTTTAAGAAGCGATATGGATTTTCAATCGGATTTTGAATGTGAAACGCTTGCAGAAGTTAAAAAAAAATCTAGGGTATATGAAAAACAAACTAATGAAGGTTCTTTAAGAAAATATAGACTAGCAGTTGCTACTACAGCAGAATTTTCTAATTTCTTTTTAGATGGTTCAGAAGCTAACGATGCAGACAAAAAAACAAAAGTACTCGCTGCAATTAATACTTCCCTTACAAGAATTAATGGAATTTTTGAAAGAGATTTTTCTATAACAATGCAATTGGTTGGTAATAATGATGCCACTATATATTTTGATGCGACCACAGATCCTTTTGACCAAAATTTTAACGAAGAATTACAAAATACCTTAGATTTAGAAATTGGGGACGAAAACTATGATGTCGGTCATCTTTTTGGATATCAAAGTAATATTTATGGTAGTGCGGGTTGCATTGCCTGTGTTTGTACTACAGGAAGTAAAGGAAGCGCTTTTACGATGCACAGTGCACCTGATTCTGATAATTTTAATATGATTGCTAGTCACGAGTTTGGTCATCAGTTTGGTGGATATCACGTGCAAAGTAGCTCAAATTGTAGAAGTTCCGCAGGTTTGCAAGAAGTGGAACCTGGAAGTGGAAGTTCGATTATGGGGTATGCAGGAATTTGTTCTCCAAATGTGCAAGAAAATCCAGATGATTATTTTAATTATGTAGATATTAGAGATGTACTGCAATGGACAAGAAACGACAGCTCTTGTGCCGAACAAATAATAACAGAAAATACAGATCCTCAAGTTAATGCTGGAAATAATTACACCATACCGAGGTCTACGGCATTTATTTTAGAAGGAACAGGTTCCGACGCTAATGCAGATGATATACTATCTTTTTGTTGGGAACAGAATGATCCAGAAGATCCAAATTCTTCTAATTCCCCCAATTCAACTTGGGTATTTGGTCCTTTATACAGGTCTAAATTGCCTGTTAGCGTACCGATTAGATATATGCCTCAATTAAGTGATGTTTTGGCAGGAAACTTAACACCAACTTGGGAAGTAACTCCTGCTGTAAGTAGAACTATGGATTTTGTTTTAACCGTAAGAGACAATGCTCTTTTAGGTGCAGAAACAGCTTCAGATGAAATGACAGTTACGGTGGATGACAGTTTTGAGCCTTTTATGGTTACTTCACAAAATACTTCAGAAACATGGAATGTTGGTGATCAAAAAACCATCACTTGGAATGTTTCAAATACGAACCAAGCACCAGTAAACGCGACAACAGTTGATGTATTTTTATCAGTAGATGGAGGTTACACATATCCTTATACCCTAGCAACAAACGTAACTAATGATGGATCTGAAACTATAACTGTACCGGAAGTTCTTTCTGGAACTGCGCAAGGTAGGTTTATGGTAAAAGCAGCTAACAATATATTTTATGCTGTAAATGCAACAGATATAAATATTCAAACATCAGAATTCATTCTTAGTTTTAATGAGAATTCTCTAAATATTTGTCAACCAAACAATGCTGTTTATCATTTTACTTATAAAACTTTTTTAGGTTTCAACGAGACAACCACATTTTCTGCTGAAAACTTACCACCTGGAACAAACGTTAGTTTTAATCCGTCAACTGCTTTAACAAATAATACCGAGGTTGAAATTACAATTTCAGGCACAGAAAGCATTCCTTTAGGTGATAATGAGTTTTTCATTAAGGGTACTTCGGCAACTTTAGTCAAACGGGCTGTTATAAATTTATTGGTAAATAATGCTGCAATAGACACGCCAATACTCTCTAACCCTAGCAATAATCAAACAAATATAGCAACCAGCATAGATTTAAATTGGAGTGCAGATTTAAATGCACAAAGTTATTTTGCAGAAGTGGCAACAGATG
Organism: Polaribacter sp.; assembly: GCA_051277175.1. Lineage (GTDB taxonomy): Bacteria > Bacteroidota > Bacteroidia > Flavobacteriales > Flavobacteriaceae > Polaribacter. The sequence continues at coordinate 8,650 of JBNMOF010000064.1, forward strand.
CTTTATTTACCAACAATATACACGCATCTAACATAAATGAAAACAAGTATTCTCTAAATAATTTAGAATTTGATACTACCTATTATTGGCGTGTAAAATCTATAAACTCTTGTAATGAAAGTTCATTCTCAGACACCTTTAATTTTGCAACAATTTGCAGTACTCCAAGTGCTATTATTACTAGCAATCCTTCATTAAATGGTGTAGACATTTCTTGGACAGAAAATGGAAACTCCTCAAATTGGGAAATTGAAATTGTGCCACAAGGAACCCCACCAAACGGGGTTGGAACTTCTACCAACACAAATTTTTATTCAACGACAAGCTTAAATTCATCTTCATTTTATGACATCTATTTAAAATCGAACTGCAGCAGCGAAAACGGAAGTGCTTGGATAGGGCCCGTTTCATTTTCAACCCTATTTGACTTTTGTAATGATGGTGTGTTTTATGACACAGGAGGACTTAATTCTGATTATAGCGATTATGAAGATATTATAACTACAATCACTCCAGAAGATGGAGACGTCGTGGAGGTAAATTTTATTAACTTTCAGATAGAAGAGGGTTGGGATTATATGTACGTTTATAATGGAAATGACATCAACGCTCCGTTAATTGGCCAATACACTGGTGCAGAAAGTCCTGGATTAATTAGATCTTTACAAGGGCAAGGGTTAACGTTTCGATTTATATCAGATTATATTATTGTAGATTTGGGATGGGAAGCCACTGTTTCTTGCTTTACAGTTACGTGTCCTACTCCCACCAATTTAAATGCTACAAATATTGAAGCAAACTCCGTTGACTTAAGTTGGACTTCAAGTGGAAGTGAAACCAATTGGGAAGTAGAATACGGAGAAATTGGCTTTACACATGGAAATGGCACTGTTGTTTCTGCACCAACAAATCCTTTTACATTAAATGGGTTGGCACCAGTTACAAATTACGACATCTATGTAAGAGCAAATTGTGGTGTAAATTCTGGAGGTGATGATAGTAATTGGTTAGGACCAATTGCTATAGAAACCCTTTGTGGAGAATTTACAGCACCTTATTTTTATGATGTAGAACAACAGAATACAGGAACAGTGGCAGATTGTTGGACAAGCAATCCCCCAGGGAATAACGGAAGTTATTTTTGGGTGCCATTCAGCAGCTATCAATACGATACAGAAACAGGACCTTATCAAGCAAAAAGCGGGAATTTGTTTTTTGCTTCTTATCCTTACAATGGCTCTTCTGTTGGAGATGTAACAGAGCTATATTCACCAGTTATCAATATCGCTTCTCTAAATGTTCCTGTGTTAGATTTTTACACTTTTATGCACGGGACAAATGTTGGAAGTTTACACGTAGATATCTTTAATAATGGTATTTGGACAGACGATGTTTTAGTTATAACTGGGGAACAGCAGACAACTGCAAGAGATTTATGGCAAGAACAATTGGTTAATTTGAGCAATTTTGAAGAAAAAATTCAAATACGTTTTAGAGCTATTGCTGGAGGGAATGGATTGAATGAAATAGACATTGATGATATTGGTGTTATTGAAATGCCTTCGTGTCCGAATCCAACAAATTTTGAGATAAGTACTATTACCTCTGAATCTGCAGTATTAAGTTGGACTTCAAACGGAAGTGAAACTAATTGGGAAGTAGAATACGTAGAAGACGGCTTTACACAAGGAAATGGCGCTGTAGTTTCAGCAACAACAAATCCTTTTACATTAAATGGGTTATCACCAGTTACAAATTACGACATCTATGTAAGAGCAAATTGTGGTGTAAATTCTGGAGGTGATGATAGTAATTGGTTAGGACCAATTGCTATAGAAACCCTTTGTGGAGAATT
>JBNMOF010000065.1:0-10442 GCA_051277175.1 Polaribacter sp.
ATGCATCCATTTCAGTTAAAACAGCGCTATAAATCGCTCTTTGATTTGTTTCTTCTAGCGCATCTATCAACAAACAAATAACTTTATTTTTGGTATGTGTTGGTTTAATTTGTTTCCATCGGCATTCCATTCCTTCTAAGTTTAGCAGCGCTTTGTTAAAATGAATTCCTGTTACTTCTACAAAAGTACCTTTAATAATATCCTCTGCTTTTTTTAAGCCATTTCCCAACACAATAGGAATTGCCAATTGCTCTGTAAGCTGGTGTTTTACTATTTTTAAATGCTGTTTTTGAGCGCACAAGCTCTCAACAGAAATATGGCCAACTCTTAGTATTAAATTTACATTTTTCTTAATATGAAGACTGTAATTTTCTAGAACGCGTGTTACCTTTTTTAAAAGTAGGCTGGGAATAATAAATGTAGCTCCATCACCACCAAAAAAATAAGGAATTTCAATTTGTTCTTTTTCTTTTCTGATGACATTTAACACAGAAATAATGGCCCCCGTTGCAGTGAGGTTTATCTGTTGATGTCTTCCTGCATTTACGGCCTGAGTAGAGTTTTTAATATCAACAACTACCACATGCCAGCTGGCTGGAATATTAGAGAAATCTGATTCGTCCGCTAATAATTCTACCAGTGTTTTTTTTGATTTTTTTAGTTTGGTATAGTGTTTTATATCCTCCATTATTACAGTTATTGCTTGCTGATGTATTGCGCAAAATGTTTTTTATGATTGAAACGCTGTGGTACTTTTAATGTTGTTTGAGTTTCTATATCTGTCGGTGCTAAGTTAGTTTTTTTGAAGAGAACCTCGGAAAGTAAAGAGTGGTTAACGGATATAAAAAAAAATCCCAAACGAACGTTTGGGATTTTAATATTTCAAAATAAAATTTGATCTTAAGATTTAGCTTCCGTTTCAGATTTCGGCTTCTTTTTACTTTTCTTAATTTTAATGGTGAGTTCATTTTTCTTTTCATCTAAATCCATAGAAATAGTATCCCCTTCGGAAAGTTTAGAATTTACAATTTCTTCTGCCAAAGCGTCTTCAATATATTTCTGAATAGCTCTATTAAGAGGCCTTGCTCCATACTTTTTATCAAAACCTTTGTCTGCTATATAATCTTTTGCTTTTTCGCTTAAATTTAAAGTATAGCCTAAATCAGAGATTCTATTTAATAACTTCTCTAGTTCTATATCGATAATGGCATGAATATCTTTTCTTTCAAGGGTATTAAAGATAATAACATCATCTATTCTGTTTAAAAATTCAGGAGCAAAAGATTTTTTTAAGGCACCTTCAATTACAGATTTTGCATTTTCTTCAGCTTGTTCATTTTTAGAAGAAGTTCCAAAACCAACACCGCTACCAAAATCTTTTAATTGACGTGCACCAATGTTAGAAGTCATAATAATTATGGTATTTCTAAAATCGATTTTTCTACCGAGACTATCGGTGATATATCCATCATCTAAAATTTGTAACAAAATATTAAAAACATCGGGATGCGCTTTTTCAATTTCATCTAATAAGACTACAGAATATGGTTTTCTTCTTACTTTTTCCGTTAGTTGACCACCTTCTTCGTAACCAACATATCCCGGAGGTGCACCAATTAAACGAGAAATAGAAAACTTCTCCATGTATTCACTCATGTCAATTCTAATCAGTGAATCGTCAGAATCAAATAATTCACGCGCTAAAACTTTCGCCAATTGTGTTTTACCCACACCAGTTTGTCCTAAGAAAATAAAGGAACCAATTGGTTTATTAGGATCTTTTAATCCCACCCTATTTCTTTGTATTGCTTTTACAACTTTAGATACCGCAAGATCTTGTCCCACAACTTTACCTTTAATTAATGCTGGTAATTCATGCAATTTATGAGTTTCGGCTTCAGCAACTCTGTTAACAGGAATCCCGGTCATCATAGAAACTACTTCAGCAACATTGTCTTCTGTAACAACTTCTCTATTTAATTTAGAATCGTTTTCCCATTGTTTCTGAGCAGAATCTAGTGCCGCTTCAATATTTTTTTCGTCATCGCGTAATTTTGCAGCTTCTTCATATTTTTGACCGTTTACAGCTTTTGTTTTATGGTCACGAATTTCTTCTAACTTTGTTTCAAGCTCCAAAACTTGCTGTGGAACTACAATGCTTGTAATATGAATTCTAGATCCAGCTTCATCTAAAGCATCAATTGCTTTGTCAGGAAGGTTTCTATCCGTCATATACCTATTTGTTAATTTTACACAAGCGTCAATCGCTTCATCTGTATAATTTACATGATGATGCTCTTCATATTTACTTTTAATATTTTGTAATATTTGTATCGTTTCTTCCACGGAAGTAGGCTCTACAATTACCTTCTGAAAACGACGCTCAAGAGCACCATCTTTTTCGATATTTGTTCTGAATTCATCTAAAGTGGTAGCTCCAATACATTGTATTTCTCCTCTTGCTAAAGCTGGTTTTAACATGTTAGAAGCATCTAAAGAACCGGTGGCACCACCAGCACCCACAATTGTATGAATTTCATCTATAAACAGAATAATATCTTCATTCTTTTCAAGTTCGTTCATCAGCGCTTTCATGCGCTCTTCAAACTGACCACGGTATTTTGTTCCTGCAACGAGACTTGCCAAATCTAAAGAAACTACGCGTTTGTCAAAGAGAATCCTAGAAACTTTACGTTCTATAATTCGCAAAGCCAAGCCCTCTGCAATCGCAGATTTACCAACACCAGGTTCTCCAATTAACATTGGATTATTTTTCTTTCTTCTACTTAAAATTTGTGAAACGCGCTCGATTTCTTTTTGTCTGCCAACAACGGGGTCTAACTTTCCTTTTTCTGCTAAATCAGTTAAATCCCTGCCAAAATTGTCTAAAACAGGAGTTTTAGATTTTCGAACACTTTTTCCTTTTTGCGACTGTTCAAAGGGATTTGGTTTCTCTGATTCAAATTCATCATCAGACGGAGTCTCTGCAATTGGGTTGTTCGGCAAATCCGCAGTATCATCTGCATGTAATTGTTTGTACAAAGCTTTCGCTTCGTCATAATTTACATGGTATTTCTGAATTAGTTTTGTTGTAGGATCATTTTCGTTTCTTAAAATACACAATAACAAATGAGCCGTGTCAATGGATTCACTTTGATATAGTTTTGCTTCTAGAAACGTAGTTTTAAGCGCTTTTTCTGCTTGCCGCGTTAAATGCAGGCTTTTCTTCTCTGAAGTTTCTGTAAATGCAGGGTTTACTGGGTTTAACTGTTCTAGTTTTTTGCGCAATATATTCGTATCTACATCAAATGCAGTTAAGATTTCCATTGCTTTTCCTTCTCCTTCTCTAATTAAACCTAACAATAAATGCTCTGTCCCAATAAAGTCATGCCCTAATCTTAGTGCTTCTTCTTTACTGAAAGCGATTACATCTCTTACTTTTGGTGAAAAATTATCGTCCATATTTTGATATCTATTATTGTAAATTTAGTCCTTTTTTTTCTCAAAAATTACAAAAAATATGCCAACACTTAAAAACTGACAGTTTGACTTCGAAATAAGGGTAGAAACTGTTGGAAATCAACGACATAAAAAAGGAATAAAAATTATCAAAAAATGTTGATAACTCTGTTTAATTCAGAAGCAGAAAACCTTTGTAAATAGCAATAGAAGAGCTATCTTGCCTTGTTTAAAAAAAATGAATAAATACTAATAAAAAATATATGGCAGAGGGCGAAAAGGTAATTCCGATTAACATTGAAGAGCAGATGAAAGCTGCTTACATCGATTACTCGATGTCAGTTATTGTTTCAAGAGCATTACCAGATGTTAGAGATGGCTTAAAACCCGTTCATAGAAGAGTTTTATTTGGTATGCACGAGTTGGGAATTAAAGCCACTGGAACCTATAAAAAATCAGCCAGAATTGTAGGAGAAGTTTTAGGAAAGTTTCACCCACACGGAGATACTTCTGTATATGATTCTATGGTAAGAATGGCGCAACACTGGAGTGTGCGTTACATGATGGTTGATGGCCAAGGAAATTTCGGATCTGTAGATGGAGATAGTCCTGCTGCAATGCGTTATACGGAGGTTAGAATGCGAAAAATATCAGAAGACATGTTGGCCGATATTGAAAAAGATACCGTAGACCACCGTTTAAATTTTGATGATACTTTATTAGAACCAACTGTTTTACCAACCCGGATTCCTAATTTATTAGTAAACGGAGCTTCTGGAATTGCGGTGGGTATGGCAACAAATATGGCGCCACACAACTTAACAGAAGTTATTAATGGTACCCTTGCTTATATTGAGAATAGAGATATTGAGATCGATGAATTGATGCAACATATTACGGCACCAGATTTTCCTACAGGAGGAATTATCTATGGTTATGACGGCGTAAGAGATGCTTTTCATACCGGTCGAGGACGTGTTGTAATGCGTGCAAAAGCGGTTATTGAAGAGGTAAAAGGACGTGAATGTATTATTGTTACAGAAATTCCGTATCAAGTCAACAAAGCAGAAATGATAAAAAAAACTGCCGAGCTTGTTAATGATAAAAAAATTGAAGGTATTTCTAATATTAGAGATGAATCTGACAGAAACGGAATGCGTGTGGTATACATCTTAAAACGAGATGCAATTCCAAACATCGTTTTAAATAAATTATATAAATACACCCAATTACAATCTTCTTTTAGTGTAAATAATATTGCACTGGTAAATGGAAGACCAGAACAATTAAATTTAAAAGAACTAATTCATTATTTTGTTGAACACAGACATGAAGTAATTGTTCGTAGAACAGAATTTGATCTCAAAAAAGCGGAAGCTAGAGCACATATTTTAGAAGGATTAATTATTGCTTCAGATAATATTGATGAAGTAATTAAAATTATTAGAGCTTCTAATAATGCGGATGAAGCAAGAGAAAGTTTAATTGCCCGTTTTGAGTTAACAGAGATTCAAGCAAAAGCAATTGTAGAAATGCGTTTGCGTCAATTAACAGGTCTAGAGCAAGATAAATTGCGTGCAGAATTTGATGCAATTATGTTGACAATAGTGGATCTAAAAGATATTTTGGCAAACGAACCGAGACGTTATGCTATTATTAAAGAAGAGTTAACACATATTAGAGATAAATATGGTGATGATCGTAGATCTGTAATAGAACATGGTGGTGGAGACATGCGTATTGAAGACATGATTCCTGATACCAAGGTGGTGGTTACAATTTCGAATGCTGGGTATTTAAAACGTACAAATCTTGAAGAATACAAAGTTCAAAATAGAGGAGGTCGCGGTCAGAAAGGAGCAACTACTAGAAATGAAGATTTCCTAGAACACTTATTTGTGGGTACGAATCATCAATACATGATGTTTTTTACACAGAAAGGAAAAGTATTCTGGATGCGTGTCTATGAAATTCCTGAAGGTGGTAAAAACACCAAAGGAAGAGCGATGCAAAACTTAATCAACATCGAACCAGATGATCGCGTAAAAGCATTCTTAGTAACACAAGATTTAAAAGACGAAGCATATATAAATAGCCATTATGTAATTATGGCAACTAAGAAAGGTCAAGTTAAAAAGACCTCTTTAGAGCAATATTCTAGACCAAGAACCAATGGTATTAACGCAATTACTATTAAAGAAGGCGATGAGTTGCTAGAAGCAAAATTAACCACTGGAGACAGTCAGGTAATGTTGGCTTTAAAATCGGGTAAATCTATTCGTTTTGAAGAAGCAAAAACGCGTCCTATGGGAAGAACCGCATCTGGAGTTCGTGGAATTACTCTACAACATGACAAAGATGAGGTAATTGGAATGGTTGCTGTAAATGACATGGACAGCAATATTCTTGTTGTTTCAGAAAAAGGATACGGTAAACGTTCTAAGTTAGAAGATTATAGAATTACCAATAGAGGAGGTAAAGGTGTTAAAACTTTAAATATTTCTGAAAAAACAGGTGATTTAGTAGCGATTAAAAATGTGGATGATTCACATGATTTGATGATTATAAACAGATCTGGATTAACGATTCGAATGGCTGTTGAAAACTTAAGAGTTATGGGACGTGCAACGCAAGGTGTTCGTTTAATAAATATTAAAGATTCTGATAGTATTGCAGCAGTTGCAAAAGTAGCGCACGAAGAAGAGACTGAAGAAGGGTTTGAAGAGGATGTCGAAAACGGTATAGAAACTCAAGAGGATGCAGACGAGAATGACGCGGATGCAAACGAAAGTGAAGAACAATAAAAAAACAATTAATCAAACAATTATTAGAATGAAAAATCAAGTATTAGCACTCTCATTAGGTTTAGTGTCTGTGATGGCTTTTGGTCAGAAAAAAGAACTAAGAACCGCAGAGAAAGCGATAAAGAACAGTGAATTTGCAGCTGCTTTAACAAGTGTAAACGCTGTAAATGGTATGTTAGAAACTATGGATTCTAAATACAAAGCAAATTATTATTTCTTAAAAGCACAGGCGCAAGCTGGTATTAATGATTATGCTGCTGCTTCAGATAGTTTTAACGATCTTTTTGAATATGAAAAAGAAATAGATAAAGAAAGATATTCGGAAGATGCACAGCCAATGCTAGATGCATTAATTCAAGCGGTATCTAATAAAGCGATAACGCAATATAATTCAGAGGATTATGCAGGTGCTTCGGATAATTTTTATTTAACATATAAATTGAGTCCAAAGGATACTAGTTTTTTATTCAATGCAGCAATAAGTGCTTCTTTGACAAAAGATTATGATGTTTCTTTAGAGCATTATCAAGAACTAAAAGAAATAGGTTATACAGGTATTTCTACCGAATATTTGGCGGTGAATAAGGCAACAGGAGAAGTAGAAAACTTGGGTGCTAAATCGAATAGAGATACCATGGTTAGAATTGGTCAATACACAACACCTACAGAAAAGGTGTCTGAATCTAAATATGCTGAAATCGTAAAAAATATTGGTTATATTTTAGTAAACCAAGGGAAAACAGAGGAAGCTATTGTTGCTTTGCAAGAGGCAAGACAAGCAAATCCAAAAGACGTTAACTTAATTCTTAATGAAGCTCAATTATACATTAAACTAGAGCAAATGGATAAGTTTGGTGAGTTGATGAAAGAAGCAGTAAAATTAGATCCTACAAACCCAACTTTATTTTTTAATCTAGGTGTTGTAAATGCGGGTGAGAATAAAATGGAGGATGCAGTTAAATACTATAAGAAAGCAATCGAGTTAAAACCAGATTATGGAGATGCTTATATGAATTTAGCGGTTACGATGCTTGCAGAAGAACAATCTATTGTTGAGGAAATGAATAAAAACTTATCGAATTTTGATAAATATGACGCACTTCAAGAGAAGCAAAGACTTTTATATAAAAGTGCATTACCTTTCTTACTAAAAGCAGATGCTATTAAAAGAACGGCAGGAACTGTAAGAACGTTGTTAAATATTTATGATACCTTACGTATGGAAAAAGAAGCAGATATTTTAAGACCAATTTATAAAGAAATGAGAAATCAATAAGTCTTTATAAATCAAAAAAAAATCCGAAACTTTTAAGTTTCGGATTTTTTTTATATAATTTTTTTTATGACTCTTAGTTTGTGCGTGTGTTTCTGTAAGTCTCGATTAAAGATACCACTGTGATCGAGCGTATCTATTCTTACTTTTCCATGGGCATGAATAATATTATAATCATTTAAAATAATACCAACATGAATTATTTCTCCGGCTTCATTATCAAAAAAAGCCAAATCTCCAGGCTCACTTTCTTCAATAAAACTTAACACTTCACCCTGGGTTGCTTGGTCTTTTGCATTTCTTAATAATTGATAACCACAAAGTTTATAAACTATTTGGGTAAAACCAGAACAATCAATGCCAAACGGTGTTTTTCCTCCCCATAAATAGGGAGAATTTAAATAGGTGAACGCTGTTTTTAAAAGGTCATTTTTAGACAACTGTCCGTGGAAAATTGAGTTGTCATATCTGTAACTGTGATTTGCTAATTTCAACTTTCCTTCTTTTAAAAAAGGCAATTGAGAACCGATAGCAATGGTTGTTAATTCGTTTTCTTGATGGGTTACAAAATCTAAAATTTCTGCCGAGTAACTTGGAGTTTCACTACAAATTAAAGTGTAACATTCTGCTGTAATTTCAAGATATTGTTTGTTGTCTATAAAGCCTTCAAAATGATCGAAGGCCAACCGAATTTTACTCCAGTCTTTTTGTTTTTCAAGAACTTCAAAGTGCTCACCAAACAACAACTGACTGCTCATTTCTGAGGTGTCAGTTGGAGATGTTCTTAAAGGAACAATACTTAAATTACAAATGCCAAAAAGCATAAATAGATACAGGTTTATTGTGAATTTTAAATTCTTTCGATAACTATTGCACTAGCACCACCGCCACCATTACAGATTGCTGCAGCACCAATTTTTGCGTTATTTTGTTTTAAAATAGAGGTTAAAGCAATCACTATTCTAGCTCCAGAAACTCCTAAAGGATGTCCTAAAGAAACCGCGCCACCATTTACGTTTACATTTGTATCGGTAATATTTAAAAGCTTCATATTTGCCAAACCTACAACAGCAAAAGCTTCATTTAATTCAAAGAAGTCTACATCATCAATAGATAAATTAGCTTTTGCTAATGCCTTTGGTAATGCCTTTGCTGGTGCCGTTGTAAACCATTTGGGTTCATGTGCCGCATCTGCATAACCTTTAATTCTTGCAAGGGGTGTTATGTTTAATTCTTTTGCTTTTTCTAAAGACATTAAAACCAATGCTGCGCCACCATCATTAATGGTAGAAGCATTTGCAGCCGTAACAGTTCCGTCTTTTGTAAACGCAGCTCTTAGGGTTGAAATTCTATCCATTTTTACATTTTTATATTCTTCATCTTCAGAAAAAATGATTGAATCTCCACGTCTTTGAGGAATTTCTACAGGTACAATTTCATCAGCATATTTTCCTGTACTCCATGCTTTTGAAGAACGGTTATAAGACTGTATTGCAAAGGCATCTTGATCTTCTCTTGAAAAGTTATATTCTGTAGCGCAATCATCCGCACAAACTCCCATAGGAATTTTGCCATACGCATCTACCAAACCATCTTTCTGCATTCCGTCTTCCATCGTAATTGGTCCAAATTTAGAACCACTTCTAGCGTGCTGGTAATGCGGTATAGAACTCATGTTTTCCATTCCACCAGCAACAATAACATCTGCATCACCTAAGGCAATTGTTTGTGCTGCTAACATAATAGCTTTCATACCAGAAGCACACACTTTATTTACAGTTGTACAAGGCACTGTATCAGGAATTCCAGCAGATATGGCAGCTTGTCTTGCAGGAGCTTGTCCTAAGCCCGCAGACACCACATTTCCCATATACACTTCTTGCACCATTTCTGGTGATAAATTGATTTTTTCTAAAGCTCCTTTTATTGCGATAGCACCCAATTTGGTTGCAGGTATAGAAGATAAACTTCCCATAAAACTTCCAATAGGTGTTCTCGCAACAGATACAATTACTACTTCTTTCATACGTTATTTTGAGGTTATATTTTGATATAAGATTGTGGGCTAATTTAATCTTTTTTAATCAATTTTATAGGTTTGTTTCGTTTGAATTTCTAAGCTTAACTTTTTTGCAGTAAGTTTGTCATACTAAGAAAATACATATGAACAACTTCGTAAATAAACTGTATCAAAACAACACCATCATCTACAAAGTGATTTTATTTTTAATCACAACCGTGGCTATTGTTTATTTATTTCCAAAAGGAGGACAATTTAAGTATGATTTTAACAATGGTCAATTATGGAAATACGATAATTTGTATGCACCTTTTGATTTTGCTGTTCAAAAATCTGAAGAAGAAATCACTATTGAAAAAAAACAAATAGATGCAAATGTAAAACTTTACTTTACTTATGACAGTGCACTAGTTGACGGAGTAAAAGAAGCGTTTAAAAGAAGGGTAACTTCCCTTTATTTGACGGATACAGTAATCGTGTCTGGAAAACCTTTATTCAATAAAATTGGATTAAATTTAATTGACAAAGTTTATAAGACAGGCTTTTTAGAGGTGATTAGTGAAGATAGAGTCTCTAATAAAGATGAATTAGTTACCCTAAGAAAAGGAAATGTAGTAACAGATGTTCCTTTTAAAAACTTGTACAATTCTAATAAAGTTTTAAAGATTCTTACTGAAAACTTAGAGAATGATTTTAATGATTACAAAAGAAAACAAATTTTTAATATTTTATCCGATATCATTAAACCAAACATTGCGTTTGATGCTGATTTTACAGAAAAAGTAATTGCTAATGAAGTTAAAAACATCTCTTATACAAAAGGAAAAGTTTCATCAGGAGCGTTAATTATTCTAAAAGGCGATATTGTTGAGGGAAAAAAATTAGC
>JBNMOF010000066.1:0-10342 GCA_051277175.1 Polaribacter sp.
AAGTTATCTATATTATCTAGCACGCTAATGAGTTCTGTCATTAATAGACTTGTCTCTGGCTTCCAGTTTTTCTTTGATGCCTTGGCATCAAATTCGGTAGGAGTTATAAAGAAGAAGTTTGATAAACCCCAAAAGTCTTTCACAAAAACGGCTCTTTCTTTTATTGATGAAACTACTTTTAAGACGAAGTCTGCATCAGAATTTATTCCTTTTTCTTCAAGAATAGGCATGTACAATTTAGTTAAAGCGGCGTTCTCTTTTGTCTGCATGTATTGTTGATTAAACCAACTTGCTTTCTCTGGGTTAAATTTTGCACCAGATTTACTAACACGTTTTAAATCAAATTCTTCAATTAATTCTTTTAAAGAGAAGATTTCCTGTTCTGTTCCAGGATTCCATCCTAAGAAAGCTAACATGTTTATAAATGCATCAGAAAAATACCCGTCTTCTCTATAGCCATTAGAAACATCTCCAGAATCTTCATTTGTATATGCTAGAGGAAATACAGGAAAGCCTAGCTTATCTCCATCTCTTTTACTTAATTTACCCTTGCCAACAGGTTTTAATATTAACGGTAAATGCGCAAACTTTGGAGCATCCCAGCCAAAAGCGCTGTACAATAAAACATGCAGAGGCATAGAAGGAAGCCATTCTTCACCACGAATTACGTGACTAATCTCCATTAAATGGTCATCTACAATATTTGCTAAATGATACGTTGGCATCCCATCACTTTTAAATAAAATTTTATCATCTAAAGTATTGGTGTCAATTGTGATACTTCCACGAATTTCATCTTCCATTCTTAAGATTTCATCTTGTGGAGATTTAAAACGAATTACATAATTAACACCAGCATTTATTTTTGCTTTAACTTCATGATCAGTTAAAACCAAGGAATTTATCAGACGGCCTTTTTTTCTGTTATGCCAATTATAAATAAAGGTTTTTCCTTCTGCTTCGTGCCCTTTTCTATGGTGGTCTAATTCTTCTGAAGTGTCAAAAGCATAATATGCCCAACCAGAGTTGATTAAGGTGTCTGCATATTCTTTGTACAATTCTTTGCGTTCGGATTGTCTGTAAGGGCCAAATTTTTCATTTTTACCGGGACCTTCGTCAAAAGGAATATTACACCACTTCAAAGCGTCTATAATATATTGTTCTGCATTTGCAACATAACGTGTTTGATCTGTGTCTTCTATTCTTAAAACAAAAGTGCCATTATATTTTTTAGCAAATAAATAATTATACAAAGCGGTTCTTACACCACCAATATGCAAAGGTCCTGTTGGACTTGGTGCAAAACGAACACGAACATTAGATTCCATTTTTTTTGTTTTTTGAAGTTGCAAAGATAGTTTTTCTTAAAAATTATTGCTATGATTTTCATAATTATTGTTTTCATAAGATCCTTTTACATCGGTATTATAAAAATTTTATTTTTATAATAGAAACGCTTCATACGTTCTTGATTTATGAAGATTTACATGTTGTTGTTATTGTTGTTTAATTGGGAGCTTTTTTTATTTAAAAACGAGGAAAAACAGCAAAATATAAAGAGATACGCAGTTACAGTTTTCTTTTAATTATGAATAGTAATTAACTTTTGTACACACCCAAATTATTATATAATTTTGAACAACGTTATATCAAAAACATTGCATTTTTGATTATTTATATATAAGTATTTGATGATATTGGAAGGGGCTAATTCTTAAGAATCTAAATTATGTATAATTGAAAGAGATTGTTTGATCTTTTATTTAGGTGTGTGCGGAAGGATTCCAAAGAGTTTATTGTAATTAAGAGTTTCCGAAAAAGAAAGAGATGTAAAAAAAAATTCTTTAGTTTTGGTTTATTGGAAATTACCGTAATACTTTATAGTAAGAGAACTTTTATTGTATTGTGTGCTAAAGCTGTTTTATGAATGTTGTGTTGATTGTCCTCTTAGAAATTTACAAAACCCTTTTAACATTAATTTCATTGTAAATCGTCGTAAAAAGAGTAGTTTTATTTGTTTATGAGCGGATTTATCAAAATAAAACAAAAGTTACATTACTTCACTAGAAAATACTATGTAAATGAATTGATTAAAGGAACTATCTTATTCCTTTCTTTAGGTTTTTTATATTTATATTTTACATTGTTTTTAGAGGCTTTTTTATGGTTGAAACCAATATTTAGAACTTTTTTGTTTTGGCTTTTTATTGTAGTGGAAGTTTTTTTATTGGTTCGGTTTATTGCAATTCCTGTTTTTAAATTGATCGGTTTACGAAAAGGAATTTCATTAGAAAATGCATCAAGAATTATAGGGAACCATTTCCCTGAGGTAAAAGATAAGCTACTAAATATTTTACAACTCAACGAAAGCAGTAATCAGTCTGATCTTTTATTGGCAAGCATTAATCAAAAAGCGAGAGAGTTACAGCCAATTCCGTTTTTAAAGGCAGTAGATTTTAGGAAGAATACAAAATATTTAAAATACACGGTTTTACCTTTTTTAATTTGGGGCATTACGCTGCTTACAGGGAATAATGCAATTTTTAAAGAAAGTCTAGATAGAGTTGTTAATTACAGTGCGGTATATGCACCACCAGCGCCCTTTTCTTTTGTTATAAAGAATAAAAATTTGCAGGTTATTCAAGGAAAACCACTTACAGTTTCTGTAGAAACGATAGGCGCTGTTTTCCCGTCTGAGGCAAAAATATTTTTTGAGAATCAGCAATATTTTTTACAGAATAATAGTGGTGGAGTGTTTTCTTATCTTTTTAGGGATGTTCAGAGCCCAGTAAAATTCTATTTGGAGGCAAATGGAATTCAATCCCAAGAATACCAAATACAAGTAATTCGTACTCCAATAATTAATACGATTTCTTTATTATTAGAATACCCTAATTACCTTGGTAAAAAACAAGAAACGATTTCTAATTCGGGAAATTTAATTGTTCCAGAAGGGACTAACATTACTTGGAAAGTTAAAACCACCCAAACAAAGGATGTTGCCTTTATTCAGAATAAAAAGCGAAAATCATTTATAAAAAAAACAGCAGATAATTTTGAGTACACGAAGCGAACCAGATACCCGTTGGATTATCAAATTGCATCATCAAATGAATTCTTACAAGATTACGAGAGCTTGCAATTTGTGGTTTCAATAATTAAAGATGAGCCTCCTGAAATTAATGTTCAAACGAATATTGATTCTATTTCTAGAGGCTTCGCTCAATTTGCAGGTCAAATCTCAGATGATTACGGTTTAAAAAAATTACAATTGGTGTATTATGATGAGAATAATCCCCAACGAATAAAAACACATGTATTACAGATATCAAAAGCAAAGGTTCAAGCCTTTTTTTATCAATTTCCTGTTGGATTGGAACTCAAAAATGGAACCAATTATGAACTTTATTTTGAGGTATGGGATAATGATGCCGTAAATGGAAACAAAAAAGTAAAAAGTAAAGTTTTTAATTATAGACAAAAAACCAGTAACGAGATAAAGGAGCAGATGTTGCAAGAACAAAGAAATACAGTTGTTAGTTTAGAAAATTCAATTCAAAAACAACAAAAGCAGCAACAAGACTTAGACAAAATTCGAAAAGAATTGCAGAGCAAGAAGAAAGTTGGTTGGAATGACAAGAAGAAAGTGGAAAGCTTTATAAAACGTCAAAAAGAATATAAAAAAATGTTACAACGACAGACAGACAAGTTGCGGGATAACTTAGGAGAAAAAAAAGAAGAGGATAAAACGCTAGAGGCTAAAAAAGAGGAATTAAAAAAGCGAATTGAAGAATTAAATAAAACGAAAAAGCAACAAGATTTATTAGATGAGATTGCAAAACTAGCCGATAAGTTAAACAAGGAAGACTTAGTTAAAAAAGCAAAAGAACTAGCGCAACAAAATAAGCAACAGGAGCGCAGTTTAGAACGTACTCTAGAATTAGTAAAGCGTTTTTATATTGAACAAAAAACCATGCAAATTGCCAATAAGCTGTTGGACTTGGCCAAAAAACAAAAGTTGTTAAAAAATAATTCGGACACAACGGTAGATGAACAAAAAAAGATTAGCGAAGATTTTAGAGGAATAAAAAAGCAAATTGAAGAGCTTTTAAAAGATAACGAGAAGTTAAAGGAGCCAATGGAAATGCCAGATGTTGAAGAGGAAAAGAAGGTTATTGAGGATGCACTGGAAAAGGCTGAAGAAGGTTTGCAAGAAAAGTGGGATAAAGTGGCTAAAATGAATCAAAATAAGAGCGCTCATAAAATGAAAGAAATGAGTGCAAAAATGCAGAAATCCATGATGGAAATGGAGGCGGAGTCTATAGAGGAGAATATGGAAGACATGCGTAAGATTTTAGAGAATTTGATTACTTTTTCTTTTAAACAAGAAATTCTAATGGATAAGTTTAGCACAATTTCTACAACACATCCAGATTTTGGTAATGATTTAAAAAAACAAAATGGTATTAGAAACTATTTTGAACATATAGACGATAGTTTGTATGTTTTGTCTATGCGTATGCCAAAAATGTCAAGTAAAATTCAAGATGATTTGTCTACAACACATTATAATTTGGAGCAATCTTTAGAGAATTTCAGCGAGAATAGATTTAATAATGGAATTTCAAATCAACGTTACGTAATGACTTCCACGAATAATTTAGCAGATTATTTGAGTAGTATGTTAAACAGTATGAAGAACGCTTCCATGAAATTGGGAAAAGGAAAGGGAAAAGGGAGTGGATTTAGTTTGCCAGATATAATAAAGAAGCAAGGTGAGCTTTCAGAAAAAATGAAAGAGGGAATGAAGAAGGGTAAAAAGTCTGGGGACAAGAAAGGGGAAGGTAAAGGAAAGAAGCCTGGGGAAAAAGGAAACTCCGGAGCCCTTGGAAAAAAGGGAGAAAAAGGTAATAAAGGATCTCAAGGAAATCAGGGTGATAGTGGATCTGCAGGAAAAGGTGAAAATGACAATTTAGATGGAGAATTATATGAAATATATAAGCAACAATCTCAATTAAGGCAACAATTACAAGAAGCTATTAATGCATCCGAAAAAGGAAGTACAGGAAAGGACAATTCTGCAAAAAAAGTATTAAAAACCATGGAAGAATTAGAGAATGACATCTTATCTTATGGGTTTACTCAAGCCACAGTTCAAAAAATGCAACAACTGAATTACGAGATGTTGAAGTTTGATCAATCTACTTTAGAGCAAGGAAAAGAAAATAAACGCACCGCTAATGTTAACATCAATGATTCCCAAAGAAATAAAATAAAAGCTTTAGAGTTTAAAAAGCGATTTTACAATGAAATAGAGATTTTAAATAGACAATCATTACCTTTGCAACCAAATTATGAACGAAAGGTTCGTGAATATTTTTCGGATTCAAAGAAGCAAGATTAATGATAACTTTTAATTATGAGACTAATTTTAAACTAAAGAACGAAAAGTCTTTAGAGAACTGGATTCAAAAAGTTATAGCAGACCATGATTGCGAAGAAGGAGAGTTAAATTATATTTTTTGTGATGATACTTATTTGCATAAATTAAATGTGGAGTTTTTACAACATGATACGTTAACAGATATTATAAGTTTCGATAATTCGATAGGGAAACTTATCAATGGAGATGTTTTTATTTCTGTGGATCGGGTTGCGGATAATGCAAAAGATTTTAAGGTTTCTTTTCGTGAGGAATTGGAAAGAGTAATGATTCATGGGGTGTTACATTATTTAGGTTTTAAGGATAAAACTGAGGAAGACCAAAAAGAGATGACATTACAAGAAAATAAGGCCTTATTTATTTTAAACAACTAATAATCAATTAATTAAATACACGTTTCACGTGGAACTATAGAGAATGAGTTTATTTTCAACAACATTTGATGTTATAGTCGTTGGTGGCGGTCACGCAGGAAGTGAGGCAGCGGCGGCAAGTGCAAACATGGGTGCTCACACATTGTTAATTACAATGAATTTGCAGAACATTGCGCAAATGAGTTGCAATCCGGCAATGGGCGGTATTGCGAAAGGACAAATAATAAGAGAGATTGATGCATTGGGGGGTTATAGTGCAATTGTTACCGATAAAACTGCCATACAGTTTAAGATGCTTAATAAAAGTAAGGGTCCTGCTATGTGGAGCCCAAGAGTACAATCTGATAGAATGCAGTTTGCAGACTGTTGGAGAACGATGTTAGAGTTAACGGAGAATGTTGATTTTTACCAAGATTCGGTAAACGGTTTGATATTCGACGGCAATAAAATTATTGGCGTAAAAACTGCACTTGGGTTAGATATAAAAGCGAAGACGGTTATTATTACGGCTGGAACTTTTTTAAATGGCTTAATTCATATTGGTGACAAAAGTTTTGGAGGAGGAAGAGCAGGTGAAGGAGCTTCAACAGGAATTACTGAACAGTTAGTTGCGAAGGGTTTTGATTCTGGTAGAATGAAGACAGGAACACCACCTAGGGTTGATGGGCGTTCTCTAGATTATTCCAAAATGACTGAGCAGCCAGGGGATGAAATAACAGAAAAATTTTCTTATTTACCATCTACAAGTGCGTTAACAAAACAACGTTCTTGTTATCTAACTTATACAAATCCTAAGGTGCACGACTTACTTCGTGAAGGATTTGATAGGTCTCCAATGTTTAATGGTAGAATTAAATCTACGGGTCCAAGATACTGCCCTTCAGTAGAAGATAAGATTGATCGTTTTGCTACGAAAGACAGACATCAGATATTTGTCGAGCCAGAGGGTTGGACTACGGTTGAAATGTATGTGAACGGTTTCTCAACCTCGCTTCCTGAGGATATTCAAGATAAGGCAATACGAGCTGTTGAGGGATTTGAAAACGTTAAATTCTTAAGGTATGGGTATGCAATTGAATATGATTTTTTTCAACCAACACAGTTAAAACATTCGCTAGAAACTAAATTAATAGAAAATTTATTTTTTGCAGGTCAAATTAATGGCACTACAGGATATGAAGAAGCAAGTGCGCAAGGTTTAATGGCAGGGGTAAATGCGGCTTTAAAAACTCAAGGGAAGGAGCCTTTTATATTAAAAAGGAATGAGGCTTATATTGGTGTCTTAATAGATGATTTAATAACAAAAGGAACAGACGAACCCTATAGAATGTTTACTTCTCGAGCGGAGTATAGAACGCTGTTAAGACAGGATAATGCTGATTTAAGACTAACTCCATTAGGATTTAAATTGGGCTTGGCTTCTCAAGAAAGAATGGATCGTGTTATTGAGAAGGAAGAAAAAACTGCTTTATTAATTTCGTTTCTGCAAGAAACAAGTGTGAAGCAAGAAGAAGTAAACCCTATTTTAGAAGCAAAGAATTTAGCATTGGTAAATCAATCTTTGAAGCTTTATAAGGTAGCGGCAAGGCCACAATTGTCGTTGTCAGATTTCATGGTGATTGAAAAACTTAAGACCTTTATAGCGGACAATAGTATTGCGGAAGATGTGATTGAACAAGCTGAAATTCATTTGAAGTATTCGGGTTATATTGAAAAAGAAAAGAACAATGCAGACAAGTTAAACAGGTTAGAAAACGTTGTAATACCTTCTAGTTTTAAATACGAAAAGGTCAAATCTTTATCATTTGAAGCTACTGAAAAATTAAATAAAATCAAACCAACTTCTATTTCACAAGCGAGTAGAATAAGCGGAGTGTCACCAAGTGATATATCGGTGTTACTGGTGTATATGGGAAGATAATTTAGTGATTAAAAAATGTTCCTCGTGGAACAATGCTAAAATATAAATCAATTTCAGCTAAATTGTATCGTTTAGATGTTGCTTTAAATCTTTTTAAGTTCTGAGAATGGTTTGATTATGCCATATTATATAGTTTAAGTTTCTTCTTGTGTTTAACATGTAAATCGGTAAATATTTTCAATACAAAACAGAAGCCTACTAAATTGAAGAGATGCAAGATTGATAGTTAGATGGGTTACTTTTTTGAGAAGGAATTTATAGACTAGGCAATATAATTTATTTTTTAAAGACTAAATTTTTTTAATAGAAGCGGGTTAGTTTCGGGAAATCAAGCAAATATTACTAACTAGTGTGATATTATTATATGTTATGGATTGTCATATAAATCAAAACCTAAGTTTTTACTACACATCAATAGTGATTACAAGTAGAGGTTTTTATTTATAGCAGTTAGGATTATTGTTTCTTAATAATGTGTTTTCCCTTTATTGTTTTGCATATTGCAAGACGACTGATGGCTAAAGAAGTTCTGGAAATTAGCAAACGAGGTTACTCATGAGGATAAATACAATAGTATAACATAATTTTTAAATTGAAGAGATTATGTTTTGTAATCCTATAATTGCGTTGGTTGTAATTAGATTTTAGAAAGGATACTTCGCAGTGTTGATTATTTTTTATAAAATATTCAAGGATTAAATTTCCTGAGCAGCTTAAAGAGTTGTTAAAATTAATCAAAAACCAGGCCTTAAAAATTACCAATGAGAAAACGGATTTGATAATAGTATGTTTCGCATTTTATCGCAGGTTTAACTTTTCTAGGTAACAAGGAGAATTATAAATAACAAATGTTCCTCGTGGAACAATTCTAAAATTAAAGTGTTTTGGAGAATAAAAATGAGCTTTTTAAAAATTTAATTCCATTATTAAACTGTAAAGATAATACGGTGTCTGGAGAATTTTTTGAAGTTATGAAAAATGAAAAATACGAGATGTTGGTAACATTCCCTGTTCCATCATCTTTAGGGGCCTATTATAAAAGTGCTGATTATATCTCGCACACGGATAGTACTAAAACTTTTTTCGATAAGGTATATCAAATCGTAAAAAATTACACTTTAAAACAAAAATGCTCTTTATTAAATTCATTTAATACGGAGTCAAAAACAGTGTTGGATTTTGGTGCTGGAACTGGTGATTTTTTAAAAGTTTGCAAAAAGAACAATTGGAAAGTTTTAGGAATTGAACCAAATTTAGAGGCACGTGCAATCGCCAAGAAAAAGGGAATTCATTTAAAAGAAAATTTATCAGATATTAAGAGCCAAAAATTTGATGTAATTACTCTTTGGCATGTTTTAGAACATGTGGAAGATTTAAAGGATACAATTAAAACTCTTAATCGTTTATTGAAACCCGAAGGGAGAATTGTAATTGCGGTTCCAAATTTTAAAAGTTACGATGCACTTTTTTATAAAGAGTGTTGGGCTGCTTTCGATGTGCCAAGACATCTTTGGCATTTTAGTCAATCCACGATTCAAAAATTATTTTGTGAAGTAGAAATGGTTGTAGCAAAAACTTTACCAATGCGGTTTGATAGTTATTATGTTTCTCTATTAAGTGAAAAATATAAATCTGGAAAATTGAAACCTATAAATGCTTTTTATAGAGGATTTGTCTCAAATTTAAAGGCGAGAAGTACATTTGAGTATTCTTCTTTAATTTACGTAATTAAAAACCGTTAAAACCAAGTTTAAATAACTTTAATTTAAAGATAATAGCAATTACAACTAAGTAGAAGAGAAAAAAACAAAAAGGGCTTAAAACTGATGTTTTAAACCCTTTTTTAATAACTATAATTTATAGTGTAATTATTTTATATAGTTTTTAGCTATTTAAAAGAAACACACCCAAAAGTGTTATAATAAAATAGACAGCTAAAGTCATCGCTCCTGCATAATCTTTTGCTAGACGTTGTCCAATTAGCAAGAAAATTAAAGTGATCGCAGAAAGCTCAATTCCCAATATAGCAATTTCTTTTGCTTCAGAGGTGTATAATTGATACACACCAATAGCCATTAATAGTCCTGCGATAATCTCTATAACTAAAATAACACCTAACAATAAAGGAACACTATTTTTTAAAGGTGAATTTTTAAAATGCCCTTTAATAAAAGAAAGGTTTCCTTTCCAATCTATAAGTTTGTCTATTCCAGATTGAACAAAAGTGATGGTTAAAAAAATAAGAATTAATACTTCTACTGGATAATTTGATAAAAAGTTCATGAGTTGTTTTTTTTGGTTTGTAAATAATATTTGAAGAGAGCGTTTTAAGCTATTTCGGAATTAAAATAAATTATTTTAATTTTATTTATCTTTAAAGGAAACGTTTTAATTAAAAGTGAAGTTTTACACAAATTAATTTATGAGATTCATTTACATTAATTTGGAGAGGCTTTTTCAATCTAAAAATATTTTGCATTTCAAATACATCCGCAAGTTAACAAAATTTATTCTTAATTTTATCTACAATTGTTTGTGCTAATTTTTCGTTACTTTCCATAGTCCATCCTGCAATATGTGGAGAAAGAATTACTTTGTCTGATT
>JBNMOF010000067.1:0-9982 GCA_051277175.1 Polaribacter sp.
ACCAATTAAAAATTTATTTCTAAAATTAAAGTCTAAAAAAGATCTCTAAAAATATGACCTCTCCATCAAATAACAAAAACACACAGCTCAATAATATTGCGGATGCAATTGAAGATATAAAAAACGGAAAAGTAATTATTGTTGTAGACGACGAAAACAGAGAAAATGAAGGTGATTTTTTAGCAGCAGCTGAAAAAACAACTCCAGAAATGATTAATTTTATGGCAACTCATGGTCGTGGATTAATTTGTGCACCTTTAACAGAAAGACGTTGTAAAGAGTTAGAACTCGGCATGATGGTTCAAAACAATACAGATCCAATGGAAACTGGATTTACCGTCTCTGTAGATTTGCGTGGAAAAGGGGTAACAACTGGGATTTCTGCAGCAGATAGAGCATTAACAATTCAAGCTTTAATTCAAAAGGATACAAAACCATTTGACTTGGCGAGACCAGGGCACATTTTTCCTTTAAGAGCCAAAGAAGGCGGTGTTTTAAGGAGAACTGGCCATACAGAAGCAGCCATAGATTTTGCACGTTTAGCGGGTTTAGAACCTGCAGGTGTTATTGTAGAGATAATGAATGAAAATGGCACCATGGCGCGTTTACCAGAACTTTTAAAAGTAGCTGCTAAGTTTGATCTCAAAATAGTATCTATTGAAGATTTAGTGGCTTATAGAATGGAACACGACTCTTTAATTAACAAGAAAGAAGATTTTAACATTGTTACTCGTTTTGGAGAATTTAGATTGCGTGCCTATGAACAAACTACCAATAGTCAAATTCATATCGCATTAACAAAAGGCACTTGGTCTAAAGATGATCCTGTTCTAACCCGTGTGAACTCAACATTGGTAAACAACGATATTTTAGGAACTTTGACAAATAATGCTGATAAGAAATTGGATCGGATGTTTCAGGTAATTAATGAAGAAGGAAAAGGAGCAATCCTTTTTGTCAATCAGCAAAATCCCTCTCAAAACTTGCTTAGCAGACTGAAAGTGTTAAAAGAAAATCAGAAAAATGGAGAAATAAAAGCACCAAACATTAATTTAGACAATAGAGATTTCGGGATTGGTGCCCAAATTTTACATGATTTAAACATCAGTAAATTAAAATTAATTACGAACTCTAAACAAACAAAAAGAGTCGGTATGATTGGTTACGGTTTAGAGATTGTAGATTATGTGACTTTTTAAATTAAATAACAGCGATATAAATCTATTTTCGCAAAGTTCATTAAGCTTTTTATTTACTTTATGAATTTTGCGAAAATTAGATATCCATTCCGATTTTAATTATTTCATAGCGATTACCACTCCACTTTCTAACTCCACAGGTTCTTTATTTTGTTGAAATAATCTTGCCGATTGTTTTCCATTAAGTGTAATTTTTTCACCTTCCACAGAGAGCCAACCTCCCTCACGGATACCTAAAACAGGCGTTTCATTAAAGATATGGAATTCTTTTATTCTAGTTTCTCTAGTTTCGCCCATATGTGTAGATCCTACAATTGGATCTAAATAATGTGCATTTATATTGAAAGGAATACAACCTAAAGTTTTAAAACTTGCAGGATATACAATTGGCATATCATTGGTATTCTTCATATTAATCCCGCAGATATTACTACCTGCACTGGTACCTAAATACGGCGTCCCTTTTTCTAAAACCTGTTTTAAAACATCTAAAATATCATTCTCGTACAATTGATGCACCAATTCAAATGTATTTCCTCCTCCTGTAAAAATAGCGGACGCGCTTAAAACTGCTTCTTTTGGATTCTTGAATTCGTGAATTCCTTTTACGGAAATATCAATTTTAGAAAATGCTTTTTTTGCAATGGCTGTATACGCATCATAAGAAATTCCTCCAGGCATTGCATAAGGGACAAAAATAAGTGTTTTTACGCCTTTAAAATGCCCGTGTAAAGTTGGTAACAAGTATTCTAAATAACCACTTCCAAAAACCGTAGAAGTACTGGCAATTATCATTTTTTTCATATTTCAAAAATAGTAAAATTGTTTTACAAATTTCATTTTAAAAAATATCTACACGTCTGTTTGTTCCCATTTAAAAGTCGCTACATATATTTCTATGAAATATTACCACCATTAAAAACTAGTGTATTAAAAACCTTTCCGCTCTCGCATACATTTGCAACACCATAATTAGATGAATCGGTCTTTTATATTTTGCCATTCTTAGAAGCTTCGATAATTTAATAATGCCAGTAAAGAAGGTGAAAATCTTAAAAATAAATAATTAAGATCGGTAATTTTTTAAGTAAATAACTATGCTACAAGTTATTACTCTATAACTGCTGCACCGATAAAACAAGCTTACATAAATTCGTTTTTAAATTTTTGTTAGTAAAAAATATGATTCAGTTTTATAACAAAAATAACCAACCAAAAATTACCAAATTTTAATTTGATTACCTCAAGCATTTCCACAAAAAAATTCTGAAATAAAATATTTTTTAAAAGAAATTTATTTTAACACGAATTTATCAAAGAATTCAATAACTTTAGTTTTTGATATTAAAGATATCCCTATTTAAAATTGATTTTATGAAAAAAAAAATATCTTTATTATTCCTTTTTGGTTTTGTAACATTCTCTAATTTTTCTCAACAAAGAAGAGCTTTAATATTTGGTAAAGTTTCAGATTCTTTAAGTTCGGTTAAGAACGCAAACATCATCAACTTAAAAACAAATCAAGGAACATTTTCTTCTGACAATGGTGAATTTAAAATGTTTGTAAAAGAGGGTGATTCATTAAGAATATCTTCAATTCAGCACATCACAAAATATATTATTATTTATAAAAACTACATAAATAATAAATCTGTAAATATAAAGTTAAGATACAATACAGTCACTTTAGATACTTTCGAGCTAAAAAGACACAATTTATATGGACGATTAAGCATTGATGCTAAAAGTGTTCCTACTGATAAAAAGGATTCTTTATTACGTCTAATTATGGACTTTTCTAAAGTAAACATGAAAATTATTGAGGGAGATGATGAAATAGACAAAATGAAACCACCCATTAATAATGTAGATCCTACAGCTGCATTTGCCGGTGCAGGTGCGGGTATTGTAATGCCTTTTAAAAGCTCTGAACGTTTGTGGGCTTTAAGAAAAGAATTGTCTCGAAAAAAGGCCTTTCCTTATAAAATTTTGTCTGAGCTTGGTGAAAAATTCTTTTTTAAGGAGTTAAAAATACCTGTAAATAGCTATTTTCATTTTTTAGAATATTGCAATCCTTTAGGTATTGAAGCACTTCATAAAAATGGAAAGTTTTTAGATATTATCAAAATTTTTCAAACAGAAAGTAAAACGTACTTAGAAATTATAAAAAAAGAGTAATTTGGCGCAAAAATTGTCTTTGTTATCTATGAAATTTAAAAAAATATTTTTACTCTTTTTAATAATTCCACTACTCTCCTCCTCTGCCCATAAATATTATTTGAGTTTAACTCAGATAAAGTTTAAAGAAGAAACAAAATCGATACAAATAATTATCAATGTTTTTATGGATGACATTGAGACTGCATTAAATAAAGAGAACAATATCGACTTACAACTTACTACAAAAAAGGAGCTAAAAAATAACGATATTTATTTTGAAAAATATTTAAGAAGTACGCTTCAAATTAAAATTAATACTATTCCACAAGATTTCAAATACATTGGTAAAGAATATGACGGAGATCTCGTCTATTTTTATTTAGAAATCGAAAATATTTCTAAAGTTTCTTCCATCGAAATTACCAATAGATTACTATTAAAATATTTTCCAAATCAACAAAATTTAGTTAAATCGAAAGTGGGTACAAAAAATAAAAGTGTCTTACTCACTAAAAATAATTTCAACGAAATTCTAACTTATTACAATTAATACTAATTAAAACAAATTTCAAATTATGAAAAAAATAGGATTACTAATTCTTTCTATGGTCTTTTTAAATAGTGCTGCTTTCGGGCAGGATTCTAAAACAAAAGAAGGGCATACGAATCAAAATAAATTTAAGCAACTAAAAGAGTTATTACCAACACCAAATTTACAGAGAACTGCTTCGGGTGCACCAGGCTTAAAATACACGCAGCAAAAGGTAGATTATACCATGGATATTGTTTTAGATGACGATAATACCCGAATTTATGGTAATGAAACCATCACATATCATAATAATTCTGATGATACTTTGCCATATTTATGGGTACAATTAGACCAAAACATGAGAGCTGCAGACTCTAAAACGCCAGATATTCAATCAAGTAAAATACCAAACTCAACCTCTAAAACAAGATTTAATAAATCTTATATAGATGCTCCTTTTGATGGTGGTTTTAAAATTGAAAGCGTTCTAAATATGAATGATAGCAATTTATCATATACTGTAAACCAGACGATGATGCGTATTAATTTAGCGCAACCTTTGGCCTCTGGAGAGAAATTTCAATTCAAAATAAAATGGTGGTATAACATTAATAACCATAGGACTGATGGCGGTAGATCTGGTTATGAGCACTTTACTGCAGACGGAAACAATAACTATGTAATTGCACAGTTTTACCCAAGATTATGTGTTTATGACAATGTAGAAGGTTGGCAAAATGACCAATTTTGGGGTAGAAGTGAATTTGCTTTAGAGTTTGGAGATTTTACTGTAAATATTACTACACCAGAGGACCACATGTTGGGTGCAACGGGTATTTTAACAAATGAAAGCGAAGTTTTAACTCGAAAAGAATTAAAAAGATTAGAAGAAGCAAAAGCAACTTTTGACAACCCTGTGTTGATTAGAACACAAGAGGAGGCTGAAAAAATTGAAAAAAGTAAGTCTAAAAAAACAAAAACTTGGAAATTTTACGCAGAAAATGTGCGTGATTATGCATTTGCAACCTCAAGAAAATTTATTTGGGATGCAATGGCAGTAGACATTAACGGTAAAACGGTGATGGCGTATTCTTTGTATTCTAAAGAAGCAAATCCTTTATATGGCGACCATTCTACAAGAGCCGTTGCACAAACATTAAAAACCTATTCTAGATATACCTTCGATTACCCATATCACAAGGCAATTTCTGTAGACGGACAAATGGGTATGGAATATCCACAAATCTGTTTCAATCCCGGAAGACCAGATCTTCCTGATGGAGGCTACTCTGACAGGATAAAATACTTAATGATTAAAGTAACAGTTCATGAAGTTGGTCACAATTTTTTTCCAATGATTGTGAATTCTGATGAAAGACAATGGACTTGGATGGACGAAGGTTTAAATTCTTATGTAGAAATGTTGGCAGAGTTAGATTATGACGCTAACTTTCCAATGAGAAGAGGATTGCCTAAAAATATTGTAAAATATATGGCAGGTGATCAATCTAAAATTGCACCAATAATGTCCAAAGGAGACCATGTATATGAGTTTGGTAATAATGCATATGGAAAACCTGCAACCGCTTTATGGATTTTAAGAGAAACCATCATGGGAAAAGAATTATTTGACCATGCATTTAGAACATATTCTCAAAGATGGATGTTTAAGCACCCCACTCCAGCAGATTTCTTTAGAACCATGGAAGATGCATCTGGTATCGATTTAGATTGGTTTTGGAGAGGTTGGTTTTATTCAACAGACGTTACAGATATTGGTATTGAAAATGTAAGAAAATTTTATGCTGAAGACGGTAAAAATGAAAAGGTTAATTTTATTGAAGATACAAGTGAAGGCTTAAAAATTAATAAATCAAAAACAGCAAAATCTAAATATTTCTATGAGATTACATTCAATAAGCCCGGTGGCCTTGTAATGCCTATTATTGTAGCATACACATATGATGACGGTACAACCGAGAAAAAAACATATCCTGCGCAAATTTGGAGATATAATGACAACCAAGTTACAAAAGCGGTGCATTCGGAAAAACAAATTACTAAAATTGTAATTGACCCAGATTTAGAAACGGCAGATGTAGACATATCAAATAATAGTTTTCCTAAAGAGAAAAAAGATGCTTTTAGTAAATTTAAAACAAAGATGAAAAACTAATTTTTAGTTTCAAATAATTCTTTAAGGCGATGTGAATTTATTTTCACATCGTTTTTTTTATAAAGATTTGTTAAATTTCAACAAGATTTCACGAGACTACCTATATATGCTTAATTTAGATTCCTTATTTAATTCAAATCAAACCAAATGAACAAAATTTATTTACTATTATTTTCACTTTTTTTTATCAGTTTTGCAACGATAGCGCAAGAAGAAACTAAAAAAAAGAAAGCAACACAACAAGGGCACACGGATCAAAACAAATTCAGACAAATGAAAGATGTTTTGGCAACCCCTAATGACCAACATGCGGCTTCGGGTGCACCAGGACATCAATACACACAGCAAAAAGTAGATTATGTGATGGACATTCGTTTAGACGAGGCCGCAAACATAATTTATGGCGATGAAGAAATTACATATCACAACAATTCTAAAGATAATTTAGACTATTTGTGGGTGCAATTAGATCAAAACATGAGAGCAGACGATTCTAAAACTCCTTTGGCAAAATCTAACAGTGCTGCCGCTTTTATTACTCCAAATAACTTTAAAAGTTCTTACATGGACGAAAAGAAAGGTTTTGGTTATAATATTACCAAAGTAGAGAGTGACAATACCCCATTATCACACACTATTAATAGAACAATGATGCGTATAAACTTACCAAAAGCACTAGCTCCAGGTAAATCGTTTGAATTCAGAATTCAGTGGAATTATTTAATTAACAATATTAATAAAGATGGTGGACGTTCTGGATTAGAAACTTTTCCTGATGGAAATAATAATTATACCATTGCGCAATTCTTTCCAAGATTAGCAGTGTATAACAATGTAGAAGGATGGCAAAACATGCAATTTTGGGGACGTAGCGAATTCGCGCTAGAATTTGGAGATTATGAAGTAAACCTAACAGTGCCTTCAGATCATATTGTTGAAGCAACAGGTTCTTTGCAAAATGAAAAAGAGGTACTTACAAAAACACAACGTAAACGTTTTGAAAGCGCAAGAAAAACATTTGATAACCCTGTTTTAATTGTAACACAACAAGAAGCAGAAGAAACAGAAAAAGGACGCGCAACAGGTACAAAAACTTGGACATTCAAAGCAAATAGGGTTCGTGATTTTGCCTTTGCAACTTCAAGAAAATACATTTGGGATGCAATGGCTGTAAATGTAAATGGTAAAACTATAATGGCTACTTCTTTATATCCTAAAGAAGGAAATCCTCTATGGGAAGAGCATTCTACTAGAGCAATTGCAACGACACTTATCGAATACTCTAAATTAACATTCGATTATCCGTATTCAAAAGCAGTTTCTGTACATTCAGAAAGACAAGGAATGGAATACCCAATGATTTGCTTCAACTTTGGAAGACCAGATGCAGATGGAACCTATTCTGAGAGAACTAAAAAAGGAATGTTAGGCGTAATTATTCATGAAGTTGGACACAACTTTTTCCCTATGATTGTAAATTCTGATGAAAGACAATGGACTTGGATGGATGAAGGCTTAAACTCTTTTGTAGAAATTTTAGCGGAGCTAGTGTACGATCCGGAATTATTTGCTACAAACCCTGCAAAAGAAATTACAAGATATATGGGCGGAGATCAATCAAACCTCTCTCCTATTATGTCTCAAGGAGATTATGTAAAACAATTTGGTCCGAATGCATATACAAAGCCAGCAGCAGGTTTATATATGCTAAGACAAACAATTATGGGTCCAGAATTGTTTGACCATGCATTTAGAACCTATTCGAAACGTTGGATGTTTAAACACCCAACACCCGAAGATTTCTTTAGATCTATGCAAGATGCTTCGGGTATGGATTTAGATTGGTTTTTTAGAGGATGGTTTTATACCACTGATGTAAGTGATATTGGCATTAAAGAAGTGAAGTCTTTGTATCTAACCGACAAGCCTGGTGAAAGGGTTACAAAGTTAAAAGAACAATACAAGCAATATTTCGATGGTTTAGGTGATTTAGTTTACATCACTGATAAAAAAGAAGATGCAAACGCAAATGCGATGAATGCATATGCTGATGGAAAAGAAGTACCGTCATTTATTTATTCTGTTGAGTTTGAAAAACCAGGAGGCTTGGTAATGCCAATTATTGTTGAGTTAACATATATTGATGGCACTACCAAAAGAGAAACGTATCCAGCTCAAATTTGGATGAGAAGTGATACTACTGCGAAAAGAGTATTTGCTTCTTCTAAAGAAATTAAGAGCATTGTAGTGGATCCAGATTTTGAAACTGCAGATGTTGATACTTCTAATAATAGCTGGCCTACTAAAGAGGCTAGTAAATTTGAGGAGTTTAAAAATAAAAATAAAGATTAATTAGTTTTCTTTAGTCACAAAAAAAAAGCTTCGTTTACAAATTGTAAACGAAGCTTTTTTTTATAAATATAATTAAGATTATACTCCTGAATAACTTACAAAATTTCTAGGTGTTTCATACAAAGTAACTTCTAAACCTAAATGTTTTGGTAATAATTTCCTTAACTTATCATAGGTAACCACACAAATATTTTCTGCTGTAGGATTCAAGTCTTTAAACTCAGGAACCTCGATGTTCAAATTTTTGTGATCGAACGCATCTTCAATTTCAGATTTAATATGGTTTTTTAGAATTCCTAAATCAAACACATAACCTGTTTCTAAATCAATTTCTCCAGTTAAAGAAACAATCAATTCATAGTTATGCCCATGAAAATT
The DNA here is from genome assembly GCA_051277175.1 of Polaribacter sp. Classification (GTDB taxonomy): domain Bacteria; phylum Bacteroidota; class Bacteroidia; order Flavobacteriales; family Flavobacteriaceae; genus Polaribacter. The sequence continues at coordinate 8,798 of JBNMOF010000067.1, forward strand.
AGGGTTACTACATTTATTAAATATTTCGAAGTTTTTTTCATCACTCCAATCTTTTCTATATAATCTGTGTGCAGCATTAAAATGCGCTTTTCTGTGAACTGTAACTTTAGGCATGTATTAGTTTTTTATAAGATTTATCAAAAATAATTTTAAACCACTCCGTATAGATTGTAGGATTTTCTTCAATATCTGTCTTCACATTATCTAAAGTCATCCATTTATAATTTTCAGCTTCTTTTTTATTTATATTAGGTTCGTTATCATACCTTCCGATCATTACGTGATCAAATTCATGTTCTGTTAATCCGTTGTCAAAAGGTGCTTTATAAATAAAAGAAAAAACTTCTTTAACATCGGTTACAAAACCCATTTCTTCTTGTAATCTTCTTCTTCCTGCTTTTACATTACTTTCTCCTTCTCTTTGGTGCGAACAACAAGTATTTGTCCATAATAGCGGTGAATGATATTTAGAGGCTGCTCTTTGCTGCAACATTAATTCTCCTTTTTCATTAAAAATAAACACAGAAAAAGCTCTATGTAATAAAGCCTTTTCATGAGCTTCAATTTTTTCCATCAAACCTATTTGCTGATCTTTTTCGTCTACTAAAATAACATGTTCTTCCATTATTACAAAAATAAGAAATGAAACACCAAAACATCACGAAAATCTATTAAAAAGAATCAAATTTTTCTATTCTTTTATATTGATGATTTATCTTTGATATCTATAAAAAAATCTTTTTTATGAATATTTTAGTGAAGCTTGTTCTAATCGTATTTATATTTTCTTTTTACCAATGTAAAGAAGAAAGATCTACTAAGAAAAAAACAAGAGAAACTGTCACCGTAAAGAAAAAGGTTAAAAAGACTTTAGAAAAAGAAATTATGAAACCATGGGACAGTTTAAACAAAGAAAATGTTGAAGCTTTTTTTACTGAATATGGAAAACAAAATAAAGAAACGAATGTGCTTATAAAAACAAAGTTTGGTGCCATAAAACTTAGACTTTATAATGATGTACCAATACATAGGGCTAATTTTATTTTCTTAACTAAACTGTCCTATTTTAATACAACAGTCATTTATAGAGTTGCTAAAAATTTTGTAATTCAAGGTGGGAATTCTGATGAAACCTACACAAGAAATCAACGAAGGTTGTACGGAAATTATTTAATAAAACCTGAA
>JBNMOF010000068.1:0-9846 GCA_051277175.1 Polaribacter sp.
CTGATAATTATAAACATTACTCCAAAATGTATCAAGCAAAAATCGGAATGCAGCTTGATTACCTTCCTTCGCTTTTAAAATATTTTGCGCAATTTTAGTGTTATTTATTTCCAATGATTTGGTTTTGAAATCAAATTAGCACTAAATATACTAATTTGAATCAATAATAATCCAATTTCTAAAAAAGGTAAGAAAAAGATTAGTTGAGATTCTTTTAGTTTTTTTGCAGAAAAACCAATCACAATATATTGAATAAGAAGGCAAGTGAGCACAAAAGACCCTATTATTTCCCAAGGATAAAAGAAAAATAAGATAATTGATAAGATATAAAAAAGTGCTTTCGAAAAAATAAAAAGGCTTAATAAAAAACGATGTTTAATTTTGTAATGTTCTCTTAAAGAATTTGTAATTCTTATATATTGAAACCATTCTTTAAAAGAGGTGTGAGGCTCCGTTTCTATAAAGCTATCTTCAGAAATATTAGAGGCTATATTTTCTGTAGTTGCGGCGTCTCTAATAAATAAATCATCTTCACCATATATAATTTTTATATGATTGATGAATCCATTTACTTTAAAAAATTCTGATTTGGTATATGCTAAATTATTGCCAAATGCCATAAAAGGTGTTGCTGTTTTTGCAAACGAAAAGCATTTGAGCGCTTTTAACAAACTATAAAAACGAATTAAAAGATTCGTAAAAGTTTTTTCGTTTCTATATTTTTGATATCCTAAAACGATCGTTCTTTTTACCGAAAAATTTTTACTCATTTCGGCAATCCAATTTTTACTGATAGGTTTAGAATTGGCATCTGTAAATAATAAATGATCGTGTGTAGCTGCTTTTATACCTAGCGTTAAGGCATATTTTTTATTATTCCAAAAAGCTTCTGTGTTTTTTACAGCAACAATTTTAATATTTTCATTTCTTGTTTTAAAAGCTTTTATTGTTTCGATGGTGTCATCTGAAGAGGCGTTATCTATTAAAACAATTTCGAATATGGGATATTCTTGCGCCAAAATAAAAGGCAAATATTCTTCTAACTCTTTAGCGCTGTTTTTTGCATACACGATTACTGAAACAGGAACTGATTCAGTTGTTTCATTTATTTTTTTTCGCGTAAGGAGAAATGAAGAAAAGATGAGGTAATAGATAATTTGGATTCCTGTACATGCTACGAAAAAGTAGAAAACTACAGTTAAAATCATCGTGTAGAATTAAAATTATTTATGTTGAGGTTCTGCACAAGTATCAAACTCTTCAGATGGTTTTCCACAAAAACCACAAGCTTCACCATTTTTATTTAACATTGGGTTTTGGCTTGCGCAAGTACCTGCAAATTCACCGTCTTTTTTTGCCCAAAGTTTAATGGCAATTCCTGCGACACCGATTGCTAATAATCCGATAGTAAGTAATATTAATTTCATACTAATTGTTTAGGTTACAAAGGTACAAATAATGAAATTTATAAAGATAAAATATGAAAAAACTTATTATTTTGCTTTGTGCTTTCAGTTGATTTTTTATTGCGAAATTCATAATTAAAACGCAAAATTTCAGTTATAATTACTTATCTTTTTGTAATTAGCTATATTTTCTTTTGTAATTTGCCCAAAAAATTAATAATCAAAAAATTATTAATAATTTTTGAAATGTATTATTAAATTTAGCGGATTCATTTCTAATGATGTTCTACTTTTAATTTTTATTACAAACCATAATAAAGCCTAATTTAGGTACTAATAAATTAAATTGCCTCTATTCTTTTGAAAGATTTTAATACTACAGATACTTATTTATGGGCAAAGCTGAAAAATGGAGATTTACAGGCTGTTGGCTCTTTGTATGATACCTATATTGACGATTTGTTCGTGTATGGGGTTCAGTTTACTTCGGATAAAAGTAAGGTGATGGACTGTATTCACGATCTTTTTTTGAATTTGTATAAATACCGTAAAAAGTTATCAGAAACATCGAATGTGAAATATTATTTAATGAGATCGTTAAAGAATGAAATTTTAAAAAGTACAAAAACAAACGTACTTTTAAATTCGTCTTCTTTAGATGAAAAAAAAGAAAGCAAACATTTTGATGCTTCTTTTGAAGAACATTTAATTGATGATGAAATTTTAAACGATAAAGTGTTTAAACTTCAAAACGCTTTAAAAATATTAACACCAAAACAACGTCATATTTTATTGTTAAGATACAATCAAGAGAAAGAATACGACGAAATTGCTTCAATTTTAGAGGTATCTGTAGAAACTTCAAGAACTTTAATTTACAGAGCTATTAAGAAGTTAAGAAAGGCTCTTTTAACGTTAATTTTAGTTTTTTTTAACTTTTTTTAAGAAAAACTGTCTATGTAAACACTCTTTATCTCTTATTAGTATAGTAGGCAAGTGCAATTAAGTATCTATTTTAGATAGAAAGGCATTTAAAATTAGCTATATGACAGGGGAATCAAAGAATAATATCAATTTTAATACGATTACAGAGAATGAAAAGTTTGTGTTAAAAAATAAACTTACACATTCAATACACGCTTATATTCATCAAAAGAAAAGATACAGGTATTCTTTTATTGCAGCCGCTGCTTCTGTAGCAATTCTTTTTTCTGTAGTTCTTTACAATCAAAACAACACAGTATACTCTCCAATAGAAAAATTTGCAAAAACAATTCAAAATGTAAAACCAACAAACGAGGTTGCTCTTATTTTAAGTGATCAAAAAAATGTAGAAATTACAGTAGCAGATTCCACCATTGTTTATTCTAATTCAGGAACCAATATAGCGATTGGTGCTTCTAAAACAATTAAGCAAGAAACAATTCTTGAGGAAGAAATCGCTTTTAATACGCTACTCGTACCTTATGGTAAGCGAAAAAAAATTGTGCTATCAGACGGCACAAACGTTTGGTTAAATTCGGGTTCTAAATTAGTGTTTCCTGTTTCTTTTAAGGGTGATAAAAGAGAAGTTTTTTTAGAGGGAGAGGCAATTTTTGAAGTTGCACATAATTCAGAAAAACCATTTTTTGTAAAAGCTACTAATTATAATATTAAAGTTTTAGGAACTGTTTTTAGCGTAAGTAATTATACAGAGGATAAGGATATAGAAACTGTTTTAGAAAGCGGAAGTGTACAGATAAATTATAAAAATAATGATTTGTTTAGTGCAACGAACAGTTTAGAAATTGTTCCCGGAAATTTAGCAACGTATAGCAAAGAGAATAAAAGTTTGGAGGTGAAAACAGTTGAAACAGAAAAATATTTTGCGTGGCGAGATGGCATTTTTATCTTTAGGAATGATTCTTTGGCTTCTATCATGAAAAAGTTGTCTAGATACTATGATTATCAAATTATTATTCAAGACAAAAAATTAGCGGAACATACATTCTCTGGATATTTAGATGTAAATGAAGATATAAACCATGTGATGAAAACAATTATGGCCGCGGAAAACTCTTTATTTGATTATAAAATTACAATCGACAAAAAAATAATTATTAACTAAATTTAAAACCTATCGAACTAAACAAAAAGAAAAGGAGATGCGCCAACATCTCCTAAAAAATTAACATCAACTGAAACAAAACAGTAATACTAATCACTAAAACAAAAATATGAATAAAAATAAGAACTATTTTCCTCCTGGAAATGTATATTCTTTAAAACCCTTTTTGGTATCTATTATGAGAGTTTTTTTACTATTAATAACTATTGGTTTAAGTTCCGCTTTTGCAAATACTTCTAAAGCGCAAACTAAAATAGATATTTCTGTAACCAATGCAAGTTTAGAAGAAGTTTTTAAACAGATTCAAAGCAAAAGTAAATTCGTTTTCTTTTATAAAGATGATATTATTAAATACAATATTTCTTTAAATTTAAAAGAGGCATCGATTACTCAAGTTTTAGATGTAGCTTTTAAAAACACTAATTTAATGTATAAGTTTAACGACAGGCAAGTGGTTGTTACTCAAAAATTGTTACCGCAATCATCAAAAGAAAGGGCACAACAGTCAAAAATAAAAGGTAAAATTTTAGATGAATATGGCGCACCTTTGCTGGGTGCAAGTATTAGTGCAAAAAACTCACTTACAGGAACTACTTCAGATATCAATGGGGAGTTTAATGTATCGGTTTCTGCGAATACAAAAATTTTAATAATTTCTTATATTGGATACATCACCCAAAATATAAATATTGAGGGTAAAACTGAAATCGAAGTTCAAATGAAATCAGATATCAGTGCTTTAGGAGAGATTGTTATTATTGGTTATGGTACAGAACAAAAAGAATTAATTAGTGATGCAATTTCTACAGTTTCATCAAAACAAATAAAAGATTTACCAGTTCCTTCTGTTGATGCTTTATTGCAAGGGCAAGCAGCAGGCGTGCAAGTAACACAGAATTCTGGAACACCAGGTGGGGAAATGTCTGTTAGAATTCGTGGTTTGAGTTCTATTAGTGGTTCCAATCAACCTTTATATATTATCGACGGAATTCCTGTAACAACTGGGAATTTTGCTCAAATTGGGTATTCTGGTCAGGGTTCTAGTGCACTTTCAGATATCAATCCAGCAGATATTGAATCGATTAGTATTTTAAAAGATGCTTCTGCTACGGCAATTTATGGAGCCAGAGGCTCTAACGGAATTGTTTTAATCACGACAAAAAGAGGTAAAGCACAAGAATCTGTAGTGAGCGTTAACGTTAATTCGGGTATGCAACAAGCATGGAATACGCTCGATATGTTAAACGCAAGAGAATGGATGGAATACCGAAACGATTTAACCGGTACAAATGCTTTTTCGCAGCAGGATATGAATACTATTTCTGTGGATACAGACTGGCAAAACGTAATTTTTAGAACTGCACCAATTACTAGTTACGAAGTTTCCGTAGCGGGTGGTTCAGAAAAAACACAGTTTTTTATCAGTGGTAATTTGTTAGACCAAGAAGGAATTTTAATTGGCACAGATTACACCAGAGCAAATGGAAGATTAAATATTGATCATGAAGTTTCTAATCGCTTAAAAATAGGGACTAGTATTGGTTTAACGTATTCTAAAACCAATCGTGTGGAAGGAGATCAAACTTTGCAAGGTCCTTTACCAAACGGAATTTCTACACCCGCTATTTTCCCTGTTTTTAATGAAGATGGGAGCTACAATCAAAATGGACCTTATTCAAATGCAGTTTCGATAGCAAATGAAGCAATTAACGAGAATTTTTCTTATAGAATAAATTCAAATGTTTTTGCAGATTATAAAATTTCTGAAGACCTCACATTTTCTTCTAAATGGGGAGTTGATTTTTTAAATTTTAGAGAGCATGCTTATGAATCTACAAGGACAGAACAAGGAGCAAAATTTAACGGATTGGGTTTCGAAACCTACAGCAATGTGATGAATATTGTTTCTAATAATTTATTAAAATATAAAAAACGTTTTAAAAAGCATAAAATTGATGTTTTAGTGGGCTACACTTTTGAGAAATATCAAAGACGTTCTTCATTTATTCGTGGTCAAGATTTTGCTGATGATGATTTGGAATATATTAGTTCAGCGGCAACAATTGTTTCAGCAAGTGCAAATGCATCTGATGCAGGAATTCGTTCTTATTTATCAAGAGTAAATTATAATTTTGATAATAAGTACATTTTTACAGCTTCTGGTCGTTTTGATACTTCTACCAAATTTGGAGAAAACAACAGAACAGGATTTTTTCCTGCAGCTTCTGTAGCTTGGAGAGTTACCGAAGAAAAATTTATGAAAAATGTAAAAGCAGTTTCTGATTTAAAATTCAGAGTAAGTTATGGTTTAACAGGAAATGATGATATCAGTCCGTTTTTATTTTCAGAATTATACGGCAATAGTTCTTATGGCGGTCAGCCAGCTATTTTTCCTAGTAATATTCCAAACCCAGATTTAAAGTGGGAAAGCACCGCACAATTAAATATTGGTATTAATTTAGGCTTGTTTGATGATAGAGTTACAGTAACAGCAGATTATTATAACAAGCAAACCAACGATTTATTATTAGGCAGACCTTTACCAAACAGTTCTGGTTTTTCTTCAATTACGCAAAATGTAGGTAAAATTGAAAATAAAGGAATTGAACTTTCAATTTCATCTCAAAATATTATCAATAATAATTTTTCTTGGAACACACAATTCAATATTTCTGGAAACCGAAATAAAGTATTAGAACTTTATAACAATCAACCAATTGATGATATTGGTAGAGGTGGAAATAGAATTATGGAAGGGCAACCTATTGGTATTTTTTACAGCTACGAATCTTTAGGGGTAGATCCGTCTACTGGAGATATCGTTTATGCAGATATCAATTTTGACGGAGAAATTACTTCAGATGATAGAACTATTGTAGGAAATCCTCATCCAGATTTTATTGGAGGGTTGACCAACAATTTCTCTTACAAAAATTTCGATGCAAGTATCTTTTTACAAGGTTCTTACGGTAATGATGTATTTCATGGCTCGCGTCTTTTTCTAGAATCTTTACAAGGTGGTGATAATCAAATAGCGGCTGTAACAAGAAGATGGAAACAGCCTGGAGATATTACAGACATTCCAAGAGCAACAACAGATCCTGTTGCATCTGTTCAAAACAAAAGGGTTTCATCAAGATTTATAGAAGACGGTTCTTATTTAAGAATTAAAAACGTAACGATTGGTTATACGCTTGATGGAAATAAATTTAAAAAGGAAAGATTCGCCAGTTTACGTATGTATGTAAGCATGCAAAATCTATTCACTTTTACAAATTACACAGGTTTAGATCCTGAAGTAAATTACAGAGGGGATAGTAATTCAGTGATTGGTACAGACTTTTTCACCTATCCGCAGGCAAGAACATTCACGTTAGGCGTTAACTTAAAACTATAAAAGATGAAAAAGATATTTTTAATAACAATTTTATTAAGCACGGTATTTTCTTGTGATGTTTTAGATGTAGAACCAGAAAATTCTATTGCTGCAAGTGAAGCTTTTAAAACAAAAAATGACATCGATAAAGGTATTTTAGGCGCGTATGCATCTTTTCAAAGTTTGAGTTATTATGGCAGAACTTTTTACCTTTTTGCTGATTTAGCGGCGGATAATCTTTCACATCCTTTGGCAGCAACAGCAACGGTATATGCAGAGGTGAATAACAACAATATTCTTCCAGAAAATGGTTCTGTTAGCGGTATTTGGTCTTTGGCTTATGATGGGATTAATGTAGCAAATAATATCATACAAAAAGTGCCAACAATTTCTGGAATGACAACAGAAGAGCAAAACAAAGCGTTGGCAGAGTTGTATTTTATACGAGCTTTAAATCACTTTAACTTACTAAATTATTTTGGTGGAGTTCCTATAAAAGTTTTACCAACGGTTGGTGTAGATAATTTAGACGCGCCAAGAAATACGGTAGATGAGGTGTTTGCTCAAATCATAACGGATTTAACTTTTGCAGCAGATAATTTAACCACTTCTAGCAATAAAACAAGAGCTTCTCGATATGCAGCAAAAGCTTTGTTGGCAAGAGTTTATTTGTATCAAAAGGATTATCCAAAGGCTATCGAAATGGCTTCAGAAGTTATTAATAATGGCAATTACGCCTTGTTGAATAATTACAGAGATATTTTTGATGACGAAACTTCTGAATCTATTTTCGAGATATTTTTCTCTCAATTAGAGAGAAATAGAATTGCAGAATACAATTTTCCTAGATCTTTAAACGGAAGAAGAGAAGTAGAACCTTCCGCAGATTTATTAGCATCTTATCAATCGGGTGATGCTCGTTTTAATGCAAGTTTAGCTTTTGATGGTACAAGTGCCTATTCCATTAAATATGACGATTTAAGCATCGGTGCAGACAATGTAATTGTATTAAGGTTGGCAGATATGTATTTAATTAGAGCAGAAGCAGCAGCAAATTTACCCTCGCCAAATGTGCAAGCGGTGAGAGATGATATAAATTTAATTAGAAATAGAGCGAATCTAGCAGCTACCTCAGAAACATCGGTTTCGAGGTTATTATTAATTATTGAAAATGAAAGACGTTTCGAATTTGCTTTTGAAGGCCACAGATGGTTTGATTTGGTAAGAACAAATCGTGCAATTAGCGTTTTGCCAAACGTAAAAAATGCAAATCAAATGCTTTTTCCAATTCCGTTAGATGAAATTCAAACAAACAATGATCCAGCAATGGTTCAGAATCCAGGATACTAAAAAATTAAAAAACTAAAGACATCAAATATGAAAACTAAATTTTATAAATACATCGTTTTGGCTTGTATTTCTCTTACACTATTTTCTTGTAATGAAGAAGAAGCTTTACCACCACAATCGCAAGCAGAGTTTACTGCAAATGCAACAACGGTGGCAATAAATGAATCCATTCAATTTACGAATAATTCACAAAATGCCACTGCTTATAAGTGGAGTTTTGGTGACGGTACCACTTCAAAGCAAGTATCACCTAAAAAATCATACAGCGAAAGTGGTCGATTTTTAGTGAGTTTAGTCTCGACAGGCTCTGGAGGTTCTACCATTTCTAATGCAGAAATTACAGTAACATCAGCAAGTTCATTTACAGTAGAAAATGAAGACGCTTTGCAAGCAAAAGTGCTCATTCAATTTACAAGTACTTCTTTAGGTGCAGATACGTTTGCTTGGTCTTTTGGTGATGCAGCAACTTCTACGTCTACAACCGAAAATCCTACGTTTTCTTATGAAACGGCGGGAACTTACACCATAACATTAATAACAAGCAATGCAAATGGCGATAACACATCTACAAAAGAGATTACAGTTGCAGAAGCGCCGCCAACTCCTGGAGAGCTCTATTATATTGCTATTGGTGATGATTTGATTAAAAAGTTAGATTTAGGTGCTGCAGGAACTACAACCGATATTTTAGATATTGCTGGCAAAGGTGGTGTTGGTATGGCGTATGATAATGTAAATAGCAAAATTTATTTTAGTGATTTTGATACCTATCCTTTCGGAAACATTTGGAGAATGGATAAAGATGGTGCTAATTTAGAAAACATAGTAAGTAATATTGGAGATCCTTATGCGATAGCTTTAGATGTTGCGGGTAATAAAATATTTTGGGTAGATGATGATGCAAATGTTTCTAAAGCAAATTTAGATGGTTCTAATCCCGAAATTGGATTTTTAACAGTGGCAGGAGCACAATGGAGAGCAATTTCTTTGGATGTTGAAAACAATAAAATGTATGTATATGATGTAAATGCAGAAAATTTATACCAAGCAGATTTAGACGGCTCAAATGCTTCAATTATTGTTGCTGGCGTTTATGGCTATGCAATTTTGGTAGATACTGTAAATGATAAAATTTATTTTGATGATCAGAATTCTGATGAATTAAAAGTAGCCAATTTAGACGGATCGAATATGCAAACGGTAAACACAAACGGAACTAGAATTTATGGAATGCAAATTGATCATGAAGTAAATAAATTGTATTGGTCTGGCAGAGATTCTGGCGAATTATACCGTGCAGATTTAGACGGTGCTAATTTAGAAGTTTTACAAACAGGAATTGCAAGTCCTAGAGGAATTGCTTTAATTAAATAAAACCAACATGAAAAAAATATATGTAATACTATCCGTTATTTGTATCGGTATGTTGTTTCATTCTTGTGATGATAATGATTTTCCTGTACCGCCGGCAAGCACAGTTCCATTATTCGATTTTACAGTCGATAATGAAGATTTAGCACCAGCAAACGTAACATTTACAAACAATTCTATTCTGCCAGCAAATGTTGGCGATGCTACTTTTTATTGGAATTTTGGAGATAATACAT
>JBNMOF010000069.1:0-9795 GCA_051277175.1 Polaribacter sp.
CTATTTTTTCATACTCTATGGATTGATCTAAGAATGAGATAAAAATAGGTTTTAGATTTTTAATTAATTTTAAGCTGTCTGCTGCTTTTTTGCCCCTAAAATATTTAATTACTTTATTTGCTCCATCAGAATTTAAGTTAAAACCTTTTTTCTTATCGATAATTAGGTTTAATACTTCACCGGAGTCTTTTTTTTTGTTATTTAGTGAATCTAAATCGGAATTGAATTCTAGGACAAAGTCTTTTGCCGAAATCATCATAGAATCTATTTTTTGTTTAGACAAGTTTTCATCAAAAGTGAATTTTAGGTTGTTTATTGATGCTCTCGGTTTTTCTTTCTCAGAATTATTTGGTTTTATTTTATTTATAATATTTCCAATAGATTTGCTCTTATATGATTTCTCTTTAATTAAATTAAGCGGGTTTTTAAAAATAGCAACAGAATTACTATTGTTATCAATAATAGTTAAAAAGTCACTTTTTGCAAGAGAAGAATAATATTCTTCTACAGCATTGTCTAGACTTAATTGAATTTCGTTTGTTACTTGTCGCTTATTTTCTTCGTAATTTTTATAATTCCAATAGAATTGTACACCAATAGTCGCTATTATGGTAGCTGTTATTAAGTAAAAAAGCCATTGATATTTCTGGGTATTCATACTTCAAAGATAGTTCGTTAATATTATAATACGATGGGGTTAACACTCATTAACACTTGTTAACTAAGTAAAATCCATCTAAGGCTCATCTTTGTTCAAAATTTAAAATAAAGAATTATGATTAAATTATTAACAACATTAATTTTATTTTGCTCATTGATTATTAATGGGCAAAATTTTACAGGAAAAGCTATTTATAAAACAAGCATTAAATCTTCTTTTTCGTTTGATGAAGATGAAAATTCTACGATGTCTGATGACATGAAAAAACAACTTCAGGCACAACTGCATAAAATGAATCAGAAAACATTTATTTTAAATTTTGATCAAAAAACTTCAACCTATAAAGAAGAAGTATTATTAGATTCGCCAAAACCTCAAGTTGGAGGAGGAAACATTGTAATGATGTCTTTTGGTAGTTCTGGAAATGCTAGTGTCTATTTTAAAAATATTAAGGAGAAACGTTTTACGAATCAAACAGAAATTATGGGAAAACGCTTTTTAGTAAAAGACAAACTTCCAGAGTATAAATGGGAATTATCATCCGAAACAAAAAACATAGGAACTTATAAATGTTACAAAGCTACGTTCTCAAAAGAAGTAGAAAATAAAAATATAACTTTTAAAAATGGTAAGTCTGTAGAAGAAATACAAAAAGAAACAATTATTACTACGGCTTGGTATGCACCAAAGATTTCTGTGGGTAATGGACCAGGAAATTACCAAGGTTTACCTGGTTTAATATTAGAGATCAATGATGGTAAAAAAATAATAGTTTGTACAGAAATTATATTAAACCCTTCAAAAAAAGTTACGATTCAAGAACCGAAGAAAGGAAAGATTGTTTCTCAAAAGAAGTTTCTTGAAATTCAAAAGCAAAAGACAGATGAAATGATGGAAAAATTTAAGGCTAGAAAAGGTTTAGACTTAGGAAATGGAAGAAGCATACAGATAGGTGGATAATTTTATTTACTTATTTATTTTTAAGTGAGATTAAACTTTTAAGTTTTTTTTAAGTCTAAGGGTTGTCTATTAATACTATTTTTGAATTCACCAGATAAGAAAAAACTATGAAACTATTATTTACATTCCTATTAGCACTTGTAACAGTGACTACTTTTGCACAAAAAAATTTTCAAGGTAAAGCTACCTATATGTCTAAAACAACAATGGACATGAGTCGATTTGGAAAAATGAGCGAACAAGAGAAAAAACAAAGAATGGCTCGTTTTAAAAGTTTTTTAGAAAAAACATATACATTAACATTTAATAAGACAGCATCTTCTTTTAAAGAAGACGTTAAGTTAGATGCTCCTGGAGCTTCTGGACCAAGTTGGGGAAGAAGCAATGGTCAAGGTTCTATTTACAAGAATACGAAAGATAAAAAGATGATTGAAGACGTAGAGCAATTTAGCAAACGTTTTTTGGTTTCTGAAGACATGGAACCGTCGCAATGGGAAATGGGAACAGAAACTAAAAAAATTGGTCAATATACTTGTTATAAGGCAATACTTGTAAAAGAAGACAAAAATATAGATTGGGGAAGTATTTTTAGTAGAGGAAGCAATAAGAAAAAAGATTCTACAAATACAAAAGAAAACAAACCAGTTAAAAAAATGTTAACCGTTACCGCTTGGTATACGCCACAAATTCCTGTGAGCACCGGCCCAGATACGTATTATGGTTTACCAGGATTAATTTTAGAATTAAATGCGGGTAGAACTACAATGCTGTGTACAGAAGTTGCAATTAATACACAAGAAGCTTTAGAGATAGAAGCACCAAACAAAGGGAAAGAAGTGTCCAGAGATGAATACAACAAAATCGTAAAAGTAAAAACAGCAGAATTAAAAGAGCGCTTTCAAAGCAGAGGAGCCCGTGGTGGCAGAAGAAATTAAATAGAGGAATTCAACATAATCAACAAAAAAATATATGAAAAAAATACTACTTATTGCTGTTTTTATGATTTCTGGAATTGTGTCTGCACAAATCGAATACAAAGGAGTTGTAAAGGATTCTTTAGGAGCCCCTTTAGAAATGGCAAACGTTATTGCATTAGACACTGTAGCCAAGAGAATTGCTTCTTATGGTTTTACAGATGCATCAGGTAATTTTACTTTAGAATTAAAAACGAACACTACCTACAATATAAAAATAAGTTATATCGGTTTTAAAGAAATTAGCGTTTTTTTGAAAACGAAAACAATAAACATGGCTAAAGACTTCAGTATGTTTGAAGATAATATGCTCGATGGTATTGAAATTATTTCTAAAATGCCAATAACTATAAAAGGAGACACCATAATTTACAATGCAGATTCTTTTAAAAATGGTTCTGAAAGAAAATTAGAAGATGTTCTTAAAAAGTTACCGGGAGTAGAGGTAAATGATGCTGGTGAAATAGAAGTGGAAGGAAAAGTTGTTGAAAAAATAATGATAGACGGTAAAGAATTTTTTAGTGGAGATACCAAGTTAGCTTCAAAAAACATTCCATCTAATGCTGTTGATAAAATACAAGTTTTAAGAAATTATTCTAACGTAAGTCAACTTAGTGGAGTGCAAAGTAATCAAGATAGGGTGGCTATAAATATTAAACTAAAAGAAGGGAAAAAGAATTTTTGGTTCGGAGATGTAACTGCTGGAGCAGGAGCTTCTTCCGATGAAGAATTGTATCTTTTTCAACCAAAACTATTTTATTATACACCAAAATACACCTTAAATGTTATTGGAGATTTAAATAATATTGGAGATGTTGTTTTAAGTAGAAGAGATTTAAGAACCTTTGGCGGTAACTTTCAAAGTCAGAGTCCATCAAATGGTACAAATATTAACATTGCAGATACAGGAATTGGCTTTTTAACGGCAAATGCTAGAAATGCAAATAGAATAGAAACAAAGCTATCTGCTTTAAATTTTAGTTATTCGCCTACTAAAAAATTAGACTTAAGTGGTTTTTTAATTTGGTCTAGCAATAGTAATGGTCAAAAAAGTAATAATACCATCGATTATATAGAAGCAAATACACCCGATGATATTGTTCAAAATATTACAAATCAAACAAGTAATACTGGGTTGTTTAAATTTAGTACAATTTATAAGAAAGACTTTAACAATCAGTTAAATTATGACGTTATTGGTCGTTTTTCCAATGAATTCAGAAATGATAATATAAATTCTTTTGTGCTAAGCGATATTTTAGAATCGGAAAGTGCTACACCTTTTAGAATTAATCAAAATCTAAGTTACTTTTATACCGCAAGTGAAAAAAGTATTTTTGCTTTGGAGGTGCAACATTTATTACAAGATGAAGATCCTTTTTATGTGGCTTCTTTAGAAAATGATCCAAATAATAATGACGACGCTAATACCGATGGTTTCGACGCTGCTGCGCAAACTTTAGGATTAGACAGATCTAATTTATTTTACAACTTGGAACAAGATAGAAAAGTAAAAACGAATCAATTAGATGTAAAATTGGATTATTACTATATTTTAAATGCAAAAAGTAATTTAAATTTTGTTGCAGGTACTATTTTGAGCACTCAAAATTTCGACTCAAGGTTTTTCCAAATTTTAGATGACGGAAGTCAATTGGATCCAAACCCAACAATACCTGGTATTGATGATCCGCAAACAACCAATGATACAGCATACAATTTTACAGATATATACGGAGGTTTAAGATATCGTTTAAAAGCGGGTATTTTTACGTTTACACCAGGTTTTACTTTACATGCCTATAATTCTAAAAACACACAATATGGAACCGCATCTTTTCAAGATACATTTGCTAAATTCCTTCCAGAATTTGAAGCAGTTGCACAATTTAAGAGAAGTGAAAGTTTAACATTAACCTATAAGCAAGAGGTTAATTTTACGGATGTAAATCAAATAGCAAAAGGTATTGTAGCAAATAGTTATAGTTCGTTTTTTACAGGTAATGCAGATTTAATAAATGCAAGTTTTCATAATGTTTCTCTAAGGTATTCAAGTTTTAACTTATTTAATGCAAGTAATATCTTTGCAAGAGTTAATTATAGAAAGACAATAGATCAAATAGCTACCGATTTTAATTTTATTCCAGGTTCTGTGGTATCTACAAGAACTAATCTAAACGTACCAGATGAAAACGAGACCTTTACCGCATTTGGTCGAATTGGTAAAACCATTAAAAAAATTAGAACGTCTATTGGTGGTAGTTTTACGTATAATAAAAATTATAGATTTATAAATACGGTAGGAATAGAAAATAAATTATTTAATCAAAGTTATAATACAAGTATTGGTTCAAATTTCACAAAAGCACCTAATTTAAGTTTAAGGTACAATGTAAGTTTTACAACCCAACAAGATGCATCTAGACCAATTGATGTGAAAAGTGTTACCCATGCGCCGTCGATAAATTTTGATGCTTATGTTTGGGATTCTTTAACAATTACTTCAGACTTTACTTTTAACGAAGTACGACAAAATGGAAATGTTGCGAATTCTTTTAAAATTTGGAATGCAAAATTAGCATACAGAAAAGATAAAGATGCAAAATGGGAATATGAATTGGTAGGTAGTAATTTATTAGCAACTGGTTCAAGAGCTTCTGTAAGTCAGAATAATATTTCTTTTAATATTAATGAAACTTTTATTTTACCAAGATTTGTAAGTCTTAGAGTGCGATATCAGTTATAAATATATAGTTTTAAAATTCTAATTTTAAAACTATATATTTATCAAAAAAAAAGAATGAAATTATTTGATGTAGCAATAATTGGAAGTGGTCCTGCGGGAGCATCTGCGGCAATAAAATTGGCAGAAAACGGAATTTCTACAGTAATTATAGAAAAAGAAACATTGCCCAGATATAAAACATGTGGCGGAGGTTTTGCCTATAGAGGAAGACGAAAAATGCCTTTTGATGTAAGTGACGTTGTTGAAAAAGAATTCTTTAGATTAGATGCTTTTTTTAAAAATGCCGGTAAACATGTATTTTCTGAGAGAACAGAACCTATTATTAGCATGGTAATGAGAGATGATTTTGATAAATTTTTGGTCGATAAGGCGAAAGAAAAAGGAATTACTCTGTTAGAAGACCACAAGCTAAAAAATATTACTTTTGAAGAAAATATTGTTTTACATACAACTCAAGGGGACGTAAATGCAAAATTTGTAATTGCTGCAGATGGCGTTTTAAGTGCGACAGCAAAACTTACCGGTTGGGCAGAAACCCGTTTATTGATTCCAGCTTTAGAATATGAAGTAGAGGTGCATAAAGAAGATTTTGAAAGACTTTCTAAGAGTGTTCGTTTAGATTTTGATGCAATTCCTAAGGGATATGGTTGGAGTTTTCCAAAGAAAAATCATTTGTCTATTGGCCTCGTATCGTTTAAAAAAATAAAAGTCGATTTTAAACAATTGTATAGAGAATATCTAACAGATACTTTAGGAATTAAAGAAGTTATTAGTGAACAAATGTATGGTTTTCAAATCCCAGTTTCTCCAAGAACAGACGGTTTTGTAAAAAAGAATGTTTTTTTAGTTGGTGATGCTGCTGGTTTTGCAGATCCTTTATCTGCAGAAGGGATTTCGAATGCTATTTTCTCTGGAGTTATGGCAGCAGAAGCACTTATTGAAGGGGGGTTAGATTCAAAATTATCAGCAGAAATTTATAATGAGAAATTAAACGAGTCTTTAATTCCAGAATTAAAAACAGGTGTACGTCTTTCTAAATTATTCTATGAAAATGAGAAAATTAGAAACTTCTTAATTAAAAAATATGGCAATAAAATTTGTGAGGCAATGACGCAGATTTTGACTGGGGAACGAACCTACCCCAAAGATGTTAACAAGCAAATAAAAAGAAAATTAAGGAACGTTATTTTTTCTTAAAAGATGAGTCTATTAGCTACTAAATCTCCTTTTTATGCTACTTTTAAAAGTTTGGGAGCGCTTTATTTATTTATACTTTTTGGTTTGTTTTTAGATAGTTTCTACATGTTAGAAATTACTAAAGATGCCCAGTTATATGCTAATATTAGTATGTATATTGGCTTTGCAATTACTTTTTGGAATGTAAATAGAAGAGTAAAAGAGCAAATGATATCTGCCGTAATTATTGCAGTTATAGGTGAATATTTGTTTTCAATTGCTATGGGAATGTACACCTATAGATTAGAAAATGTGCCACATTATGTACCTCCAGGGCATGCTTTAGTATATGTTGCTGTGCTTTATTTTTCAAAAGCAAAATCGATTATAAAAAACCGGATAAAAATAGAACGTTTTTTGGCAATTTTTATTTTGATATATGCTACTGTTTTTCTGGTTTTTAAGAATGATGTATTTGGTTTTGTAATGACTGTTGCAACACTTTTTATTTTAAGAAATAAACAAAGAGAGCGCCTTTTTTATTTAACTATGTATATTTCAGTTGCCTATTTAGAAATCATTGGCACTAATTATTTATGTTGGAAGTGGCCTGCCTCGGCTTGGGGAATTTTTGATTTTTTACCAAGTCATAATCCACCAAGTGGTATTAGTTTTTTTTATTTTTTATTAGATTTAGGAACTTTATGGTTGTATAAACAACGACATAAAATTGCTTGGTCTAGAATGAAGAATATTAGAAAAATTAAATTGAAAACCATCGATTCTAAGAACTAAAAATTGAATAAGACCACAATCAAACTAAATAAAATTACATTTGTAAAATGTCAATAAAAGTTACATCCGTTTCAAAAATTTATAAAACCCAAAAAGCATTAAATGCCATTTCTTTTTCTGCTAATAAAGGTCAGATTATCGGTTTTTTAGGTCCAAATGGTGCTGGAAAATCTACGATGATGAAAATCTTAACAGGTTTTATAAAACCAAATTCAGGTACTGTTTTTGTTAATGAGATTGATGTGTTGCAAAACCCTCTAGAAGCACAAAGAAATATTGGGTACTTGCCTGAACACAATCCTTTATATACGGATATGTATGTGCGTGAATATTTACAATTTCAAGCAGCAATTTTTAAAGTTGATAAAAGTCAAATAGAACCTTGTATAGAAAAAGTAGGGTTAATACCAGAAGCAAACAAAAAAATAAATCAACTATCAAAAGGATATCAGCAAAGAGTTGGTTTAGCTGCGGCTATTTTACACAATCCGAAAGTATTAATTTTAGATGAGCCAACAACAGGTTTAGACCCTAATCAATTGGTAGAGATTAGAGCATTGATTAAAGAATTAGGAAAAGATAAAACGGTGCTTTTTTCTACACATATTATGCAAGAAGTAGAGGCTGTTTGCGACCGCGTAATTATTATTAAAAAAGGGGCAGTTTTAGTTGATAAAAAATTGTCTGAACTTCAAAGTAGTGCGCAACAAATAATAGAAGTTGCTTTTAATGTATCTGTAGATGAAAATATTTTCAATAAGATAACAAGCATAATTTCAGCAACTAATACCTTAGGAAATACTTGGCAGTTAACTTTTAATCAGGAGGATGATATGCGTTCTAAAGTCTTTGATTTTGCACAAGAAAATAATTTAAAAATAATAGGATTAACTACTCAAAATAAAAATTTAGAAACCTTATTTAGAGAAGTAACTCAGTAGGCTTTATTTTGAGTTTACCAATTCCATGAATTGCGGTTGACAATATGTGGCTATAGTACTTAAATTTTTTTCCTACTCCCGAAGTTTCGGGAGCGGAAAATTTACTTCTTTATGATTACTTTTTAAATTTAATCAAGTAGTCATAGGCTTCCAATAAGGTAGGAAACACTAAAATACTACCAGCATTTTTTAACTCTTCATCTGCATATTGTGTTGAAATTCCAATAGGAACCATACCTGCTAATTTTGCAGCTTCTGTTCCTGTTAAGCTATCCTCAAAAACCCAAATATCTTTAAAACTTTCTTTTTTAAAACCCAATGCGTTTGCTAAGGTAATATATGCCTCTGGTGCTGGTTTTGGTTTTACATAATCTTCCACACCAAATACAGTTGAAAAGTCTAACTTTAAATGATGAACACTGTTTTTTAAAAATTGTTTTGTAGCGTTACTTGCAATTCCATAAGGGATTTTTTCTTTGGATAAATAGCTCGTAAACTCTCTAAC
This sequence comes from Polaribacter sp., assembly GCA_051277175.1. GTDB lineage: Bacteria > Bacteroidota > Bacteroidia > Flavobacteriales > Flavobacteriaceae > Polaribacter. The sequence goes on from JBNMOF010000069.1 coordinate 8,759, forward strand.
TCCAGGAAGTAATTTAGGAACTTTAAAGTAAATATCTAAATGCTTGTCCTTTAATAAAAACAACTCTTTAGTTCGTTTTTCTTCTCCAATAACCGTGCAAAAGTACTCTGCAATGACCATAGGAGATTTTCCATTATGACTTCTTGGGAATGGCGCTATTTCTTTATTAAATAATTCCTGAAAAGCAGAACTCCAAGCCGAACCGTGACTCTTAGAACTATTGACTACTACGCCGTCAAAATCAAATAAAAATCCTTTAGGCAGCTGCATGTGCTCTTTCTTTTTCGTTTAATAACTTTATTAAATACGGGTTTAAAAATTTATTAGAAGGATCTAACTCTTTTCTTAAAACTTTAAAATCTTCCCATTTACTATAAATTTTAGATAAGGTTTCATCTTTGGCAACAAATCGCTTTCCCCAATGAGGCTTTCCTCCATATTTTAAGAATACTTTCTCAATACTTTTAAAAGCTTCATAGGTATCTGCTGTTGCTGCATTTCTAGAAACACAACCCATTGTTACCGTATCTTCTCCGTAAGCATAACTTAACCAAGATTTGTCTTTCTGTATAAAACGCACATCCATTGGAATGTGAATAAAGGACCGATTGCTCCATTTGTTGATTTCAGTCTTCAATTCTTCAAAAACTTTTGGAAATATGTCTAAGCCAATTGTCCACTCTGCCAATTCTATCGTTGAACCTCTAGATTTGGTTACTGTAGCTTGGTATAATGACCCCTTGTGTTCTTTGGTACTGCTAAAGAAACCTCTGTATAAAAGTTTGTTAGCAATGGCCGTAGTCCAAGGAAAAAGGTGAGAATATTTATATAAAATCTTAGAGGCTGTTCTTCGATGTTTTAAATAGGCAGGTCCTAAGTTCTCTGTAATTTCTGTGTCTGGATCAATTTTATCTCCTGTAATCACATATCCTTTATCAGTATGAGGAAGCCATAATATTCTTAGGAAATCGTGTTTTTGTAAACGTTGTTTAATTTTAGGCAACCATTCAGAATCGTCTTCTGGCCCCTCTTTTACG
>JBNMOF010000070.1:0-9629 GCA_051277175.1 Polaribacter sp.
ATGAGGCGCAAAAAGAAGCTATTTTGGCAGTTGCTAATTTAATTAAGAACGAAGTAAATATTAAAGAAATTCAGATTTTAGACGACGCTACCGCAGTTTTAATTAAACAAATTAAGCCAAACTTTAAAACCTTAGGTCCTAAGTTTGGGAAAGACATGCGTTTTATAGCAGCCGAGGTTCAAAAGTTTACGCAAGAAGATATCAACAAAATTGAGAAAGATAAAAACATTTTGCTGGACATTGATGGAAAAAATATTACATTAGAACTCTCAGATGTAGAAATATCGTCAAAAGATATAGAAGGTTGGTTGGTCGCAAATGAAGGTTCGTTAACTGTAGCTTTAGATGTTACTATTACGGAAGATTTACGTAAAGAAGGTGTTGCTAGAGAGCTAGTAAACAGAATACAAAATGCGCGTAAAGACAACGGTTTAGAAGTAACAGATAAGATTAAATTAACGGTTTTAAATTTCGAAAACTTACAAAAATCAATCACTGATAATAAAACCTACATTATGAGCGAAACACTAACCAAAGAATTGGTTTTTGTGGATGTTTTAAGCAATGGAACAGAAATTGAGTTTGATACCATTAAAAGTAGAATATTAATTGAAAAAATAGAATAGTATGCCAGATGTTAAATTAAAATATTCGGATGACGATTTAAAAGAATTTAAAGAAATTATAGATCAAAAAATAGAAAGAGCTAAATCAGATTTAGCCTTGTTACAAAGTTCTTATAAAAACGATGCGGATAATGGTACAAATGATACTTCGTCCTCTTTTAAATCGTTTGACGAAGGTTCGGAGGTAATGAATAAAGAAGCAAATGTGCAGTTAGCAATACGTCAAGAAAAGTTTATTAGAGATCTTAAAAGTGCCTTAATACGTATAGAAAATAAAACATACGGTATTTGCCGAGTTACTCGTAAATTAATTCAAAAAGAGCGTTTGGTATTAGTACCACACGCTACTTTAAGTATCGAAGCAAAACGCAAACAATAATTTTTAAAAAGCTTCCATTTGGAAGCTTTTTTTATTTCAAATAACGCCCATTAGAACTCTTATAATACTACTAAAATTAAAACAGATATTTACGGAAAGAAGCATGCATAGATTATTTAAAAATTATTTATTTTTATTTTTTTTATGTTTTTCGATGGTTCTTTTTTCTCAAAAGAAAGTGCTAAAAAAATTTACAACTACTGCCAAAAAACTATACATTTTTACGGAAGGTTTAGACGATTTTGTGCTCGAAAATTCAGATTCTGAATTTATAGAAATTTTCTTGCAGGCAGAAAACCCAAACAAACAACATATTATAGTTGAAGAAAAAAAAGCTGAAACTGAAATAAGGTTCAAGATTCCCATTTTTAAAAGTGAAGATGTTATTTTTAGAAAGTACATTACCAAAAGATTAAAAAGGGCAACCGCAATACTTAAACTTCCTAAGAACATAGCCGTTTCTATTTTTGGAGAAAGCATTAATATTACTTCTAAAAGCTATTATGGAGATCTCAGAATTTTTATAGAAAGGGGCTTGGTTCGGCTAGATACAATTCAACAAAATTTAGAATTAAAAATGTATGCTGGAAACGTATTTGGGACTCTTAAAAAGACAAATTTAAAAGTAGTTGCTACTAGCGGAGAAATTAAAATTGACACGGTATTTCATCAGAAAAAATATCAAGAAAAAGAAATTTCTACATCCAAAGAGGTCTCTATTACTACAATAAAAGGGAATATTTTTTTAACACACCAATAAACGTAATAATAATGCTATTTTTGCTACCATAAATTCGAAAAAAAATGTCCAAAAAGAAGCTAGCAATGGCTACTATAGTGATCGCTATAATTTTAGATCAGGTAATTAAAATTTATGTAAAAACGCACTTTGTTTTAGGTGAAGAAGTCGTGTTTTTTGATTGGTTTAGAATTCATTTTGTTGAAAATAACGGAATGGCAATGGGCTTTGAGTTTGGTGGCAAAGCAGGAAAACTTTTTTTAACGGTATTTAGGTTGGTTGCGGTATCTGCCATTATTTATTGGTTAATGGGAGCTATAAAAAGCAAAGTACACAATGCGGTAATTGTAGCCATTTCTCTAATTTTTTCTGGTGCAGTTGGCAATATTATAGATTCTGTTTTTTACGGAGTTATTTTTGATACTTCGAATCATAAAGTAGCCACTTTGTTCGCAGATAAATCGTATGGAGACTTGTTTTATGGTAAAGTTGTAGACATGTTTTATTTTCCGCTTTGGCAAGGAGTATTGCCAGAATGGATTCCTTTGGTTGGTGGAGAGTTTTTCACTTTCTTTCAATACATATTTAATCCGGCAGATGCTTTTATTTCTGTTGGTGTTGCATTGTTATTTATTTTTAGTAAACACGCTTTTCCAAAGGAAGAGGAAGTCATAAAAGAATAGCTTGATTCTTTGTAAAAGTCCATTCTTGTTTTAGGTTCATTTTAAATTGTAATTAACCTTTTTTCAATTCCGTAAAGGATCAAACCTGCTATATTTCTAGACCGTGTTTTTCGCAGTAACTTATTTCGATGTCCTTCTACTGTTCGCTTACTAATAAAAAGTTTGTCAGCAACTTCAGACGTGGTATGTTGTGCACAGATAAGGGCTAAAACATCAATTTCTCTTTTAGACAGTTGTGTCTGTGTTATTTTATTTTTGTGTAAGGCTCCTTTAGTGGGTTTATTGACTACACGGTTAGTTTGCACTTCTTTTTTATGGAGGCAAAGCTCTTTTTTGTAGCTTTCATTTATGGTATAAATCAGTATTTTTGGACTTGTGTTTTTAAGCAGGTAGGAACAAATTCCTGCTCCTAATGTCTTGGTCGTAATAGATGCACTTAGCGTGCTTGTTAACACAATTATTTTTGCATTTGGATGTATTTTGTGAATTGCTTCAATCGTTTTGATACCCTCTATTTCTAGTATTTTTAAATCTAAAAGAATAATGTCAGGAAGACTTTCGAATTGCTGTAAGACGTCTACTAATTTTTTGCCGTTTTCAGCTTCGTAAATAACGTTAAAGTTACTTTCTCTGTTTAACAACACACGAATTCCACACCGAAAGAGTTGTTCGTGGTCGGCAATAACGATGTTAATGATGCTCATAGATTTGGCGGATTTATGATACGATTGATTTTTAAAATAGTATGTTCTTGTATTATTTAGGTGTTAAACTTTGAAAAGTATTCGACTCTTTTTCATTGCGAGCCATTTTAGTTTTAAGCAAATGTTAGGGGTCTGCAACACTTGCAATGCGGGGTGTTCTTGTGACGAAAGGATAAAAGATATAGTTTGGCTTCTACTTGTAATAAAGGGTTTATTACAAATAGGAATATTGTTTTAATATTGAATCTTTCCATTTGGGGGTAGCTTAATTGTTGAATAAAGATAAGAAAAAATAGTATAATTTTAGATCAGATAATTAAAATTCACTTTATTTTAGATAAAGAAGTAGTGTTTTTTGATTGGTTTAGAGTCTGTTTTACCAAAAATAACGGAATGGCAATGGGCTTTGAGTTTGGTGGCAAAGCAGGAAAACTTTTTTTAACGGTATTTAGGTTGGTTGCGGTATCTGCCATTATTTATTGGTGAATGGGAGCTATAAAAAGTAAAGTACACAATGCGGTAATTGTAGCAATTTCTCTAATTTTTTCTGGCGCAGTTGGCAATATTATAGATGCTGTTTTTTACGGAGTTATTTTTGATACTTCGAATCATAAAGTAGCCACTTTGTTCGCAGATAAATCGTATGGAGACTTGTTTTATGGTAAAGTTGTAGACATGTTTTATTTTCCGCTTTGGCAGGGAGTATTGCCAGAATGGATTCCTTTTGTTGGTGGAGAGTTTTTCACTTTCTTTCAATACATATTTAATCCGGCAGATGCCTTTATTTCTGTTGGTGTTGCATTGTTATTTATTTTTAGTAAACACGCTTTTCCAAAGGAAGATAAACCAACCGAAAAATAATCTTTAGAGAACCTTAAAAAGATTGTTTGAAGAATTATCTAAAATTTATGAACTCTCTGTAATTTAAGATTGGCAAGTTGTAGATACTACGAATGCTGTTTTCCTTAGTAATTTAAAGAAGAATCTTTACTAATAAAAAAAGACCATCAAAAATTAATTTGACAGTCTTTTAATACGTATTCTTAATTTCTATTGCTTAAAACCCAGTCCCTGGTTGTTCTGGAGAAGCAGCTTGTGCTTTTTGCGGGTTTAAAATTAGATAGGTTCCTAGCGCAGTTAACGCAGCATATTTACCATAATGGCCTATTTTCTTAATGGCATCTTTACGCGTAATTTCTTGAGTAATATCTTGAGTGTTCTTTGTGTTTTTCATGATGTTTTGTTTTTAAAATTACCGTTATTATTCTAAAATTATTTTTTTATTTAGTCTTCCTTTATCACTTTGTAATTGAACAAGATAAATTCCAGAAGTTAATCTTGGTAACCATATTTCTTTTACACCATTTGTTTTAAATGCTTGTGTCATCATTTGTTTTCCTAACATATTAAACACTTTAACAACTGCATTTTCACTTTGTAAACCTGTTATGCGCAAGGTATTATTGGCTGTTTTATACATACTTACATTTTCTAACAGTGAATCTTGAACATTTAGAGCTTGAGATCTTGTATGTATGTAAAATTGACCAATATCTTTAGAAGCAACATCTAATGTAATGTTATAATTTTCTTCAGATAAGTTTGTAAATGTATTGTTTAACCTGTCTTCTAAATAGATGTTTTTTCCTGAAGGAAAGTTGGTAATATTTATAGAGAACGTAATTTCTTTACCAGCTTCAGCAATAATACCAACGGGTATTATCATTGTTTCTAAATCTGTATTTGGTAAAGTTTGAATCGCTAATTTTTTACCTTCATTATTCGTAACTAATTCTGTAAATAAAGCAAAATCATATGCTGCATCTCCAAACATTTTAGAGTCGTAACCGTTATCAAAATTAGCAGTTTTCCCTTCTATATAAAATACTTTTGTAGCACTTTTATCATTGCCATTTTCAATAGACAATTCAAAGTTAGCCGCTGGTTCTTGTCTCGCTGATAAAAGAGATTGATGAAGTTGATTTCCTTGAGGAAAAGTAAATTCTGCACTAATACTTGCTTCTACAAAGAAACCTTGTCCTGGGTCAAGTTCCATAGGATTTGCAGCATTGTGCGTATCATATGATATTCCGTTCCATAACCAAATTGTTTCTTCGGTAAGTAATTCACTATTTTCAAGAATAAGGTTGGCAGAATTTAAATAGGCGTAGTATGGATTCCCAAGTAAATTAAAATTATTACGAGTTCCTGTTGTTATAGGCAATTCTACATTAGCTGTGTGCGCAGCTCCTGTAATAGATATTTCTCCTGGGGCCGCTAATTTCATAGAGTACCCAAGACCGGATACCATAGCTCCGGTACTCTGTGAGGTTTTGTAAGTCCATGGTGCACCTGTATTGTTAGAAAAAGAAGCGATACCAATATTAGTAGGATTACTTTCTCCTGTAGCAAAGGTATGCTGGCTAATAAGATCTTCAAAAGTTTCTCCAGAACTTGAGGCCGCTAATAAAAACCAGTCTGTAGTTGGTACGTTTCTTTTATAGGTTACAGCACCTGTTACGGTACCTCCAGGTATAAATGACGCTCCAGAAGCAATGGTTATACTATTTACATTAATAGCTGAAGTGGCAGTTGGGTAGTTTGTTAATCCAGCGGGTATTATAACGTTCGTGGAACTTACGGGAACTGAATTTGTAGACCAGTTTGATGCAGTGTCCCAATTATTATCTGTAGATCCATTCCAAGTATTACTAACAATATATATTAGATCGTCTAGAAAAAAATTGATATCTGCACCTTGTATTCTAATTTCATCTATGTTATTAAAATCAGGATTGTTAGATACTGTTTGTATACCATCAAAATTTATACTAACTAGATTACCTATTTGACCGCCATCTCTATAGGCTGCTATCGTTCCACTAGTGATACCAAATCCAGCATCTTGTAAATAAATGCTGCTTAGTTGAAATTTAGAATTGTCTATTTTTTCAATTTTCCATTCTGTAATATCACCTATTTCAACATTATTATCATATAAAGCAGGAGAACCACTTGGATTCTGATTGGTATCATACTGAATTTCATCTTCAATAGGACTATTTATTGTAAATCTAAATCCTGCAATGTCAACTGTTTTTCCAATATTTTGATCGTCTGAATAACCTAGATTATTAAAATCAATAGTTACTTGTGAATGTGTTAAGAAAGGGAAAAAAAGTGTTATAAATATTAATTTTTTAAAAAAGGAATTATGTTTCATAATTATGAGGTTTTTGGGGTGTTGAGCTGTCTATCGATTCTAATTATTATTTAAATATATAACAAATTTATTAGATTTAACAAGATTTTAATGCTCGCACTATTTTAAAAAATGTTTTTTAAAACTGTAAAACGCATTTAAATTTATTTGTAACAATAGATTCAAGTAGCGAAATTAGTTTTTTGATCTTGAAGGGTAAACTCCCTGAATACAAATAATATAATTCATTGATAAATAAGGTTGACGATTTTCAACTGATTGACTACCACCAGTATTGCCTACTGTAACATCAATTGCGTTGGCATTCATCTCTACATTTGTAGTAGCGCCATAAGAAAGTACATCTGCAGTGTTTCCTCTATTGATAGTGTAGATACTAGAAGCAAAATAATTTCCACCTGGTTCCTTTGTAGTAGCATTAGCATTAGATGCCTTAATTACAACAGCTGCATCATGATTATGAGCTGGTAACTGAGCAATGGTTAATGTGTTTGTTTCCGTCCCTCCTCTTTGTCCTTCTCGATATTGAGATAACCCTGGCCCGGCTCCTGGACCTACAGCAACTCTACCTCGCATATCTGGCAATCCAAAAGTAGTTCTACCATCTCCACCATAGATGGTTCCTAAAAGAGAGAACAGTGCTGTGTTTTGAGAAATCGACAATAATTGACCTTCACACAAAGCCCACCCTCTTGGAGCAAAATTTCCTGCAAATATTCTAACTTCAGCAAGATATCCTTCCTGTGCTTGTCCATCAATGCTTGACATCGCGCAAATAATAAAGAGCATTAAAATTTTCATTGTTTGTTTCATAACTTTTTTTTTAGTTTATCAACAAACTAACAAAAAATACTTGATAGACTTTTAGAAAAGCCTGTCAAAAGAAGTTAAAAGAACAAAAAACAGGTATTTATACGTGGTTTTTTTTAACACATTCAATATTTTTTATCCTTTTACGAATACTATCCTTTTAAAAATTAAATATAAGAAGGTGTTTTTATTTCAAACAGATACTTTAAGAGCGCTAGCGGCTGTATTTCCTAAAGTAAAAATTAACGTGCTGTGAAACCTATATGTAAAGAAACCAGCAATAAAGTAGATGTATTTTTGTTTTTTTAGTATAACTTAGAAAGAATATTAGGGTGTTTATACTTAAAAAAAATGTGTTTGGTATCTACTATAAAGTTATCAAAGCTCACCTAGTTGGTCTCATTTAAAGTACTATTTTGCGCCATCTTGGAGTTCCTATTTTTGTTTTTTTTAACGAAAAACTTTTTTTTGGCAATTACGAATTGGTTTTAGCAGACAACCAATTCGTTCGATTAAGGCATACATCGAAAGAATAACAACTAATTTTAGGGTTATTTTTAGGAGTTTTACTTTATTAGATATTTAAAATTTATGTAATTTCGTTGTATGTCCACACCCTTAGAACTTCAAGTAAAAACCTTACCAAATGAACCTGGTGTTTATCAGTATTTTGATAAAAATGAGGTAATTATCTATATAGGTAAAGCAAAAAACTTAAAGAAAAGAGTTTCCTCTTATTTTTCAAAAACACATGACAACGGCAAAACCAAAGTTTTAGTAACAAAAATTGTAAGTATAAAACACATTGTTGTAGAAACAGAAACAGATGCCTTATTATTAGAAAACAACCTTATTAAAAAACACAGACCTCGGTATAATATTTTATTAAAAGATGATAAAACATATCCTTGGATTTGTATAAAAAAAGAACGTTTTCCTAGAATTTTTATGACCCGTAGAGTTATAAAAGACGGTTCGGAGTATTTTGGGCCTTATACCTCTATACGAACTGTTCGGGTTTTATTAGATCTCATTAAAGAACTATACCCATTAAGAACTTGCACGTATGATTTAAGTCATCAAAATATAAATGAGGGCAAATATAAAGTGTGTTTAGAATATCATTTAAAAAACTGTAAAGGCCCTTGTGAAGGTTTAGAAACAGAGCAGAATTATAATAATGCCATTGTAGAAATTAGAAATATTATCAAAGGGAACTTTAAAGATAGTTTAGAGAAATTTCAGGAAATGATGTCCGTTTTTGCTGAAAAAATGGAGTTTGAAGAGGCGCAAAAAATTAAAGAAAAGCTTAATTTATTGGGGAACTATCAATCGAAAAGTACCATTATAAATCCGTCTATAAACAATGTAGATGTTTTTTCTATTATTTCTGATGAAACACATGGGTATGCTAATTTTCTAAAGATTGCGAACGGTTCTATAATTCAATCGCATACTACAGAGATTAAGAAAAAATTAGATGAAACGGATACAGAATTATTAGCACTTTTTATTGTTGAAATAAGACAGCGCTTCAACTCTATTTCTCCAGAAATTTATGTGCCTTTTGCTGTTGATTTAGGCGAGATTGTAAAAGTGACCATTCCGAAGTTAGGAGACAAAAAGCGCATTGTAGAACTGTCTGAAAGAAATGCAAAATATTACAGACAAGAACAGTTTAAGCAGACACAAATTGTAGACCCAGAAAGACATGTAAAAAGGATCATGGGGCAAATGAAAAAAGATTTACGGTTGCATACAGAACCGCGCCATATAGAGTGTTTTGATAATTCTAATATTCAAGGAACACACCCGGTTGCTGCCTGTGTGGTTTTCAGAGATGGAAAGCCTAGCAAAAAAGAATATCGGCATTACAATATAAAAACAGTGGTTGGGCCAGATGATTTTGGCTCTATGGAAGAGGTGGTTTACAGAAGGTATAAGCGCTTACTGGAGGAAAAGCAACCATTGCCACAATTAATTATTGTAGATGGTGGAAAAGGGCAGTTATCTTCTGGGTTAAAAGCTTTAGAAGATTTAGGTTTGCGTGGTAAAATTGCCATTATAGGAATCGCAAAAAGATTAGAGGAAATTTATTATCCAGAAGACCCGATTCCTTTATACTTAGATAAAAAGTCTGAAACTTTAAAGATTACGCAATATTTAAGAAACGAAGCGCACCGATTTGGAATTACGTTTCACAGAAATAAACGCAGTAAAACCGCTATAAAATCTGAGTTAGAGCAAATTCCAGACGTTGGTGCCCAAACAATTACAGCTTTATTGCGTAAATTTAAATCGGCAAAACGTGTAAAAGAAGCTTCTTTAGAGGACTTAAAAACAGAGATTGGCCATTCTAGAGCAATGAAAGTCTATGACTTTTACCATAAAAAAGAAGTATGAAGTTAAAATTATTTTCTTTACTTTTTATTTTATCCTTGGGACTTTCCTCGCAACAAAAACAA
>JBNMOF010000071.1:0-9565 GCA_051277175.1 Polaribacter sp.
ATTTTCTTGGATATAAAACTACCGCCTTCAAAGGATAAAAAAATACTTTCTGGTGAAGATTTAGGCCTTGAAATTAAAAAACTTCTCCCAGATTCAAAAATAATTGTTTCCACTACTTATAATGATAATTACAGAATTTATAGTTTAATGAAAAACTTAAATCCTGACGGGTTATTAATTAAGAACGATATCACCGCAAGCGAGCTTGTAAATGCGATCAATTTAGTCCTTACATCTCCGCCGTATTATAGCAGTTCTGTATCTCAGACCATAAGAAATGAAATGTTAAACGACCTTCTTTTAGATAAAATTGATAGAAGACTTCTGTATGAGTTATCCATAGGTACAAAAACAAAAGACCTTCCAATAACACTGCCACTATCTATTGCTGGAGTAGAAAAAAGAAAAAGAAATCTAAAAAATGTTTTCGATGTGTCTGGTCTTGAAGACAAAGATTTAATCAATAAAGCAAAAGAAAAAGGATTTATTTAAGTGAACATATATTTAACCTCTAAATATTTATAATTGGAAATAATATCCTCATTATTTCCAACTATTTCCTTTCATTTTTAAAGCCGCTTTTAAAATATCTTTTTGACTAATTTGTCCAATAAGCTTGCCGTTTTCTACAATTGGGAACCGCCTTCTTTTCGAACTAATAAATTTAGTTGCTGCATCAAAAATATTCATGTTTTTATCAATAGTTTCTACTGCTAAAACCATGTTCTTTTCAACTGTATTCGTACTATCCATAGGCATATTATAATACATACTGTCTGAAATATGTTTGATACAATCTCCTTCAGAAATAATACCAATTAATTCATTGTTATCATTTACAACAGGTCCGCCAGAAATTTTGTGAGTAATTAACTGTTCAATTACATGGTCTAAAGAATCTCCCGCTTTAAACGTAATTAAGTTTGTGGTCATATAATCCGACACCAAAATTTGAGAACCTTCCTTTGCCGGATTCGTTTCTCTTTTTCCTTGAAAGCTTTTAATTCCCATGATAATTGTAATTTAGTTCGTATTAAAGTTAGTAAATATTCTGAGGTTTTCTAATTTTTGATTGATGTTTTTTTATTTCTATACATTTATTTTATACATTTATAGAAATAAATTCCTCATGAAAAGATTCTCTAGCATTGTTTCTGTACTTATAATATTGGGAGTGATTTATTGGAGCTTTGCAGATTTAAAGCCCTCTTTACAAACCTCTAAAAGTAGTACTGAAACAGATTTTTCTATAGAAAATGCACTTAATCATCTTGAAAAAATTAGTAAAGAAGCGCATTATACGGGATCTAAAGAACATAAAAAAGTTCAAAGTTATATTGTTACAGAATTGCAAAAAATGGGTTTTGAAACTGAAATCCAAACGCAAACAGCCATCAATAAAAAATGGTTTGCAGCAACTACTGCAGAAAATATAATTGCAAAGTTAAAAGGCAGTGGTTCCGGAAAAGCACTCCTATTACTTACGCATTACGATTCTAATCCGCACTCTTCCTTGGGTGCAAGTGATGCTGGTTCTGGTGTGGTTACAATTTTAGAAGGCTTAAGAGCTTTCATTGCAAAAAATGAGACTCAAAAAAATGACATCGTTGTTTTAATTTCTGATGCCGAAGAGTTAGGTCTATTAGGAGCACAGGCATTTGTAGATGCTCATTCTTGGACAAAAGATATTGGTTTGATTTTAAATTTTGAAGCAAGAGGAAGTGGAGGCCCAAGTTACATGCTCATGGAAACCAATGGCAAAAACAGTAAATTACTTTCTGAGTTTTTAGCTACAAAACCAAATTTTCCTGCAGCAAATTCCTTGATGTATTCCATCTATAAAAAATTACCCAATGATACAGATTTAACTATTTTTAGAGAAGAAGCAAATATTAGTGGCTTCAACTTTGCATTTATTGGAGATCATTTCGATTATCATACCGCACAAGATTCTTATGAACGTTTAGATAGAGAAACCCTTTTACACCAGGCAGATTACCTTACAAGTTCTTTAAATTATTTTTCAAATTCAGATTTAACAGATTTCAATTCCGACAAAGATTTTGTGTATGTAAACTTCCCCTTTATAAAATTAATTACCTATCCCTTTTCATGGGTTTTCCCAATGGTAATTTTATGTGCAATCCTTTTTTTAGTTTTATTATTTTTTGGAATTTCTTTCAATAAAATTGATCTAAAAGGTGCTCTAAAAGGTTTTATTCCGTTTTTAGTTTCCTTAATTTTGTGTGGTGGAATTTCTTTTGGGCTGTGGAAATTCTTGTTGATAATTCATCCGCAGTACAATGACATTTTACATGGTTTTACCTACAATGGCTATCAGTATATAATCGCTTTTGTCTTCTTGAATTTATGGATACTCTTTACCATTTACAAACGAACTGCAACAGAAAAGAAAACGACCAATTTATTAATTGCTCCAATTTTCTTTTGGCTGGTTCTTAATTTTGTAATTAGTGCTTTTTTAAAAGGTTCTGGTTTTTTTATAATTCCTGTTATTTGTGCACTCGTCGTCTTAATGGTTGCAATATTCTTAAATTTGGAAGACAAATATAAGCGCATTTTATGCACTATTTTATCGATACCAACCCTTTATATTTTTGCGCCACTAATAAAAATGTTTCCTGTTGGTTTAGGTTTAAAAGTACTCTTTATTAGTGCTATTTTTATAGTATTCGTTTTCGGAGTAATGGTGCTGTCATTTCATCAAAAAAAGTCTTTTTGGACACAAAAATGGAGCGGATTTTTAGCGTTCCTCTTTTTTGGAATTGCAACATACAATAGCGGATTTTCTATCGATAATAAAAAACCCAACAGCATTGTTTATGTTCAAAATTCCGATAATAGAACGGCCTATTTTGGAACTTACAATACCACTTTAGATTCGTATACCAAGCAAATTTTTAAGGGCGATTTCACAAAAAGTGGAATTGAAAACGCAGAAACAAAAAGTAAATACAATACCCGTTTTAATTATTCTAAAAAAACAGCGTATAAAGCCATTTCATCTTCAGAAATTAGCACTGGACTAGATACTGTTATTGGTAAAAAACGGTTTTTAGAGTTGACTCTTACTCCTAAAAGAAAAGTAAATAAATTAGAGTTTATTACTAAAAACAAATTGACTTTACATCAATTTAAAGTAAATGATGTTTTGGTCAATAATGGTAAAAAATATAGTTTAACAGACGGCACTTTTTTAGTGTATCATCTCGGAAACAGTGACACAGAAGTAACGCTTTCTTTTGCGGTAAATGTTACAGAGAAATTAGAAATTATTGTAAATGAAATTTCATATGACTTACTTTCTAATAGCAACTTCAACCTAAAACCAAGATCTGAAGAAATGATGCCAATGCCCTTTGTAACGAACGATGCAATTATAATAACTAAGAAATTAGATTTGTAAAACAAAAAAATAATGGAAATAACCCGCTCTTTCTAAATTTTTTGGAGAATAAATAAAACCATTAGACTTCACTCAAAATAAATTTTGAGACAGAAATCACTTCTAAAAATAGGTACACAAAATAAGACTCCTAGATTCTAATTTAAAGCATAAAAAAAGCATCCTAAAAAAATTAGAATGCTTTCAAAAGTTATTTAAAGTATCTTTTAGTCCACTTCAGAAATCCTTAGTGTATTTACCATTCCTTTTGCTTCAGCGGGCATAGAAGTAAGATTAATCATTAAATCTCCTGCTTTCACGTACCCTTTTTCTTTAGAGATTCTGTTTATGTCTAAAACAGTATCATCTGTACTTAAGTTTTTATCGTAATAAAAAGCTTTAACACCCCAAAGTAAGTTTAGTTTCCCTAAAATTCTTTTTTCAGATGAGAAGACTAATATTCTAGATTGTGGTCTCCAAGCAGATATTTGAAACGCTGTATAACCACTATTTGTTAATGTAGAAATTGCACTTGCATCAATATCATTTGCCATTGAAGCAGCATGGTGACAAACCGATTTTGTGATAAACCTGTTGGTTCTAATATGCGGTGCTTCGTGCGGTACTTTAATCATTTTAGAGTTTTCTACGGCTTTAATAATCTCTGCCATTTTTTGAATTACTCTAATTGGGTGTTTTCCTACAGACGTTTCACCAGAAAGCATCACAGCATCTGCACCGTCCATAATAGAATTTGCAACATCATTTACCTCTGCTCTTGTGGGTACAGAGTTCTCAATCATTGTTTCCATCATTTGAGTTGCAATAATTACAGGTATTCTTGCTCTTTTTGCACGTCTTACTAATTTTTTCTGAATTAAAGGAACATCTTCCATTGGAATTTCTACTCCTAAATCTCCACGAGCAACCATTAAACCGTCACAATAAGGAATTAATGCATCTATATTTGCAACTGCTTCTGGTTTTTCAATTTTAGCAATTACAGGAACTCTATAGTCAGAATGTTCATCTATTAAATCTCTTAACATTCTTAAATCTTCTGGTGTTCTTACAAAAGAAAGCGCCATCCAATCTACATTTAAGCTCAACGCAAATATTGCATCTTCTTTATCTTTTTTAGTTAAGGCAGGTAAAGAAATTGCCGTGTTTGGCAAGTTTACCCCTTTTTTGGATTTTAAGGCGCCACCAACTATTGTTTTTACAACAACCTCTTTGTCTTTATCTGTAGAAACTACTTCAAATAATAACTTACCATCATCTACCAAAATTTGCTCACCAACTTTTACGTCTTTAGGAAAACGTTGGTATGTCATAAATGCCTTTTCTTTAGTACCAATACATTTCTCTGTGGTAAATGTAAATAGATCTCCATCCTCTAAAACGACATCGTCTTCCATAACGCCTACACGTAATTTCGGACCTTGCAAATCTGCTAAAATGGCAACATTGTAGCCATTTTCTTCGTTAATTTCTCGAATAACTCTTACATTCTTCTCAACATTTTCATATTCGGCGTGCGAGAAATTAATTCTAAAAACGTTTACACCTTCTTTTGCTAATCTTGTTAAAATTTCTTTAGAATCTGTTGCAGGACCTAGTGTTGCAACTATTTTGGTTTTTTTATAGTCTATCATATTAAAATATTAGAAAGTCTTTCGACTTTAAGGTGTTTTTATCTATTGAATAAGAAGTTATAATCTGTTCAATATTTTTAATTTTATGAATTGTACTTTCAACAAAATCAAAACTTCCTTCACCTGAAATTTTGATAAAAAAATCCACTTTTTTCTTTTCTGGAATTAAGTATGTTTTTGTTTCTGTTGTTAACAACAATCCGTTTGCTTTTGTCTGATTTTCTCTCGTAAAACTATTCGCTATTAAGAACCAATCAAAATCATATTTTTTGCTTAAGAAATTATAGATAGAAAAAGATGCTTTGTTTTTATCGTTCTCAAACTCTAAATTTTTCTGAGATTTAGAAAAATGCGTGTTTAAATTTTTATTTAACAAATATGCAAGCTTATAGTCTTCTAATACTGTATGAATACCTATTAACGAATATTCCTCTTCACAGAAATCTTCTAAACCTAAAGCATGAATTTGCATATATTATAAGTTTACTTTCAGTATTGTGCGGTGCTAAATTACTAATAGTTTATGAGTCTTTTAAGTTATATTCACGAAAACGTTATCGCTTTAATCTAAAGAAATTTGATCTTGGAAGGTGAAATATACTCTTTTTGAAGCTTGCTCTTCTGCTTTTTTCTTAGAAGTAGCTCTTCCTTTGGCAATTTGCTTGCCATCTATAAATATCTTAACACTAAAATGTTTAATAGGGTCATTTCCTGAATCTTCATACGTCTCAAAACTATATCGCTTCTTTTGTTTTTGACACCATTCAATAATTAACCCTTTATAACTTGTAATTTTGCCTTCTAACTTTTCTATATCTACATAAGGAACAATTACATTATGATAAATAAATTTTTGACAAAAGTTATACCCTTTATCTGTATAAATTGCGCCTATTAAAGCTTCAAAAATATTACCATGAATATTATCTCCAATATTTGCTTGAATAATTTTACTTTTTACAAATCGAATTAAGTTTAAGTCTTTTCCCAATTCATTTAAATGCTCTCTACTTACAATTTTAGAACGCATTTGTGTTAAATACCCTTCTGAACCTGTAGGAACTTTTTTATACAAATAGGCCGCAATTACAGAACCTAGAATAGAATCTCCTAAAAACTCTAAGCGTTCATAATTTATAGGGTTCCCTTTGTTATCTACAATTTGAACAGATCTATGGGTAAAAGCTTTTTTGTATTTATTTATTTTTCTTGGAGAAAAATTTAGTAGTTTTTTTAATTCGCTGTGTAATTTAGCATCTTCTTTAGAATAAGGTTGAACTATTTTACGAATAAAATTCATAAACTATTCATCTAATTTCTTAAAAGCTACACATGCATTGTGTCCTCCAAAACCAAAAGTATTACTCATGGCAACCTTAATTTCTCTTTTTTGAGGTTTATTAAGAGTTAAGTTCAAGTCTGGATTAATGTTTTCATCAATATTTTGATGATTAATTGTGGGTGGTACAATACTGTGTTTCATTGCTAAAATTGCAGCAATAGACTCTATAGCACCAGCAGCACCAAGTAAGTGGCCAGTCATAGATTTCGTAGAATTAATATTAATATTTTTAGCATGTTTCCCAAACACTTGAGAAATTGCTTTTAATTCTGCAACGTCTCCAAGCGGCGTAGAAGTACCATGTGTATTAATATGGTCTACATCTTCTGGATTAATACCTGAATTTTCTAAACAGTTTTTCATTACAGCAATAACTCCGATTCCTTCTGGGTGCGGTGCTGTCATGTGATACGCATCAGAAGACATTCCTCCTCCAATAACTTCTGCATAGATTTTTGCGCCTCTTGCTTTGGCGTGCTCGTATTCCTCAAGAACTAAAGCACCTGCTCCTTCACCTAAAACAAATCCATCTCTTTCTGAATCAAAAGGTCTTGAAGCAGTTGTTGGAGTTTCGTTTCTTGTTGATAAAGCGTGCATGGCGTTAAAACCACCAACACCAGAAATAACAATTGCAGCTTCTGAACCACCAGTTACAATTACATCACAAGTACCTAAGCGAATATAATTTAAAGCATCTATCATCGCATTAGCTGATGACGCACATGCCGAAACTGTCGTATAGTTTGGTCCCATAAAACCATTCTTAATAGAAATATTTCCTGGGGCTATATCTGCAATCATTTTTGGGATAAAGAATGGATTAAATCTTGGTGTACCGTCTCCAGCTCCAAAATTTATTGCCTCATTTTGAAAAGTTTCTAAGCCTCCAATTCCTGCTCCCCAAATTACGCCTACACGAAATTTGTTAATTTTGTCCAAGTCTAGCTTTGCATCTAAAATTGCTTCATCTGAGGCTACCATTGCATACTGCGTAAACTTATCCATCTTGCGTGCGTCTTTCTTATTAATGAAATCCGTCACGTTAAAGTTTTTCAACTCACATGCGAAACGAGTTTTGAACTTGGCAGCATCAAAGTGTGTGATAGGTGCTGCTCCGCTAACTCCGTTAACTAAGGCGTTCCAATATTCTTCAATATTATTACCAATTGGCGTTAATGCGCCAAGTCCAGTTACTACAACTCGTTTTAATTGCATATAAATCTTACTTTTTTGCTTCTTCGATGTAACTAACCGCTTGACCTACAGTTCCAATATTTTCTGCTTGATCATCTGGAATTTGAATATCAAATTCTTTTTCGAATTCCATAATTAACTCAACAGTATCCAAAGAATCTGCTCCTAAATCATTTGTGAAGCTAGCTTCTGTTGTTACTTCGTTATCGTCAACGCCTAATTTGTCTACGATAATCGCTTTTACTCTTGATGCAATGTCTGACATAATTTTTTTATTTTAAATTTTTAATCTGGGCAAAAATACAAATCTTATTAATTATAACTAATGTTTGTCCCTAAAATGATTATTAAAAGTAAATAAAATATTTTAATCTTTGCCTAAAATAGTTAGTTTGTTAAAATTTATTCTTTTTTTTGTACTTTAAAAGTCAGATATGAAGCGTATTGTTATTTTTGCGTCTGGTTCAGGATCGAACGCAGAGAACATCATTAATTTTTTTAATCATACTAAAACGGCTACAGTCACCAATGTGCTTTGCAATAATGAACAGGCTAAAGTTTTTGAAAGATGTAAAAACCTAAAAACAAAGTGCTTACATTTTAATAAAAGTGATTTTGAAACTTCAGATACTGTTTTAAATATCTTGAAAAATGAAGCAGATTATATAATTCTTGCTGGTTTTTTATGGCGAATTCCTCAAAAAATTATCGCTGCTTTTCCTGATAAAATTATAAATATTCATCCTGCATTATTGCCAAAATACGGTGGAAAAGGAATGTACGGAATGCATGTTCATAAAGCTGTGAAAGAGAACAATGAAAAAGAAACTGGGATTACAATACACTATGTAAACGCCAATTATGACGAAGGAGCTATTATTTATCAAGTAAAAACAGCTTTAAACAGTCAAGATACTCCAGAAACCATTGCAGAAAAAATTCATCTCCTAGAACACCGTTATTTTCCAAAAGTAATAGAAGAAGTAATTTTAGCCATAAATGAGTAAAAAAAAGTTTTATGTAGTTTGGAGCGGACGTAAAAAAGGAATTTTTACGTCTTGGAATGTCTGCAAAAAACAAATTGACGGTTTTGAAGGTGCGCAGTATAAATCTTTTTCAGATTTGAAGGAGGCTGAAATTGCATTCTCTAAAAAGTATGCAGATTATAAAGGCGTAAACACAAAAAAACCAATTTTATCCGCTACCGAAAAAGCGAGCTATGGCATTCCTAATTTAGAAAGTATTTCTGTGGATGCAGCTTGTTCTGGAAACCCTGGAAAAATGGAATACAGAGGTGTTTTAACGCACAACAAACAAGAAATTTTTATAAAAGGACCCTTTAAAAATGGCACCAATAATATTGGTGAATTTCTAGCTTTAGTGCATGGTATTGCACTTTTAAAAAGTAAAAATAAAGAAGACATTCCTATTTATTCTGACTCTAGAATTGCCATGAGTTGGGTGAAAAAGAAAACTTGTAGAACAAATATCACTTTTGATGCTTCTAATAAAGACTTATTAGAGCTCATAAAAAGAGCTGAAAAATGGTTGAAAGAAAATACGTATAAAAATCCAATTTTAAAATGGGAAACCAAAGCTTGGGGAGAAATTCCTGCAGATTTTGGACGGAAGTAGTTTTAGTTTAAAGTGGACGAAACTGAAACTATAAAAGTTAACAATACTATATCTTAACTATAAAAAACCCAAAACTAAATTTAGTTTTGGGTTTTTTATGCTATTAAGCTTCAAAAAGCTCGCTGTAATATCTAGAATGTCAATTAAACAAACATCTTATATTTCTTATTATATGGAAGCTTTCATCAATTCTCTGTTCATTCTTGCAATGTTATCTAAAGAAATTTCTTTTGGACATACTACCTCACACGCACCCGTGTTAGAACAGTTTCCAAATCCTTCTTTATCCATTTGAGCTACCATGTTTTTAACACGATCTGCAGCCTCTACTTG
>JBNMOF010000072.1:0-9443 GCA_051277175.1 Polaribacter sp.
AACAGGGAAAAATGGGGCATTTGTATTAGTACATTTCCCGAAAAAGAGTGCTTCTTTCCAAGTGTCTTTTTAATTTTCGATATTATTTACAATAAAAAAGCAGCATTTTTCGAACTGATTATTAAAAGGGATGCCATTTTAATCATTAACAAAAATGAAACCTAAAAACAGAACCGATGAAAAAAATAATTCATAAAGCAATATCAAGAGGTTACGCAAACCACGGATGGTTAAAATCTCACCACACCTTTAGTTTTGCAAGTTATCAAAATCCAGAAAGAATGAATTTTGGAATGCTACGCGTTTTAAATGATGACGTTGTGCAAGCTAAAATGGGTTTTGGAACGCACCCGCATAACAATATGGAAATTATTTCGATTCCGATTTCTGGCGCATTATCTCATAAAGATAGTATGGATAATAAACGGTCTATAGAAGTTGGAGAAGTGCAAGTAATGTCTGCAGGAACTGGTTTGTTGCATTCTGAATTTAATGATAGTAATGCCACCGTAAACTTTTTACAACTTTGGATTCTTCCAGAAATAGAAAATGTAACTCCATATTACAATCAAAAAATGTTTGATGCATTAGAGAGAAAAAATAAGTTTCAGGTATTGGTTTCACCAAAGGACAAACAAGTTGCAGGTTCTTTGCCCATAAATCAACAAGGGTATGTTTCAATGATAGATTTAGATAAAGATTTCGAAATAACATATAATTTAATAAATAGTGCTTATTTTTTCTTGATTGAAGGAGTTGTAGTTCTCGAAGATGAAATACTTGAAAAAAGAGATGCTATTGGTATTACTGAAAAAGAAATAGTGACCATCAAAGCAAGAGAGTCAAGCAAATTATTGGTTATTGATATTCCTATGGTTTCATAATTAAAGAATAATTTTTTTAAAGCCAAAGAATCGATTTCTTTGGCTTTTTCTTTTCAAAAAATAAACATATCTTGCAAAGTGTTATGCATGCATAACAAATTTAATTCCAAGATTATGAAATATAAGCACATTTTTGAACCATTAGATTTAGGATTTACAACTTTAAAAAACAGAATTTTAATGGGATCTATGCATACCGGTTTAGAAGAAGAAAAAAACGGTATCGATAAAATTGCTACGTATTACGCAGAAAGAGCAAAAGGAGGAGTCGGATTAATTGTTACAGGCGGAATATCTCCAAATATTCAAGGTTGGACAGCTCCTTTTGCAGCGAGAATGTCTTCTAAAAAACATGCAATACAGCATCAAAAAATAACAGCAGCTGTTCATAAAGAAGGAGCTAAAATTTGCATGCAGATTTTACATTCAGGGCGTTACGGTTATCATCCTTTTAATGTGGCACCTTCAAAAATTAAATCTCCAATAACACCTTTTAAACCATTTAAATTAACACAATCAGGAATAAAAAGAACAATTAGAGATTTTGTAAACTGTGCAGAATTATCCAAGATGGCGGGTTATGACGGTGTTGAAATTATGGGTTCTGAAGGATATTTAATCAACCAGTTTATTGCGAAAAGAACCAATAAAAGAACAGATTCTTGGGGTGGAGATTATGAGAATAGAATGCGTTTGCCAATTGCATTGGTAAAGGAGATTCGGGAAGCGGTTGGTGAAAATTTTATAATTATCTACAGATTGTCTATGTTAGATCTGGTTGAAAAGGGAAGTTCTTGGGAAGAGGTTGTCCAATTGGGTAAAGAAATAGAAAAAGCAGGAGCTACTATCATCAACACAGGTATTGGTTGGCATGAAGCTAGAATTCCTACAATTTCTACATCGGTCCCTAGAGCCGCATTTACTTGGGTTACTAAAAAAATGAAAGAAGAAATTAAGATTCCTTTAATTACTTCTAATAGAATAAATATGCCAGAAACTGCTGAAAAAATATTAGCAGACGGCGATGCGGATATGATTTCTATGGCACGTCCTTTTTTAGCAGATCCAGAATGGGTAAACAAAGCAGCACAAGAAAGAGCAGACGAAATAAATACATGTATTGGTTGCAATCAAGCTTGTTTAGATCATGTTTTTGAGCAAAAAGTAGCAAGTTGTTTGGTAAATCCGAGAGCTTGCCACGAAACAGAATTGGTATACAATCAAACAGAAAATCAGAAAAAAATAGCAGTAATTGGTGCAGGACCTGCCGGTTTGTCTGCAGCAACAATTGCAGCACAAAGAGGCCATATTGTAACATTATTTGATGCAGACTCAGAAATTGGTGGCCAATTTAATATGGCAAAACAAATTCCTGGTAAAGAAGAATTTTATGAAACCTTGCGTTATTTCAATAAACAACTTGAAATACACAAGGTAACTGTAAAGTTAAATACTAAAGTTTCTGTAACCGATTTACAGCATTCCGATTTTGATGAAATTGTAATTGCTACTGGAGTTTCACCAAGAGAACTAAAAATAGAAGGTATTGGACATCAAAAAGTACTGAGTTATTTAGAGGTCTTAAAATATAAGAAACCCGTAGGAAAGCGCGTTGCAGTTATTGGTGCTGGGGGAATTGGTTTTGATGTTTCAGAATATATATTACATGATGGGGTTTCTACATCACTAAATATTGATGCTTGGTTAAAAGAATGGGGAATTGACAAAACATTGGCAGCTAGAGCGGGAGTTGAAGGAGTTAAGCCGATACTGGAGGCTTCGCCAAGAGAAATATTTATGTTCAAAAGAAGCAAAGGGAAATTTGGTGGAAATTTAGGTAAAACCACAGGTTGGACTCATAGAGCAAATTTAAAGAAAAAGAAAGTCCAATTTATAGGAGAAGTATCGTATACAAAAATAGATGACGAAGGTTTGCATTATATTCAAAATGAAGAGCATAAGATTTTAGCGGTAGATACTATTATTATCTGTGCAGGTCAAATGCCTTTTAAAGAATTGCACAAACCGTTATTAGATGCTGGTAAAAATGTTCATGTAATTGGAGGGGCAGATTTTGCTGGCGAATTAGACGCAAAAAGAGCCATAAATCAAGGTTGCAGATTAGCCGCTAAATTGTAATTCTTTTTATACTTTTGTTGTCTAAATTTAAAAGATGAAAAAACCTTTAATTATAGTATTATTATTTATAAGTTATTTTTCTTTTGCTCAAGATATGCCTGAGTTTCCTAAATATAACGCTAAAAATGCAGCTAATATTTTTTATTATAATTTTTCTGAAGTACCCGAAGAAATAAAAGTAAAAGATAATGTTACAAAAAGTAAAACCTTAAAATCGCTAAGATTTTATAACGATTACATTAAAAAAATCTCTTTTCTTCATACACCAAAACTTCAAGAGTTAGAACTTACTATAAATGCACTAGGAAAACAATTGTATTCTAATCGAGAATTAGCAGCAAAAGTTACAAAGCAGGTTGAAACAACAATTTTACCAATTAGAGATAGTATCGCTATTCATGAAAGGACTTTAAATAATAACTTAAAAAGTTTTTTATCAAAAAGACAATTTAAAAAATGGTTAAAGTATCAAAAAGCTGAAAAAAGAAAGCTTTTACCAGAACAACCTAAAAGGCAAAATAATCCTCCTTCTAATATGAATAGAAGAAGAAGAAATGAACAAGGAATGGGTGGAAGGAGATATTAACTCGCCCTTATTTTCTTACAATTTCTAGTCCTTAAAAAATTATACTTTTCTACGGGTTTAAGAAACAAAATAAAAGAACGATATTTGTCGCCAAACGAACTAATTACAGAATATGGGAATGAATAAAAATACGGTATTAGGATGGGCAACCATGTTAATGTTATCGATGGGAGTTATTCTAATTTTAATGGGAGCTTATAAATATCAAGATGTTGCTGGATGGGGTTTTGCTACCGTAGGTATTGGTTTCTTTTGTATAGCATGGGTTTTTAATGCTTTAAAAGGAAGAGTTTAAGATGTAATCTTTAAATTTTGTATTCATAAAATGCAAAATAAATTTTCAAATAATATAAAATATGAGTGACGATAAGAAAGTAATCTTTTCGATGAGTAAGTTGTCTAAAACTTATCAATCAACAGGGAAACAAGTTTTAAAAGATATTTACTTAAGTTTTTTCTACGGAGCAAAAATTGGTATTCTAGGTTTAAATGGATCTGGAAAATCAACTTTATTAAAAATAATTGCGGGTGTAGAAAAGAATTTTCAAGGAGAAGTTACTTTTTCTCCGGGTTATAAAGTTGGGTATTTAGAGCAAGAGCCACAATTAGATCCAGAAAAAACAGTTTTAGAAATTGTAAAAGAAGGTGTTGCAGAAACAGTTGCAATATTAGACGAATACAATAAAATAAACGATATGTTTGGTTTGGAAGAAGTCTATTCCGATGCAGATAAGATGGAAAAACTAATGGCACAGCAAGCTGAGTTGCAGGATAAAATTGATGCTGCAAATGCGTGGGAATTAGATACCAAATTAGAAATTGCAATGGATGCCTTAAGAACACCAGATTCTGATAAGAAAATTGGGGTACTTTCTGGAGGTGAAAAACGTAGAGTTGCTTTGTGTCGATTGCTATTGCAAGAGCCAGAAATCTTATTGTTAGATGAGCCAACAAACCATTTAGACGCAGAATCTGTGCATTGGTTAGAGCATCATTTAGCACAATATAAAGGAACTGTAATTGCCGTAACACATGATAGATATTTCTTGGATAATGTTGCAGGTTGGATTTTAGAACTAGACAGAGGTGAAGGAATTCCTTGGAAAGGAAATTACTCTTCTTGGTTAGATCAAAAATCTCAAAGAATGGCGAAAGAAAGCAAAACTGCTTCTAAACGCCAAAAGACATTAGAAAGAGAATTGGAGTGGGTGAGACAGGGTGCTAAAGGAAGACAGACCAAACAAAAAGCACGTTTAAAGAATTATGACAAGTTAATGAGTCAAGATCAAAAGCAGGTAGACGAAAAACTTGAAATATATATTCCAAATGGCCCTCGTTTAGGAACCAATGTTATCGAAGCAAGCGGCGTTTCTAAAGCTTTTGGAGATAAATTGTTATATGAAAATTTAGAATTTAACCTTCCTCAGGCAGGAATAGTAGGTATTATTGGACCAAATGGTGCTGGTAAAACTACCATTTTTAAGATGATTATGGGTGAAGAAAAGCCTGATGCAGGACAATTTAAGGTTGGTGAGACAGCAAAAATTGCATATGTAGATCAAGCACATTCTAACATTAATCCAGAAAAAACAATATGGGAAAATTTTTCTGATGGACAAGATTTGGTAATGATGGGAGGTAAGCAAGTTAATTCTCGTGCTTATTTAAGTCGTTTTAATTTCTCTGGAAGTGAGCAAAATAAAAAAGTAGACACACTTTCTGGTGGTGAAAGAAACCGATTGCATTTAGCAATGACTTTGAAAGAAGAAGGAAACGTTTTACTTTTAGATGAGCCAACAAATGACTTGGATGTAAATACATTAAGAGCCTTAGAAGAAGGTTTAGAAAACTTCGCAGGTTGTGCCGTAGTAATTAGTCACGATAGATGGTTTTTAGATAGAGTTTGTACACATATTTTAGCTTTTGAAGGAAATAGTGAGGTGTATTTCTTTGAAGGATCTTTCTCTGATTATGAAGAAAATAAAAAGAGTCGTTTGGGTGGAGATTTAATGCCAAAACGTATCAAGTACAAGAAGTTGATTCGATAATATTTTAAATTATATAGAACTAAAAGCGGCTAATTTTATTAGCTGCTTTTTTAGTTTATACATTTCTCTTAAGGAGCTCTTTTTACTAATGGTGTGTTTAGGAGTAGATTTAAATCTTTTAAAATTTGAGTTTCCTTTGTTTTTTTTCTTTTTAAAATCCTAAAAAGAAATACGTCTAAAAAGTTGGACGTTTATGAAGAACTAAAGGAAGAGATTATTAGGATAATTAACTTGTTTTTAATAAACAAAAAGTTTTGGCATTTTGTTCAATATAAACCTCTTGACAGTTTGTAGGATGTATAAAGTGATAATCCTTTAAAGGATTAAAATCAGGTGCTTTCAATAAAAATAATCCTTCAAAATCTTTTTTTCCTTCTGGAGTATGTCTCGAAATTTTATAGGTTTTATTATCTATTTTATCTTCAATCTTAAACCAAGCACCACTTCCAATTCCACCTAACCAAGTTGCATTTTTCAATTCGAAAAGATCTATATTAGGGATTTCAGTACCTTTTATATCAAGTTCACTATCAAATTTAGTTACAAAAAAAGAGCGGTATTCTTTTACAATAGATCTATTTTTATAATTGTTAATTTGGTGGTTGTAAACTTCGTAAATCGTATTATTGGTGTTTGCCTTTATTACATTTCCAACAGGGCTTGGTGTGAATAATTTTGATTTTTTTAATTGCTTTCCAATTTTTTTATTCTTGGAAGAAGCAATTATTGTATCGGTAACAAATCTAGCACAGTTGGTTGCTGTTTTTTTAAAAACACCATACGGAATTTCTTTTTCTTGAATTAATTGATGAATAAATATTTTTGCTTTATTAAAATCGATTTCTTCATGAATACTAGCAATCAACCTTCCGTCTCCATGCGTTTTTTCAGGATGATTTTCTATCCATAGTAAAATTTCTTCTATATTTAATAATTCATTATTTTTAAATTGAGCAGCAATAGAAACTGCTACTTCAGGATCTGTTTCTTTTGAGCGTACACGTCCATTACCATAAGAGGTAATATACCTACCAAAATCAAAATAATTAATCTCTGAGTTACCTTTTTCAATTAATAACAAGGCTGCGTGTCCTGCTTGTACAGCGTGCTCTGCACCAACACCAATTTTAGTCCAAAAATTACTTAAAACTTCCCAATAGGCAGGCCTTACAATTGTATTTGGATAAGAAAGTATAATAATAACGCCATCAGAGTTTTGCATTCGATTAATCATTAAAGATTGCTTTCAATAAGATTTTAAAAGTTTTGAATGCAAAGAAAATGGTAAAAATGATTAAAATCCCTGCAGCAATTATAATAATAAAGGAAAGGTATTCTTTGGGCGTATTTTCAAACTTTTTTAGAGCCTTAAAACCCATTGTAAGTGAAATAGGTGAAGCAATAAATAAAAAAACTAAAAGACCCAAGTACTTTAAACCCTTTCCTAATAAATTCACATTTGTACTCATTTCTTGTGATTTTTAATTGAATTTCTGACAGTACCATATTTTTCTAATAATATAGCGGCTTCATTTTGATTGATATTTAATTCTCTAGCTAACATTTTCTGTCCTCTTTCTACCAGCTTGTTGTTAGACAATTGCATATCTACCATTTTATTGCCTTTTATTTTTCCTAACTGAATCATTGAGGCTGTAGAAATCATATTTAGCACTAGCTTTTGAGCAGTTCCTGCTTTCATTCTAGAACTTCCAGTTACAAATTCTGAACCCACAATTACTTCAATAGGAAACTGAGAAAAATGCGCTAAAGGACTATTTTTGTTACATGTAATACAGCCAGTAATAATATTGTTTTCATTGCATTTTTTTAAGGTTGAAATTACATAGGGTGTTGTGCCAGATGCGGCTATACCGATTACAACATCTTTGTCCGATATGTTGTGTTTCTGTAAATCTAACCAACCTTGTGTTTTAGAATCTTCTGCGAACTCAACAGCCTCTCTAATAGCAATATCACCACCGGCAATAATACCAACAACAAGCTCATTAGAAACACCAAAAGTTGGTGGGCACTCAGAAGCGTCTACAACTCCTAATCTACCAGAAGTTCCTGCACCTATATAAAAAAGCCTTCCTCCATTTCGTAATTTGGTTACAATATGCGCTGTTAAAGTTTCAATTTGCAGTAAAGATTTTTCAACAGCGAAAGGCACTGTCTTATCTTCAGTATTTATATTGTTTAATAATTCTTTTACAGACATCTTCTCTAGATGATTGTATTTCGAGTCTTGCTCTGTCGTTTTTATAAAAGTCATTGCTCAAAAATACTATTTTTATTCTTTTTTGCAAACTTTTTAAAAGCTTGTCGCTATAAAAGTAAGAAGGAAAATGAGTTTATATTTTTGAGACGGAATTATTAGAACAGGAGTATTCCATATAATTTTCTTTAAAGATAAAAAAGGCACTCGAACTTATAAATTAGAGTTTGCTTTGAAAGTTGTTTTTGAGGCGGTAGAAAATTATGTTTCCCTATTTTTATCGATTTAGTCTGTCTTCTCTACTAGATCGATAGTAAAAGTATCTGTTTCTGAAATATGAAAATAACCGAGAGGGAAATTAGTTTCATTTGCGGTATTGATGATGTTTCCTAGCAAAGAAGCAGGAACTGATGCAAAAGGACCACCACCATTTACACCACTTTGGTTTAATAATATTCTAAAATAGGTGAAATATTTTTTTGAAATACCAGACATTCTTATCGTAACAGTTGTTGGAGCTATGATTTCATCTTCCTGATAATAAAAGGAGAAATTATATGGATTCCCATTAAAAAAACGATCTTCTATTGGCAGAAATAAGTTATTTGTAAAATTAAATAAATAATAATTGTCAGAAGTATCATCATCATTAAAAGCTACTTTTACTTCTATTTCTTTACCAGAAAATAAGGTGTCATCTCCTTGAATAGCATTTGTAAACGGAGTAGATTTTACTTTAGTAGCTTTTCCTTTATACGTTTCATTTTGATAAATTACTGTCAATTCATATTCGATATCGTCTAGAGGAATAAAATTAGTTAACGGTCTAAAGTTTCCATCCAAATTTACATCAATAAAATTAGTAACTGCGGCATCAGATAAGTTGGTTACAAAAACAATCGCATTTGAAACCGTTGGTATATTTTCTTCAAAATAATCTGCAGATAGTCTTAATTTTACAACAGTATTTGCAGTAACAGGTGCTGCATCAAATAAAACTTCAAAAGAAGCATCTATCACTAATTTTGGTTCGATTGTAGGCAAATCGATCTCTACAACTTTTTCGCAGTTAGAAAAAAGCAATATTAGTAGTGGAATTAGTATGTATATTTTTTTCATTTCCTTTTTACTTTGTCAAGTGGCTTATTCTCTTGTTAAAATTTAAAATTGTAGGTAACAGAGGGTACAATCCCAAAAATAGAGGTTTGTATCGCTTCATTTCTAAACGTTTCTTGGTTTTGTCTAA
Source organism: Polaribacter sp. (assembly GCA_051277175.1). Classification (GTDB taxonomy): domain Bacteria; phylum Bacteroidota; class Bacteroidia; order Flavobacteriales; family Flavobacteriaceae; genus Polaribacter. Next base: position 9,125 of record JBNMOF010000072.1, read on the forward strand.
ATGCTAAAGAGGCTGCATTTTCTCTTCCATATAAATTATAAATACCAAAGACCCATTCTCCTTGCCATCTTCTATCTTTATTCTTTTCTGGCGTTAAAGTTGCAGCGATATCGAGTCTGTGATATGCAGGAAGTCTGTCTGCATTTCTTCTGTTATTGTCATAAATTGGCACATTTAATCCTTGTACTTCATATTGTCCCACGGGATAATTTGCAGGCTGTCCAGTTTGATAAACAAAATTAGAATTGAATTTCCATTTTTCATTTAATTTATAACTCGCATTTATAGAAAAATCATGTGTTTTATCAAAAGGTGTGCT